>JANNUE010000382.1:0-31089 GCA_031394895.1 Betaproteobacteria bacterium
GCCAAACGGGTTGCCGATGGCCAGTACCTGATCACCCACTTGCAAAGAGTCCGAGTTACCCAGCACAATGACCGGCAAGCGGTCGAGTTCGATCTTCAAAACCGCAAGGTCGGAGTCCGGGTCGGTCCCGATCACTTTGGCCCGGGCGCGGCGGCTATCGTTGAGGACGACCTCAATTTCATCCGCATTCTCGACCACGTGGTTGTTGGTCAGGATATAACCGCTGGCGCTCACGATGACCCCGCTACCGAGCCCGACCTGCGGCTGGTTGCCTTGTTCGCCAAAAAAGAATTTGAACCAGGGGTCGTTGCCGCGCGGGTGGTTCCTGGCCGCTTTGCTGGTGTTAATGCTGACCACTGCCGCCGATGACTTCTGCGCGGCGAATCTGAAGCTGCCCGCTGGCGCCACGGTTTGATTGCTGGCCGGCGCTTCGATCAAGGCTATTGCACTGGCGCGCGATAGCCGGCTGCCCAGCCATTCGGGTTTGAGTGTGGCCACGACAAAATAGGCCGCCAGTAGCACCGTGACAGTTTGGGCGAACAATAACCAGAGACGTTTCATGAAATACTTCTTGGACAACCGGCAAATTGTAGGCTCTCGCCCGCAGCCCTGTGCGCTGCCGGGCTTGGCTCGTGCAAGGCGGCTGGCTGGCAGAATTGGTTGACAATGTGGCCATGATTGATCGCAACCAGCTATTGCAGGCGTTTGACAGACTGCTTGAACCAGAGCGGTTCCGCGATTACGGGCCGAACGGACTGCAGGTCGAGGGCGCCGACCAGGTGCGCAAAATCGTCTCGGGCGTTAGCGCCAGTCGCGCGCTGATAGAGGCCGCTATCGCGGCTCGGGCCGACACGATTTTCGTGCATCACGGTTTGTTCTGGCGCGGCCAGGACGGACGTGTCACCGGCTGGATGAAGCAGCGCCTGGCACTGCTGCTGGCGCACAACATCAACCTGTTTGCCTACCATCTGCCGCTTGACGCCCATCCCGAACTGGGCAACAACGCGCAGCTTGGCGTGCAGCTCGGTCTGACGGCCAGTGCGCGCTTCGGCGAGCAGGACATCGGTTTTTTGGGCGGGCGCAGCGATGCGCCGTCTTTTGACAGCGCGGAAGTTCTTGCGCAACATATTCAAAACCAGTTGCATCGCCCGGTCGCGCTGGTTGCTGGCGCGCCGCGTGCCATCAAGAAGATCGGCTGGTGCAGCGGTGGCGGGCAAAGTTATTTTGAGGCCGCGATTGCGGCTGGCGCTGACGCCTTCATTACCGGTGAAATTTCGGAGCCGCAGACGCACTACGCGCGGGAGAGCGGTGTCGCCTATCTGGCCTGTGGCCACCACGCCAGCGAACGCTACGGCGCACCGGCGCTGGCGGCGCATGTCGCTACCCAGTTCGGCCTGGCGCATCAATTCATTGACATTGACAATCCGGCCTGAGCATGGACAAGCCGATTGCCATCACCATGGGCGACCCGGCCGGTATTGGTCCGGAAATCATTGCCAAGGCGTTCCTCGATTCGCCCGAACTGCTGCGGGGTTGTTTTGTGGTCGGCGATGTCGCCACGCTGCGCCGGGCGCTGAAGCTGGTTGCTGCGACGCAGCCGGACTGGCCGGTAGCCGTGATCGAAGATGCCGCACAGGCGCTGGTTATGCCGCCGCGTTGCATGGCGATATTGCCGATGGGAGTGCTGGCGGCGCCGCCGCCGTTTGGAATCCTGAGCGCTGGCGCGGGCCGGGCTGCCGCGCAATGCGTGGTGTGGGCAGCGCAGGCTGCCCTTCGCGGCGAGCTGGCCGCCATGGTGACGGCGCCGCTCAACAAGGAGGCGTTGGCACTGGCCGGTGCACCGCACTCCAGCTACCCCGGTCACACCGAAATGCTGCAAGCGCTGGCAGCGGCGCATCTGGGCAAGGTGCCAGCGGCGCTGCCGGTGCGCATGATGCTGGCTAACGATGAATTGGCCGTGGTTCTGGTCAGCATTCATGTGTCCTTGCGGGCCGCGATTGACGCGGTAACTTTTGCCAATGTGCTGGAGACACTGCAGATCACGCATCACTCGCTCACGAGCATCCTGGGTCGTGCGCCACGCATTGGGGTGGCGGGCTTGAACCCGCATGCCGGCGAGGCGGGTCTGTTTGGCCGTGAAGAACTCGACATCATCGCGCCGGCAGTCCAGGCGGCCACCGCTCAGGGTTGGCAGGCTGCAGGCCCGTTTGCCCCGGACACGGTGTTTATGCGTGCGCGTGCGAAAAACGGCAGGCCCGGTGAATTTGACGTGGTGGTGGCGATGTACCACGACCAAGGTTTGATCCCGGTGAAATACCTGGGGTTAGAGGCCGGCGTCAACGTGACGCTGGGCCTGCCGCTGGTGCGTACCAGCCCGGATCACGGAACCGCCTTCGACATTGCCGGCAGCGGCCGGGCCGATCCGCACAGCCTGCTGCAGGCGGTCCGGATGGCGCGCAAACTGTCCGGATAGTTTGCGCGCGACCGCAACCAGTTCGCTATTTCTTCAGGCTGTCGCGAATTTCCCGCAACAACAGCACATCTTCTGCGGTGACAGCAGGGGCTGGTGGCGCTGGCGGGGTACTCTTCTTCAGGCGGTTGATCTGCTTGATCATCATGAAAATAATGAACGCCAGTATTGCGAAATTGACAGCTACCGTGATGAAGTTGCCATAGGCAAACACCGGGACACCGGCTTTCTTGAGCGCATCAAGCGTCGTGGCTCCGGCTGGAGCCTGACCGAGTACGACAAAAAGATTGGAAAAATCAAGTTTCCCGAAGATGGCGCCGACCACCGGCATGATCAGATCGTTGACCATGGAGTCAACGATCTTGCCGAAAGCAGCGCCAATGATGACGCCGACGGCCAGGTCCATCACATTGCCCTTGACGGCGAACTCTTTGAATTCCTGCATCATTCCCATGTGAGATAACTCCTTATTAGATTTGAGAACGCAAGTATTGACCATAAACTGGCTGTAGCGCAAGCATCAACGTCGGGCCGGTGCTGACATACCCGATTTCACTGGGTCGGTTAGAATGATAAGTTACCCAAAAAAATTGCGATCTTCATTGAGGAATCCCATGAGCGAACCCTTTGCCGACAGCGGTCAGCCCGACACCAGCAAGCGCACCTGGCTGATTGCATCGAGTTGCGCCGGTATCGTCGGCGGTATCGCGGCTGCGGTGCCCTTTGTCAGCAGTTTTCAGCCGTCCGAGAAGGCCAAGGCCGCCGGCGCCGCAGTGGAGGCCGATATCGCCGGTCTCAAGCCCGGTGAGAAGATGACTGTGGAGTGGCGCGGCAAACCGGTATGGATCGTGCGTCGTACGCAGGAGCAACTGGCGGCCCTGGCCAAACTCGACCCGCAACTGGCTGACCCGAATTCCGAGCGCAAGCCGGCTGACCAGGCGCCCGCCTATGCGCGCAATGCGACACGCTCGATCAAGCCGGAATACCTGGTCGCAGTGGGTATTTGCACGCATTTGGGGTGTTCCCCGTCCGACAAGTTTCAGACTGGCGCACAGGCATCGTTGCCCGATGACTGGCAGGGTGGGTTTCTTTGCCCGTGTCATGGTTCGACCTTTGATTTGGCGGGTCGGGTGTTCAAGAACAAGCCGGCACCGGACAATCTTGAAGTACCACCCCACGCGTATCTCTCCGATACGAAATTGCTCATTGGCGAAGACCGGCAAGCCTGAGGACCCACGACATGGCTGAATTTCACGAAATCTCCCCGAACGCTGCGGCGGGCGAAAAACTGCTGAACTGGGTAGATAACCGCTTTCCGCTTTCCAAGCTCTTCAAAGAGCATATGAGCGAGTACTACGCGTCGAAGAACTTCAACATCTGGTATGTCTTTGGTGTGCTGTCGCTGTTCGTGCTGGTGATTCAACTCGTCACCGGCATCTTCCTGGTAATGCATTACAAGCCGGACGCGGCGCTGGCCTTTGCCTCGGTCGAATACATCATGCGCGACGTGCCCTGGGGCTGGCTGATCCGCTACATGCATTCCACCGGCGCCTCCGCGTTCTTTCTGGTGGTCTATCTGCACATGTTTCGTGGCCTGCTATACGGCAGCTATCGCAAACCGAGAGAACTGGTCTGGATTTTTGGTTGCGCCATTTTTCTGGTCTTGATGGCCGAGGCCTTTATGGGTTATCTATTGCCCTGGGGGCAGATGAGCTACTGGGGCGCGCAGGTGATCGTCAACCTGTTTTCCGCCATTCCCTTCATTGGGCCCGATCTGGCGCTGCTGATTCGTGGCGACTATGTGGTCGGCGATGCAACGCTGAACCGATTCTTCAGCTTTCACGTCATCGCCGTGCCGCTGGTGCTGCTCGGTCTGGTGGTGGCACACATCATTGCCCTGCATGAAGTGGGCTCGCTCAACCCCGATGGCATCGAGATCAAGGAGCGCAAAGACGTCAGTGGCATCCCGTTGGACGGCATCCCGTTTCACCCGTACTACACGGTGCACGACATGTTTGCCGTCAGCGTGTTCCTGATGGCATTTAGCGCCATCATCTTCTTTGCGCCGGAGATGGGCGGCTACTTCCTCGAGTACAACAACTTCATCCCGGCCAACCCGCTCCAGACGCCGTTGCACATTGCACCGGTCTGGTATTTCACGCCGTTCTACTCGCTGCTGCGCGCCGTCACCAGCGAGATGATGTACGTGCTGATTGCCTGCGTGCTGGCAGGTGCGGCGCTGGCGGTTGTCAAAGCGAAGATGCCCAGTCTGTTCAAAGGGCTGATCGTGGTGGCCGCGCTGGCGGTCTCGGCCATGATGGCTTCCATCGACGCCAAATTCTGGGGCGTGGTCGCGATGGGCGGCGGTGTCGTTATTCTGTTCTTTCTGCCGTGGCTCGATAACAGCCCGGTCAAGTCGATCCGTTACCGTCCAAGCTGGCACAAATACCTGTATGCGGTGTTCGTGCTCGACTTCCTCGTGCTGGGCTACCTGGGCACGCAACCGGTGTCCATCATTAGTGGCCGCGTGGCGCAGGTGGCGACTCTGTTCTACTTCGGCTTCTTTATTCTGATGCCCTGGTGGAGCCGGCTTGGAAAGTCAAAACCGGTACCGGATCGTGTCACCTTTTCGGCGCATTGAGCGGAAGAAATCACTATGAAAATCGCGAGTTTGCGTCAAAGAATTTTGCTCGGTTTGATACTGATGTTTGGGTGGACATCGGGTGTGCTGGCCAACGGCGGTGGGTTGGCTTGGGACAAGGCGCCAGAGCGCACGAACGACGTGGCCGCCTTACAAAACGGTGCTAAACTCTTCGTCAACTATTGCCTGAGTTGCCATTCGGCGGCGTTTCAGCGCTATAACCGGCTGCAAGACATCGGGTTGACGCAAGACCAGATCAAGGACAACCTGCTGGTGACCAATGCAAAGATTGGTGAAACCATGAAGGCTGCGATTGATCCGCAACAGGCCAAAGCCTGGTTCGGCGTCAATCCGCCCGACCTCACGCTGATCGCCCGTTCGCGAGCCGGCGTCAGTGGCACAGGGGCAGATTACCTGTATACCTACATGCGGACTTTCTACCAGGACGAAGCGCAACCCACAGGCTGGAACAATCTGGCGTTTCCGAATGTGGCAATGCCGCATGTGTTGTGGGAACTGCAGGGTGAACGTCGTCCGGTTTATGAGGGCGTCGCCGGGCATGGTGCGTCGGCGCCCACCTTTAAAAGGTGGGAACAAGTCAAGGCGGGCAGCATGACCGCGTTGCAGTATGACGAGGCGATCGGTGATCTGGTGGCCTATTTGCAGTGGATGGGCGAGCCGGTGCAAAACACCCGTGTTCGCGTTGGCATATGGGTTATGTTGTTTCTCGGCGTGCTCACGTTTTTCACCTGGCGTCTCAACGCCGCGTACTGGAAGGACGTCAAGTAGCACTTATTGATGGCTTGAGTTTCACTCTGCAAGAGCGTGACTTCGGTTTTTCGGAGTGGGATTGCACACAGCAGCCCACTCTTTTTGATTTTTAGGAGATTCCACCATGATGGTGCTGTATTCAGGTACTACCTGCCCGTTTTCCCACCGCTGCCGTTTTGTCCTGTTCGAAAAAGGCATGGACTTCGAGATCCGCGATGTTGACATGTACAACAAGCCGGAAGACATCAGCGTCATGAATCCGTACGGTCAGGTGCCGATCCTGGTGGAGCGCGACCTGATTTTGTATGAGTCGAACATCATCAACGAGTACATTGATGAGCGCTTCCCGCATCCCCAGTTGATGCCAGGCGATCCGGTCGATCGGGCGCGGGTGCGCCTGTTCCTGCTCAATTTTGAGAAGGAGCTGTTTGTCCATGTCTCGACGCTGGAGTCGCGCGCCGTCAAGAATAACGAGAAAGTGCTGGAGAAGGCGCGCTCGCACATCCGTGATCGCCTGACACAACTGGCGCCGGTGTTCTTGAAGAACAAGTACATGCTGGGCGACGGCTTCTCGATGCTCGACGTCGCCATCGCTCCGTTGCTGTGGCGTCTAGACTACTACGGCATCGATCTGAGCAAGAACGCAGCGCCCTTGCTCAAATACGCCGAGCGCATTTTTTCGCGGCCAGCCTATATCGAGGCGTTGACCCCTTCCGAGAAAGTGATGCGCAAATAAGCGCGTTGCATGTCACTGATGATTGACGCCCCAGAAGCCACCTCGACCCGTCCCTACCTGATCCGGGCTCTGTACGAGTGGTGTACCGAAAACGGTTTTACCCCGTACCTTGCTGTGTCGGTGAATGACACGGTGCAGGTTCCGCGCGAGTATGTGAAAGACGGCGAGATCGTTCTCAATGTCAGTTTTGATGCCACCACCGGGCTCAGAATGGGCAACGACTACATCGAGTTCAAGGCCCGCTTTGCCGGCACCGCGCGCGACATCATGGTGCCGGTCAACCGGGTGATTGCCATCTATGCCCGAGAGAACGGGCAGGGCATGGCTTTCCCTCTGGTGAGTACCGAAGAGGGCAAACCTGTCGCATCGTCTGCCACAGCCGAGTCACGCCCAGCGCCGCCCGCACTGCAGCATGAACACAAGGTGCCTCAGTTGACCAGTGTTGAATCGGATCATGGAGCGGACGGATCAGACCGGGAACCGGATCCGCCGCGCCCGGTCGCCAGCGGTCCGCGACCCAGTTTGAAGCGGGTGAAATAAGCCCGGCGTGCAGCCGGTCAGGCGAAAAGAGTCCGTTAAAATCAAACCCGTGCCGATTTAGCTCAGTTGGTAGAGCAACCGCCTTGTAAGCGGTAGGTCATCAGTTCGAATCCGATAATCGGCACCATTTCTCTTCGGTTGACAGCGGCCTTGCGACGCGTGACGAGATCAGGTGTCGCGTTTCATTTGAACCTTCAGCCGAATTGAGTTAACCTCCCAACCCTTGACCCGCAAATGGGATTCGAAGGCGGGCAGCAGTTGCCGGATCTTGGCTGCTGCTGCGTTGCTGTCGAGGATCAGGCACCAGACCGGGCCTTCGATCGGCCCGGCTTTGACTGCCGTGCGCAGCGACACCGGAATCAGCGGCTCGATCGCCTTCAGCCGGGCCACCGAGTCGCGGCTGAGCTCGGTCAATCTTGCCAGCGTGGGTGATTCCTGGCTGGCTTGCAGCAGCGAGACGGCATGGCGACGGCGGTTCATGAGCGGGTGGTTGAGGAGAATTTCACAATGCATTTGATTATCACGGATGCCTGGCTGGCCAAAAGCCGGGCCATTCATCTCAGTGGCAGCAAGTTGATGCTGGCCGGGCTGCTCGCCAGCTTCAGCCTGATGGTGGTCGCGGCCGGCTTGTACCATTGGGTGTTCCTCAAGGGGGCCAGAGAGGGTTGGCCGGTGGTCGGTAGCGTGCTGCGACTGGTGGTGAAGGACGAGTTTGAGCAGCGCGACCGCTTCATGCGCGAAAACCTGGACATGCTTGCGCGCAAACTCGGTGAGATGCAGGCCAAGATGACGCAGCTTGAGTCCCTGGGTGAGCGTGTCTCCGGCCTGGCCGGAGTCAACCCGGAAGAGATCAGGGCCAGGCCAGGACAGGGCGGTGCGCTGGTGTCGGCCCGCCCGGCGTCGGTGAATGAGCTGCAGCAGTCACTGGCCGATCTGGACCGGCTGGCAGATCAGCGGGCCGACCTGCTGACGGTGATGGAGTCACGCCTGTTTGATCACAAAATCCGCAGCATGATGGTGCCAACCCAGCGACCCATCTTGGAGGGCAATCTGGGTTCCCTGTTTGGCTGGCGTGTCGATCCCATTGTCGGCCGCATGGCGCTGCATACCGGACTGGACTTTCAGGCCGACCGTGGTACGTCGATTCTGGCCGCTGCTGGCGGTGTCGTGGTGACGCAGGAATTTCATCCGGAGTATGGAAACATGATTGAGATCGATCATGGCAACGACCTGATCACGCGCTATGCGCATGCGTCGAAAACACTGGTCAAGCGCGGCGACCTGATCAAACGCGGCCAGAAAATCGCCGAAGTCGGCAGCACCGGGCGCTCGACCGGAGCGCATTTGCACTTTGAAGTGCTGGTTCAGGGCATCCCGCAAGACCCGCAGAAGTTTCTGGCGGCCGGGCGTCATCTGCCGGCACGGGCACTGGCGGCCAACCACGTTGGGCTGGTCGAAAAGCGCGGGCCCGGGCAAAGGTAAAATCAGCCGATGGCTTATCCCGGCGTGACGCTATGGCGTTGCAACGGTTGCGTTTCGCGATAGTGACCCCAATTTACCCAGATTAGAAAAAGGATTGCGCTGCTCTGTTGGCCCCGGTGGGCTGGCGGGTTTGTGTTGCATTCATGGCTACCAACATCCTCACCAAAATTTTCGGCAGTCGCAATGACCGCCTGATCAAACAGTACCGCTCCAGCGTAGTTCGCATCAACGCGCTGGAAGCCGAGCTTGAAAAACTGCCCGATGACGCCCTGCGCGCCAAGACACAGGAGTTCAAGGACCGAGTCGCCAAAGGCGAGACGCTAGACGCCTTGCTGCCAGAGGCTTTTGCGGTGGTGCGCGAAGGCTCAAAACGTGTCATGAAGATGCGCCATTTCGACGTTCAGTTGCTGGGTGGCATGTCGCTGCATAACGGCAAGATTTCCGAGATGGGAACCGGTGAAGGCAAGACGCTGACCGCCACTTTGCCGGTCTATTTGAATGCCTTGACCGGCAAGGGCGTGCACGTCGTGACGGTAAACGACTACCTGGCCAATCGCGACGCCCGGTGGATGGGCAAGCTGTACAACTTTCTGGGCTTGACGGTCGGCATCAACCTGCCGCAGATGGAGCGCGAGGAAAAACAGGCGGCGTACCGCGCCGACATCACCTACGGCACCAACAATGAATACGGCTTTGACTACCTGCGCGACAACATGGTCTATGAGGCGAACGACCGGGTCCAGCGCGGACTGAACTACGCGATTGTGGATGAGGTGGACTCGATCCTGATTGACGAAGCGCGCACGCCACTCATCATCAGCGGCCAGGCGGAAGATCACACCGACCTGTACATCGCGATCAACAAGGTCGTTCCAACCCTGACCCGGCAGGAAGGCGAAGAAGACCCACGCACCGGCGAAGGCATTACCAAGCCGGGTGACTTCACGCTCGATGAAAAAAGCCACCAGGTGTTTCTGACTGAACAGGGCCATGAAAGCGCCGAGCGCCTGCTCACCAATCTGGGGCTGATTCCGGCCGGTGCATCGCTCTACGACCCGGCCAATATCACGCTGATGCATCACCTGTATGCGGCCCTGCGTGCCAATCAGTTGTATCACCGCGACCAGCACTATGTAGTGCAAAACGGCGAGATTGTGATCGTTGACGAGTTCACTGGTCGCCTGATGACCGGGCGACGCTGGAGTGACGGTTTGCACCAGGCGGTGGAGGCCAAAGAGGCGGTGGCGATCCAGCCAGAAAACCAGACCATGGCGTCGATCACGTTCCAGAACTATTTCCGGCTCTACGGCAAGCTTGCCGGCATGACCGGCACGGCCGATACCGAAGCCTATGAGTTCCAGGAAATCTACGGGCTGGAGACGGTGGTCATGCCGTACAACAAGCCGAGCCGGCGCGAAGATCAACTCGACCGCGTGTACAAGACAACGCGGGAAAAATACGAAGCGGCGATCAAGGACATCCGCGAATGCTACGAGCGCGGTCAGCCAGTGCTGGTGGGCACCACCTCGATTGAAAACTCGGAAGTGATTTCGCAGTTGCTGGACAAGGAAAAACTGCCGCACCAGGTGCTTAATGCCAAGCAGCACGCACGCGAGGCCGACATCGTGGCGCAGGCTGGGCGCGCCAAAATGGTCACCATCGCCACCAACATGGCAGGTCGCGGAACCGACATCGTGCTGGGTGGCAACATCAATCCGGCGATCGACGCGATCGAGGCCGACGTAGCGATCGATGCCGTGCAAAAGCAGCAGCAAATCGACGCTTTGCGCGCCCAGTGGGCGCTGGACCACGAACAGGTCAAGGCCGTTGGTGGCCTGCGCATCATCGCCACCGAGCGGCATGAATCGCGCCGCATCGACAACCAGTTGCGTGGCCGTTCGGGCCGCCAGGGCGACCCTGGCTCGTCGCGCTTTTACCTGAGCCTGGACGATGCACTGATGCGCATCTTTGCCGGCGACCGCGTCAAGGCCATCATGGACCGGCTGAAAATGCCCGACGGAGAGGCGATCGAGGCCGGCATCGTGACGCGCAGCATCGAGAGCGCCCAGCGCAAGGTCGAGGCGCGCAACTTTGACATTCGCAAGCAACTGCTCGAATACGACGACGTGTCGAACGACCAGCGCAAGGTGATTTACCAGCAACGCAATGAGATCATCGACGCGAATGATCTGACGGCCCAGATCACGTCGCTGCGGGAAGGCTGTTTCAATGATCTGGTGCGCGAATACGTGCCGGTCGAATCGGTCGAGGAGCAGTGGGACATTGCGACGCTGGAGCGAGTTCTGGACAAGGAGTGGAAGGTTACGGTGGCGCTGCAAGCCCAGGTCAGCGCCGCCAGCGCGATCACCGATGAAGACCTGCTGGAGGCCGTGCGCGGCGAGGCGAACCGGGTGTTTGGCGCCAAGGTCGAACAGGTTGGCAACGCCAACTTCCTCCAGTTCGAGCGCATGGTACTGCTGCAAAGCATCGACACGCACTGGCGTGAACACCTGAGCGCGCTCGACTATCTGCGCCAGGGCATTCACTTGCGCGGCTACGCGCAGAAACAACCGAAACAGGAATACAAGCGCGAGGCATTCGAGTTGTTCGGCCAGTTGCTCGATGCCGTCAAGAACGACGTCACGAAGGTGCTGATGTCGGTCCAGATTCAGTCCGGCGAACAGCTCGAAGAGGCAGCCCAGGCGATGGAGACCCGGGCCGAGAGCATTTCCAACGTGACCTACAGCGCGCCGACTGAAACCGGCGAAGTGGTGACAGTGGTGGACGAGGAAACGGTGCGCAACAACGCATCGGCCAGAGCCGGCCAGGTGCCGCGCGTCGGTCGCAACGAACCCTGCCCCTGCGGCAGCGGCAAGAAATACAAGCACTGCCACGGGAAATTGAACTAACTTCTTTGCGGGACAGACCGCAGTTACGCATGGCGAACCAGCTCTGTCCCCAACTGATTAAGGTAACCGATGCCCGTCAACCTGAGCGAACCCAATCCGGTCGAACTGTTTCCCGTAGCCGGTGTGCGCATCGGCGTCACCGAGGCCGGCATCCGCAAAGCTGATCGCAAAGACCTGAGCGTGGTACTGATCGATGACGGCGCGTCGGTCGCCGGCGTGTTCACACAGAACCGGTTTTGCGCCGCACCGGTGCAACTGTGCCGCCAGCATTTGAGTCAGGGCTCACCCATCCGCGCGCTGCTGATCAACACCGGCAATGCCAACGCTGGCACTGGTGAAGACGGGCTTCGTCGTGCGCTTGATAGCTGCGTCGCATTGGCGCGCAAGCTTGAAATCGAGCCGCAGCAGGTGCTGCCGTTTTCCACCGGCGTCATCATGGAGTCGCTGCCGGTTGAACGTATCGTGGCCGGACTCGATGCAGCACTGGCCGACGCGCGGCAGGACAACTGGCTGCGGGCGGCGCAAGGCATCATGACCACCGACACGGTGCCCAAGGCGTTTTCGGCGCACCTGACGATAGCCGGCGCGCTGGTCACGATTACCGGCATAAGCAAGGGCGCCGGCATGATTCGTCCGAACATGGCGACCATGCTCGGCTTTATGGCCACCGACGCTTGTATCAGTCAGACCGTCCTGCAGCAGTTGGCGCTGGAGTTGGCCGAAGGTTCGTTTAACCGTGTCACGGTCGATGGCGACACATCGACCAATGACTCCTTTGTGGTCATTGCGACGAACAGGGCGGCGCATGCGCCTATCGACTCGCTGGCCAGTGCTGCAGGGCTGCAACTCAAGGCAGCGATGCTGGACATTGCCAGAAAACTGGCGCAGGCGATTGTGCGCGACGGCGAAGGCGCGACCAAGTTCATCACGATCCGGGTCGAAGGCGGCAAGACAGCGGCTGAGTGCCGCCAGGTGGCCTATTCGATTGCCCATTCACCGCTGGTGAAGACCGCGTTCTTTGCCAGCGACCCGAATCTGGGGCGCATCCTGGCAGCGGTCGGTTACGCCGGCATTGCCGATCTGGAGCAGACTGGCATTGACCTGTATCTCGACGACGTGCATGTGGCAAGCCGGGGCGGTCGCCATCCTGCTTACCTGGAAGAGCAGGGCCAGCGCGTGATGGCGCAAAGCGAGATCACGGTGCGCGTGCTGCTCGGGCGCGGCAGCGCGCAGGACACGGTCTGGACCTGCGACCTCAGCCACGACTACGTCTCGATCAACGCCGACTATCGTTCATGAACGAGCAATTTGAGCATCTGTTATTGCGCGCCGAGCAACTGATCGCGCGCATCGAATCAGTACTGCCGCAGGCGCTGACGGCGCCAGACTGGAGCGCCTCGGTCGCCTACCGCTATCGCAAGCGCAGCTCCGGCCACGGCGCGCTGGAGCCGGTGCGACATGTAGCCAGCATGCGGTTAAGCGACCTGAAAGAAATTGACATCCAGAAGGAGAAGATCGAGCGCAATACGCTGCAGTTTGTGCAGGGTCTGGCGGCGAACAATGTGCTGCTGACCGGCGCCCGCGGCACTGGCAAGTCGTCGCTGATCAAGGCCTGCTTGAACGAGTATGCGGCGCGCGGTTTGCGCTTGATCGAGGTTGACAAGGCCGATTTGACCGACCTGCCTGATATCGTCGATGTGGTCTGCGAACGGCCCGAGAAATTCATTGTCTTTTGCGACGACCTGAGCTTTGAAGACGGCGAGCCGGGCTACAAGGCGCTCAAGTCCATTCTGGACGGATCGGTTGCGGCCACGACGGCCAATGTGCTGATCTACGCCACCAGCAACCGGCGCCATCTGCTGCCCGAATACATGAAGGACAACCTCAGTTATGCGCATCAGGAAGACGGTGAGGTGCATCCGGGTGAGGTGGTGGAAGAAAAGATCTCACTGTCCGACCGCTTTGGTCTGTGGGTCAGTTTTTACCCGTTCTCGCAAGACGAGTACCTGACAATCGTCGCGCAATGGTTGTCGTCCTTTGGCGTCAGCGCGCAAGCCATCGCCGACGCCAGAGCGCAAGCGCTGGTGTGGGCGCTCGAGCGCGGCTCGCGCAGCGGCCGCGTCGCCTACCAGTTTGCCCGTGCCTACGCGGGCGAGCACGCGGCGCACGCTGGAGTGGCGTGATACGGGTCGCCGACCCGCATCTGCCGCGCCAGGGCGGCCCGCAGCGCGCGCCGGTGGAGGTGGCCGTCGGCGTTCTGATTCGTGCCGATGGCGCCTTCCTGCTGACCTCCAGACCGGCCGGCAAGGTCTATGCAGGCTACTGGGAATTTCCGGGCGGCAAACTCGAAGCCGGTGAAACGGTGAGCCACGCCCTGCAACGCGAACTGTTTGAGGAACTCGGCATCCAGATCGGTCACGCCGAGCCGTGGAAAGTCGAAACCATGGACTATCCGCACGCGCTGGTGCGACTGAACTTCCTGAAGGTCTTTCAGTGGAGCGGCGAGTTGCAGATGCGCGAGGCGCAACGCTTTAGCTGGCAAAGGCTACCGGTGCAGGTGGCGCCCCTATTGGCCGGCACCTTGCCGGTACTTCAGTGGCTGGCCGACGAGTCAGGCGTTTCGTCGGTGAGCTGATCTTCTGCCAGCGTGGTCACCGGCATGCGAAAACTCTCGCTGGCCCAGGCACCCAGATCGATATTTTTGCAGCGCTCACTACAGAACGGACGAAACGGGTTGGATGGCGCATAGACACTGTCGCCGCCACAACCGGGGCATGCGACCAGCTTGACCTTGTTTGCAGGCTTGGCGGCGTTTGGTTTCATCAGCACAAAGCCAGTTCAAACGCTGCGTCATCGCTGCTCGCGTGCAGCCGCTCATCGTCGCCGTGGCGCATCAGGCGGATCGAGACCATGAGACGGTTGCCGCTGATTTCGGGGATCAGAAACAGCTCGGGGTCGAGCGCCAGACGCAGCAACTGAAAGGTTCTGCCCTGTGGCAGGTTTTGCTGGTATTGCCCGGCGCTGGCAATTACCTTTTGCGGCGAGCCGGAATCGCGCAGCAGCTTGAGCAGCAGATGGATGGCGTCGGCCAGCGGCGTCAGCGTCGCGACCCAGCGCGTCAAATCGTTTCTGCGCACCGCGCCGCTCTGCTGCTGCCATGCGTAGTAAGCCGGCAGATCGAATTCGCAGGTACCGCCCGGTATGCCGACGCGGCTGCGGATGCTCATCAGCCAGTCATTCTCGGTCAACGACTGCCCAGCCTTGCCGGGCAGGCTGTTCACTGCCTGAAAGCACTGGTCCAGTTTCCTGATCACTTCGTCCAGAACGCCCTCGGCGATGGCCGGATTGCCACGGTAAGAGTCCAGAGCGTGCTTTTGCTTGTCCAGATCTTTCAACACATCGGACTTGAGGTCGGCCCGCGCTCCGACGTCCATGATTTCAAACAGCGTGGCCAGTGCGTAGTGGTGGTCCAGCGCCGGCTCGCGCGCGACCAGTTCTGTCAGTCGCACAAACAGATGTTCGAGCCGCAAATAGGTGCGAATGCGCTCGTTAAAGGGGTATTCGTAGAGGATCACGCTGATATTCTTGGTAAGCCGTTTTGCTAGCCGGATGATAGCCCGAAGCGGTCCGCAATTTGCCGCACTTCATCGGCCAGTTGCGCCAGTGACAACCCAGCGTTGCAGATGACGCTGTCCGCTGCCGCCAGGCGCTGCAGCCGGGGGGCCTGGCTGGCGATGATCTTCTCAACGTCTTCGCGCTGCAACTGGCTGCGCAGCATGACACGGCGAATCTGCACTTCTGGCGTGCAATCAATTACCAGCACATGATCGACTCGCTGCCGCCACGCAGGCGATTCAACCAGCAGCGGGACGTCAAACACGATGCAGCGGTGTCCGGTGGTCGCCGCACTGGCTGCCTGCCTTTGAGTTTCGTACGCCACCATCGGGTGAATGATGGCCTCCAGCCGTTTGCGTGCCGTCGCATCTGTATAGGCCAGAGCCCGCATTCTGTCGCGGTCCAGCGCGCCGTCTGGTGTGACGTACTGTGGCCCAAAAGCGGCTGCAATCGGCGCCACCGCCAACCCGCCTGAAGCCGTCAGTTCCCTGGAGATAGCATCGGCATCGACGACTGCGGCACCTGCGTCGGCCAGCAACTGCGCCACGGTGCTTTTGCCGCTGCCAATACCGCCGGTCAGTCCCAGCCGGACAGGAGCCCACACGGTCTAGAGCCCGATCACGGGAAGTATTGCGCCAGGGCCGAAAATCATCGCGGTCAACCCGGCGCCAGCCAGGAACGGACCAAACGGGACATAGCCGCCCTCGCGCAAGCCGCTGGAGAACTTCATCGCGATGCCGACGATGGCACCAATCACCGAGGCCATCAGGATGATCGGAATCAGTGCCTGCCAGCCGAACCAGGCGCCGAGCGCGGCAAACAGCTTGAAGTCGCCAAAGCCCATGCCTTCCTTGCCGGTGGCCAGCTTGAACGCCCAATAGATCAGCCACAACGACAGATAACCGGCAACAGCGCCCCACAGTGCGGCTGTCAGTGGCACGCCGCTCCACTGCAGCGCGGCAGCGATCAGGCCGGCCCACAGCAGCGGCAAGGTCATGTCGTCGGGTAACAGCGTGGTGTCCCAGTCGATCAAGGCCAGCGCCAGCACGGTGGCCGCAAAACCACTCCACAACAGCGCGGTTGCACCAGCACCCCAGCGCCAGGCGCAGTACGCAAACAGCACGCCACTGGCCAGTTCCACCAACGGGTAGCGCACGCTGATCGGCGTCTTGCAGGCCGAGCATTTACCGCGTAAAAAAACGTAACTCAGCACCGGAATGTTTTCATACCAGCGGATCAGATGGCCGCATTGCTGGCAGCGCGAACGCGGCACCATCAGGTTGAACTTTTCGGCTTGCACCGGCTCCTGACCTGAGTGCTCGGCGCATTCGGCCTTCCACTGCGCTTCCATCATGACCGGCAGCCGGTAAATCACGACGTTGAGAAAACTGCCGATCAGCAAGCCCAGTACGCCAAAAACGCCAGCATCAAACCATTGCTGAACCATTCCAGAATTCCATGCGTTAACCATCTAAATATCCACCAGTTGCGAAGGAGTGCTGGTCACTATACATCCCCAAGCATGGCAGATGCCGCGCCGGCTGCGGCACATCCTCAGATCACGCCCTCGGAAAATATCTTCCAGTGGTTATCCAGGCGTACCCAATACTGGCGTTTGGTCAAGCCGGTGCGGGTACCGTCTGCCACTTCACCAAACGTGACCACCATGGTGTCGGCACTGTCGGTCCAGCGCAGGTAGGACACGTCCTTAAGCTGAATCGCGCGTCCCTGCATTCCAGACAGCTCTGTTTTCAGGGTCGGCATCCATTGGGTCAGGGTCTTGCCGTTGCTCGTGAAGTCGGTGGTGTAAAAGGAAAGAACTTGCTGCAGGTCTCCCGACGTCTTGGCGTTGCGCCAGGCCATCAGTGCCCCTTCAAACGGTTGGCGCTCGGCCCGAACAGTTTGCGCCGCGACCCATTGCAACTGTTGCGCAATGATGACCGGCGTGCTGTGCACTTTGACGGTGCGAATGATGTGTTCCAGGTCCGGATTGGCCAACACCACGCAACCGTCGGTCGCCAGCGGCGCGCGTGAAAACTGGGTTGGCGGCGTGCCGTGCAGCCAGATGCCGCTGCCGGTCTTGCCGCGTTTGCTGTCGAGCACATTGGGGTAATTGATCGGCAGCGCGCCAGAGCCGTAGAACGCCTTGAGCTTCTTTCGGTCCAGATTGCTGTTGATGTAATAAACGCCCAGCGGCGTGCGCTGGTCACCTTCGGCAACCTTGGACGTGCCTTCCTTGCCCAGTGAGATGTAATAGTCGGCCACCAGCTTGAGTCCGTTGGCGGAATTCTCAAACAAGTACAGGCGCGAGCGCGACGCATCGACCGCGATCGCATGTTTGGTGCGCTGCGACAGCGCCAAAAACTGCGACGGCACGGTGCCCGGCAGCGGTCGCTCGCGCAGCGCCATGATGCGCCGCTGGGATTCTTCGCGCAGTTCATTGAGCGTGTTGCCGGCGTTTTGAGCCAGCGCCGGCGGCACGTCGCCCAGTGCATTGAGTGGGCGCAATTGGGCCGTCAGCAAATCGCCATAGACCAGTTGCGCCAATTGAAAATTCGGCAAGTCCTGCACCAGAGCTCTGGCTTTGCGCAGCGCTTCACGGTTTTGCGCCTTGCCGATCAGGGCGTAGATTTCCAGCAGGCGCGCCTCGGCCACGCCGTCCGTGCTTGCGATGACGACGCGCGCTGGCTGCGCGCGGTGCGCTTTGCGTGGCTGCTTTTTGCTGTACGCCGGTTGTGCAACGGCCATCAGCAGCGCCGCCAGCGCGATGGCCGCAACAGCGGGTTTGCTCACGTTCTTGATGCAGAGTGTCCTCAATTGCCGACCGACTCTTTGACAATCTGCCATTGGTCGCCCTTCTTCACCAGTTCCAGCGTCTTGCGGTCGGAGGCTTGCAGCTTGTCGGCCTTGTAGTCCTGGCGGAACCGGGCATAGGCCTTGTTGGCGCTGACGGTGACGCTCAGGTTGGCGAGTGTGACGCTGATGCTGGATTTGGAACTGATGCGCTGCTGGCGTTCCTGCTCCCAGTCGGAGCGGCTTTGCCGGGTCGCAGGTGCGAAGTCCGCTGCGTAGTTGGCCAGATAGGACTTGACGTCTTTCGCGGCCCAGGCGCTGGCCCAGGCTTGCACGGCGAGTTCCACTTCTTTCGCGGCGCCAGAGTCGGCTGTGGCGGCGGGGCTTTGCGTCGCGGGCGCAGCGTCAGCGCCGGCAGTGGCTTTGGCGACCACTGGCTTGGGCGACGCTGGTGCCGCCTTCGTGACGACCGAAGCCGGTGCACCGTTGACGGTGGGGGCGGCCGGCTTTTGCGCCTTGGCGCCGGACGGTCCGAACAGCTCGCGCAAGCGCGTCAGCTTTGGCGCCAGAGCCTGGTTCGAGCCGTCGAGCTGTAGCGACTTGGTGTAGGCCTGGCTGGCCAGCTTGGCGTACACATCGCCCAGATTTTCATGTGCCGTGGCGTAGCTGGGATTGGTGCGAATCGCCATTTCGAGTGCAACGAGCGCCTTGTCAAACCGGTTTTGACTGGCGTAGAGAACGGCGACATTGTTATACGGCTCGGGCTGTTCAGGGTAGTCCTCGGTCAACCGGGTGAAGGTTTCGATGGCCTCGCTGATGCGGCCGCTGTCGCGCTGAATCACACCCTTGAAAAACCGCATCTGCAGGTCTTGCGGCTTGACCGCCAGAAACTGTTCCGCTTTGGCCAGCGCGTCAGCGAGTTTTCCGGAGCGAATCAGTTGCGACACATCCGAGTGCTCGTCCGCCTGCGCGGTTGAAAACATCAGGCTCAGGCTCAGGGCCAGCCAACGAATTGACTGCAATACAAGTGAACGGTGGTGCGTCATTTTGTGTTCGGTTTATCGCGGGCGGAAGTCCCCGCGAATCAGGTTTTATGGCTGGCCGCATTGTACTTTAGGGGGTTCGTTTCATGGGGGGCTGGGGCCGGGGCGGTGACGATCCCAGGCCGAACCATCCGGGCCAGTGCAGCGCCGCGCCGTACCGCGCAATCGGTGTTTAAAATGGCGCAACGTCAACGTGGGTCTTCTCAATGTCAATGCGAATTTGTGCGGCGTCGGTCGCCGTGCTGGTGTTCCTGTGCGCCGCTGTGCCGGCCAATGCTCAACCGGGCAAGGCGCGTGCCGGCGCCGAAATTGACTTGAAAGCCAGGCTAAAAGCCGTGCAGGCCAGCCCACCGCAGCTTGAAGGCGTGCTCAAAGCCGGCGCCAAAGTGGCAAGCTTCTGTGCCAATTGCCATGGCGAAGGCGGCAACAGCGTGAAAACCGATGTGCCCAACCTGGCCGGACAAAATGCCGGTTATCTGCTCGAGCAGTTGCAAAGCTACATCGATGGGCGACGCCATACCAGCGAATTCAAGCAGCGCCTGATCAAAGTCCTCAGCCCGGACGAGAAGCTGAGTCTGGTTGCCTTCTACGCGCGCCAGAGTGTGCAGCACAAGCCGGTGGCCGATGCGGCGCTGGTCGGCAAAGGCCGGCTGCTGTACAAAAAATACTGTGCCGACTGCCATGAGGGCGATGGCCACGGCAGCGAAGAGTTATCGCGTGTGGCGGGACAGCAGACGGGCTACCTGACGGCTGCCATCAAGGGCTACCGCGACCACCCGATCGCACGCCTTAGCCGCAACATGGTGACCAGCATCCGCGGCATGAGCGACGCCGACATCGCGGCACTGGTGGCGTACATGGTATCGATGTAACAGGCGTTGGCGCTGTGTGGGTGCGCTCTCGCTGTAACCCGCAGCACGCCGGCTGTGACCCGGAGCGCTCCGCCTGTAACCCGGCGCGCTCGACTGTAACCCGGAGCACCCCGGCACGGCACTCAGTTCCGCGAATGTCCTCCGGCCTGCGGCCTCCCCCTTTATTTGGCAAAACCCCAAGTCCACGCTGCACTGAGCGCCGCACCGGATTGCTCCTGAATTTGTAGTTTGCGTGCCAACGTCAGCGTTGCGGGAAGACGAGCGGACTGGCTCACCCAAGCTCGCTGGCGTACCACACTCGTTTTACGACTTCTTGTTTTTCGCAGGCGACTTGGTATCAGGCATCGCGGGCCAGCCGGATGCCGCAGAACTGCCAGCAGGCCGAAGCTGCAAAGAAGTTGCGATAACTGATCCGGGAATGGTTTTCAGGGGTGGCGCAGGAGCCGCCGCGCAGCACATATTGGTTGACCATGAATTTGCCGTTGTATTCGCCGACCGCGCCGCTCGGCGGGCGAAACCCCGGATACGGCGCGTAGCTCGACTGCGTCCATTGCCAGGCCTGGTCAAAGAGTTGCAGCATGGCGTCGCAGCGGGCGCCACTCTCCCATTCGGCCTCGGTGGGTAAACGGGCGTCGGCCCAGCGCGCATAGGCATCTGCCTCGTAATAGGACACGTGCAGTACCGGCGCGTTGGCGTCCAGAGCGTGCAGGCCACCCAGTGTGAACTCGCTCCAGCCGGTGTCGCTTCGCTGCCAGTACAAGGGATGCTCGCGGCCCTGCGCGGCGCGCCAGTCCCAGCCTTCGGCCAGCCAATGCGCCGGGTCGGTGTAACCGCCGGCGTCAATGAACGCGCCATATTCTCCGTTGGTGACCAGTCGCGACGCCAGTTCGCAGCCCTGCAGATAGACGGCGTGACGGGGCCGTTCGTTGTCGAAACAAAACTGGTCGCCGTCATAGCCAAGCTGCACGGTGCCGGCAGCCAGCGCCTGCCAGCGCAGCGGTGGCGCTGGCGCGTAGCGGGGCCGGGCACGGGTGTAGGCCGGCAGCAGTGGATTTTGCGCGAACAGGTGCAGGATGTCGGTCAGCAGCAACTCCTGATGTTGCTGTTCATGCTGCAGGCCGAGCGTCACGATGGCGCGCAACTCAGGGTCGCCGGCATCGGCGCGCAGCAGCGCCAGCATGCGCTGGTCAACGTGGCGCCGGTACTGCAATACTTCGTCCAGCGCGGGACGGGTCAGCAGGCCGCGGCGCGGGCGCGGATGCTTGTCGCCGACCGCGTTGTAGTAAGAGTTGAACAACACCCGAAAGGCCGGATGAAAAGGCCGGAAGTTGCGTTCGCGCTGTTCCAGCACAAAGGTTTCAAAAAACCAGGTCGTGTGCGCCAGGTGCCACTTGGCCGGACTGGCGTCGGGCATCGACTGCACGCAGCAATCTTCGGCCGACAACGGCGCCACCAGCGCAATGCTTTGCTTGCGCACCGCGTTGAAGGCGGAGATCAGGTCGGTCGTCATGGCGTTGTCCATTGCGTTGGGTGTCACGGGCGCGCCAGGATCACGGCAAACCAGTGGCGCTCGTCGCTCCAGCTCTGTGCCTGGCTAAACCCGGCAGAGCGTAGCAAGGCGACGAAGTCAGGCAGCGGGTACTTGTAGCTGTTCTCGGTGTGAATGCGTTCGCCCGCAGCAAAGTGGCGCTCGCCAGCGGGCCAGCGCACGCACGCCGGCACGGGCGTTTGCAGATGCATTTCGATGCGCGACTCCCGGGTGTTGAAGAACGAGCGATGCTGCCACTGAGCGGGATCAAAGTCACTGCCGATGATTTGATTGACATGCGCCAGCACATTGCGGTTGAAGGCGGCGGTAATGCCGGCTGCGTCGTTATAGGCCGCTTCGAGTATCGCCACGTTCTTGGGCAGATCGATGCCGATCAACAGGGCGCCGTCCAGATCGATCAGCGCCCGCATGCGCGCCAGCAGGTCCAACGCGTGCTCAGGGTCAAAGTTGCCGATAGAAGAGCCAGGATAAAACACCAGCCGGGCGCGGCGGGGGATGTCGGGCGGCAGCTCAAATGCGCCGCTCATGTCGGCGGCCACGGCGCGCAGATCAAGCTGCGCAAACTCGGCGCGCATGCGCTCGATCGAGCCGAGCAGATATTGCGCTGAAATATCCAAACCGATAAAACGCTCGGGACGCAGCAAGCGGCATAGCGCACGGGCTTTGTTGCAACTGCCGGCGCCGGGCTCGATCAGGGTTGTGACCCGGCCAATGCTTTGCGCGATGGCGCGGCCGTGGGTTTGCATCACCGATTGCTCGGTGCGCGTCGGGTAGTACTCGGGCAGTTTGGTGATGGCCTCGAACAGGGTGGAGCCCTGCGCATCGTAAAAATACTTGGGCGAAATCGATGCGCTGGCCTGGCACAGACCCTCAATGATTTCCTGCGCGCTGCTCGGTGCCATGTCAGTTGCTCTTGCGTAGCGTTTGTTTGTCCTGCAGCGTCATGAATTCCTCGGCGGACGTTGGGTGGATACCCAGCGTGGCGTCGAAGTCGGCTTTGCTCGCACCCAGACGCAAGGCAAGCGCCAGACCCTGAATGATCTCGGGCGCGTCCGGCCCGACCATGTGGGCGCCGACCACGCGCTGCGTCGTGTGGTCGACCACCAGCTTCATCAGCGTGCGCTCGTCACGGCCGGACAGCGCGTGGCGTAGCGGCCGAAAGCGCGAACGATAAACATCGATGACACCAAACTGGTCCAGCGCCGCGGCCTCGCTGAGACCGACCGTGCCGATCGGCGGTTGGCTGAACACGGCAGAGGGGACCAACGTCAGATCGGCCGCCTGTTGCACCGCACCAAACAGGCTGTTGGCCACTGCCGCGCCCTGGCGGATGGCCACTGGTGTCAGGGCGATGCCGTCAGTGACATCGCCGACCGCAAATATGTGGGCTGCGCTGGTGCGACAAAACGCATCAACCGCAATGCCGCCGCCGGCTGCCAGTGCCACACCCGCTGCGTCCAGCTTCAGCCCGGCCACGTTGGGAGCGCGTCCGGTGGCATACATCACGTGATCAAAACACTCAGCGCTGACCGGGTTGGTGTCAAACTCCACGTCAATCCGGGCGTCACTGCGGCGTGCCAAACTGCCAATGCGGCTGCCCAGCAGCACACGGATTCCTGCACGGCTCATTTCATCAAACAGATGCTGGCGCACGTCGTCGTCAAAGCCGCGCAGGATTTGCTCGCCGCGATACGCCAGCGTGACGTCGGCACCCAGGCCATGGAAGATGCCGGCGAACTCGACCGCGACATAGCCACCGCCGACGATCAGCAAACGCCGTGGCAGGCTTGGCAAGTCGAACGCTTCATTCGAGGTGATGGCGAGTTCGATGCCCGGCAGCGCCGGGCGCGACGGCTGGCCGCCGGTGGCGATCAGAAAATGTCGGGCCCGAAGCAACCGGCCGGCAACGCTGACCGTGTGGCTGTCAACAAAGCGCGCCGCACTGCGCAACAGGGTGACTTGGGACGTCTCCAGCAGGTTCTCGTAAATCCGGCTGAGACGGCTGACCTCCTGCTCCTTCGCCGCCACCATCGCGGGCCACGAGAACGTGGCCTGCGGCACACTCCAGCCGAAGCCGCGCGCGTCCTCGAAGTCTTGCGCATAGTGCGAGGCTTGCACCAGCAATTTCTTAGGCACGCAGCCGCGGATCACGCAGGTGCCGCCGAAGCGGTCACTCTCGGCGATGGCAACGCGCGCGCCGTGGCCGGCCGCCACCCGGGCGGCGCGCACACCGCCAGAGCCAGCGCCAATCACAAAAAGGTCAAAGTCAAATTCAGTCATGGTTGTAGCCCCTGGCACGGATTCTGCGCCGAATGGGGCTAAGCCGCCCGAAATCACCGACCCGCGCGCGGGCACGAGCGCTGGAGCCGGCTGGTATCGGTGTCAGGCGCGCTGCGCCAGGGTCACCAGATAGTCAAAGAACACGCAGTACAGTGCGATCGGCAAAGGCAGACCGAGCAAAGTACCGATGGCGTACTTGCGAAATCCGATGCCGGTCAGAGCCAACGCGTAATTCAGCGCCGGCAGGGTCTGAAATAGCGTGCGCAGAATTACCACGTTGCGAACGGGGTGGGCGTGCAACTGCGCCAACAGGCGAACGGCGTAGCGGTTGGTGATTGTGCTGGCGACGTTGCCGCCAATGGTTCGAATCATCAGGTAGGTGAACATGCACGATATGCTGGCCGCGACATAGGTCACAACGCCACCGGTGGTTCGACCAAAGGCATAGACCGCCGCAGCCAGGAAGATCCAGCCTGGCACCTGAACCACGTTGCCCAGCGCAAAGAACAAGACAAACAACGCCAGCCCTCGCCATGGGTGTTCCTGCAAAAGTTGTTGCAGATATTGCGGACTGACAAGGCTGCGCAAGCCAGTGGCCTGTGCAACAAGAAACACAAGAAGCAGGAACGCCAGTAACGCGGCCAGGCGGTGATGGCGAATAAAGAGCTGCTTCAGGTGCATGACAGGCTGACGCCCTGCAGCGGTTCACCGGTTTGCGCGTCCGACACCACCAGATTGATTCGCCTGGGATGTTCCGGCTGCGATGCAATGGCAAAGAACTGCAGGACTTGAGGTCCCCGGTAGTGCCCGGCCGGTGTGAACTGGCGTACCACAAAATCATGCTTCAAGAACTCTCCGGAATTCTCACCCGCTTTGACGCGGGAACTGTGTCCATCTTCGGTGACCGTCCAATAGGCCGTCCACCCCCGATCTGTGGCGACCGGCGCGATGCGGGCTTCAAAAGTGTCGGATGCACCCACGCGTTGCAATGAGATGGTGGCGCCCGCCGGTGAAGTGGTCTGTGTGGCGCGGTCGTAATCGCGCCAGTCGCGGCCATTGCGCACCAGTTGCGGTGTGTAAATCCCTGTCAGCCTGTTCAGCGCGGCGAGTTCCTTCTGACGGGTCGAAAACGCAGGCTGCGCAAACCTGTCTTTCCAACCGATGTAGTCCCAGTAGGCGACGTGGAATGCCTGCGCGACCACGGGCTTGCCCTTCAGGCCCGACAACCACCTGTCGGCTGGCGGGCAGGAACTGCAGCCTTCGGACGTGTAGAGCTCGATCACCGGGGTCAACTGCGCTCCAGATTGCACCGCGCAGAAAGGGCTGGCCGCCGCGGCGACACCCAGCGGCAGGGTAGCTGCCGCCATCAGTCCAGAAAGCAGGCCCATTGATCTTCTACGTTTCATGTTTTCCTCTGGCGGTGGGACCGGTGCGCTGGCAACCCGGTTTGGTGGAGTTTCTGCTTAGTCGGGCCGGGTTCGAGGTTCTTACACAAGTCGTGACTGTTGAATTTTGCACCGCAACTGTAAGAAAGTGGTGGCAGTGCCGACTACACCAGTAGCGAGGCATATCGGTCGCGCTGTTATCACTCCCTTATTAACTTGATTGAGGAATGCAAAATGAACCAAGCCACTACCACCCGTTACGCAACATCGGCCGCCCTGGCACTCGCGCTGGGTGCCGCCATGACTCTGGCTGCAGCACCGGCCGTAGCCGCCGATGCAGAAAAATGCTTTGGCGTCGCCATGAAGGCCAAGAACGACTGCGCGGCCGGCCCCGGCACCACCTGTGCCGGAACCGCCAAGGTCGATCACCAGGGCAACGCCTGGAAAATGGTGCCGGCCGGTACCTGCGAGAAAACGGCTTCGATGACTTCACCTACCGGCTTTGGTCAAATGGCAGCCTTCAAAGAGAAGAAGGCCTGATTACTTCTCAAGAACAGCGGCGCTCATCGTGTTATCTTCTGCCAGCATGAAGCCGGAACTGCGCGGTGCCGCTGCCGCCACCACATTGCCGGTGCGTGCCGGCGTGGGTTTGAAATCGAACCACTACCGTCAAATTCTGGAAACGCAGCCAGACCTGGGTTTCTTCGAAGTCCACGCTGAAAACTACATGGTGGAAGGCGGCCCCTTCCACCATTACCTCTCGCGTATCCGGGAACGCTATGCGCTCTCAATCCACGGTGTCGCCTTGTCGATTGGCGCCGAGGCCGCTTTGAATACGCGCCACCTGAATGCCCTCAAGCTGTTGCTGGACCGCTACCAGCCACAGTCCTTCTCGGAGCATCTGGCCTGGTCAACCCACGGTGATATTTTCTTGAACGACTTGTTGCCGCTGCCCTACACCGAAGCAACTTTGCAGCGGGTTTGTGAGCACATTGATCAGGTGCAATCGCACCTGAAGCGGCGCATGTTGCTGGAGAATCCGGCGACCTATGTGGAGTTTGCCCAGTCCTCGATGGACGAGCCCGGTTTCATCACCGAGGTGGTGCGGCGCACCGGTTGTGGTTTGCTGCTGGATGTGAACAACGTCTATGTGTCGTGCGTCAACCACCAGCGGGACCCACAGGCAACCATTCGCGCGTTGCCGCTGCAACAGGTGGGCGAGATTCACCTTGCCGGCTTTGCCGAGCAGGTGGACGCTGCGGGCGACCGCTTGCTGATTGACAGTCACGGCACGCCGGTGGCCAGTGCGGTGTGGGATTTATATGCTTTCACGCTCGCACTGACCGGGCCGGTGGCGACGTTGCTGGAGCGTGACAACGATGTCCCTGCTTTGCCAGTGCTGGTTGCCGAAGCCGCCGTCGCCGATGCCTTTCTGCGCAGTGCGGTGGCAGCTCGGCAACAAGTTGGCAAGCCTTTATTTGCTGAGGTTTTGTGATGCGCGATCAAGCGCTATTTGCGCAAGCCTTGCTCGATCCGGAAATGAGCGTACCGGCTGGACTGTGCACCTGGAATGGCTCCGACCCGGCGCTCAGATTTGCGGTTTACCGCAACAATGTGGTGGTCTCGCTGATCGACGCCCTGGCAGACACCTTTCCTGTCACGCAGGCCTTGGTCGGTGAGGAATTCTTTCGGGCCATGGCGCTCGTCTTCATTCGGGCTAACCCGGTGACAGGCCGGGTCCTGGTCTGGCTTGGTGCGGCGTTCCCGGAGTTCGTTGGATCATTCCAGCCCGCCGCGTCAGTGGCCTATCTGGCCGATGTGGCGCGACTGGAAATGCTGCGCGTGCGGTCTTATCACGCAGCCGACGCGCCAGCGCTGGACCTGCACGCCCTTGGCCGGGCACTGGCTGATGCGCACACCCTGCCAGGCTTGCGCATGTTGCTGCACCCCAGTGTCTGCCTGCTGCAGTCACAGCACGCGGTGTACGCGCTGTGGGCCGCGCATCAGGGCGCACAGACCATCGAAACCGTCAATCCCGGCCTGGCACAAGCCGTGCTGGTGTTTCGGCGCGAGCTTGATGTGCAAGTGTTGCTGTTGAGCGCCGCGCAAGCGCAGTTTGTAGATCAACTGGCACATGGCTCTGGGCTCGGCGCGGCTGTCGTTGCGGCCACGCAGCGCGACCCGGACTTCGACCTGAGCACTTTTCTGGCAAGTTTGTTTCGGCTACAACTCATTACCGGCATTCATCACGGAGACCACGATCATGAACACTGACACGCACGCCGGCAGCGCGCCCGCGCCAACCAATCCGCTGGGGCGGATGCTGCAAGCGCTGGTTGTTGCATGTAAGCGGATCCCGTACTCGCTGATTGCCTTGATCGGTCGGTTTTCGATTGCATCGGTATTCTGGAAGTCAGGGCAGACGAAAGTGGACGGTTTCGCCATAGACCTGTTCAACGGCGACATTCATTTGGGTTGGCCGCGCCTGTCAGAGTCAGTTGTTCCGCTATTCCGGGATGAGTATCACCTGCCTTTGCTGCCACCCGAATTGGCGGCGACGATGGCGGCTTTTGCCGAACATTTCTTCCCGCTGCTGCTGTTGCTGGGCCTGGCGACACGCTTGTCAGCGTTGGCCTTGCTCGGCATGACGATGACGATCCAGTTGCTGGTCTATCCCGGCGCTTACCCGACGCATGGCACGTGGGCTGCGATATTACTGCTGTTGATCGCCCGCGGTCCCGGCAAGCTGTCTCTCGATCACTGGATTGCCAAGCGGTTCGCGTGACCAGCGCTACTGGCGTCTGAACCGACTCACTTCTCGGGCTCGTCACCTTCCCATTTGGTGAAGGCACGCATGGCCTCGCGCAAAAATGGCATCTGCTTGTTGAAATTGCGGCAACCTGTGCAGATCATGAGGTGAAATTGCAACGGCACGGTTTCCAGCAGGGATAACTTTCGATCCTGTGATTCCGAGACCAGCCGGGTCGCTTCCTTGCAGTTCAGCATGATTGACCTTCGTGCGTGAACCAGCGGTTTTCCAGACACTCGCGCAAGCGCAATCTTGCACGATGCAGCAGGACATTCAGGTTGCTGACCGAGATGTCCACTTCCGAACAAATCTCGCTGGATTCAAGCTCCACGAACTCCTTCATCATGAACACACGGCCCTGCTGGCCGGGAAGATTCTCCAGACACACCTCAAAAATCGTCCAGAATTGAGTCTGGCGCAGTGAGTCTTGTGGATCGCCCCAACTGGCTGGGCGTTCATCGAATTGCCAATAACCTTTGCCATCAAACAGCTCAGACAGATCCTCGTTCTCATCGTCATCGTGCGCCAGGGCGCCTGTGTAAACCAGTCGTTGCTTTTGCCGCAGCACGTCGGCAATCTTGTTTTTCAGGATCGCGAAAACCCAGGTTTTCAGCGCCGCCTGGCCGGCAAAGGATTGCGCGTTCTTGAGCGCTCCCATCAAAGCTTCCTGCACGGCGTCTTCGGCCAGATGGCTGTCAGACAGCTGCAGCGCTGCAAACTTGACCATCTGGTGGCGCAAGGTCTCCAAAAACTTGGCGTCCACAAGAGCAGAGGCGCCAACGGGCTGCGGATTTGACGCGTCACTTGTTTTACTGAGCATGCGCTGCACCATGCAATAGGAATGCCCGAGGGTGCGCGCGCCGCAGAAGAACAGCGGACGGCGCCGGCATCAAACCACCTGTCCAAGCTTGAAGATCGGCAGGTACATGGCCACCACAATGCCGCCAATGATGGTACCCAGAATCACGATGATGATCGGCTCCATCAGGCTGGAGATGCCGGCCACCATGTCATCCACCTCGGCTTCGTAAAAGTCTGCCGCCTTGCCCAGCATGTGG
Organism: Betaproteobacteria bacterium; assembly: GCA_031394895.1. Lineage (GTDB taxonomy): Bacteria > Pseudomonadota > Gammaproteobacteria > Burkholderiales > Burkholderiaceae_C > Rhodoferax. Next base: position 28,954 of record JANNUE010000382.1, read on the forward strand.
TCAATGGAGCCCGACTCTTCGCCGATCGAGCACATCTGCAAAACCATCGACGGAAACAGATTCGCGTTGCCCATCGCCACCGTCAGCGAGGTGCCTGTGGACACCTCCTGTTGAATTTTGATGGTGGCGGCGGTGTACACGTAGTTGCCGGCGGCGCCGCCGACCGAGTCGAGCGCTTCAACCAGCGGAACGCCGGCAGCGAACATGGTGGACAGCGTGCGGGTCCAGCGCGCCACGCAGGACTTGTCAACCAGGACGCCAAAAATCGGCATCTTCAGCATGATGCGATCCATCACCTGCTGCATCTTTTCACTGCGCCGCCAGGCCTGCATGAAAAAGTAGAAGCCGCCAAACAGGCCGCCAAAAATTAGCCACCAGTACTTGACGAAGATCTCGCTGATGGCAATCACGGCCAGTGTCGGCGCCGGCAGATCCGCGCCAAAATTGGTGAACACCTCCTTGAACGCCGGCACGACAAAGATCATGATGACGGCGGTGACGACAAACGCCACGATCAGCACCGAGATCGGGTACATCAAGGCCGATTTTATTTTGGACTTGATGGCCTCGGTCTTTTCCATGTACACCGCCAGCCGGTCGAGCAACTGATCCAGAATACCGGCGGCTTCGCCGGCTTCGATCAGATTGCAGTAAAGCAGGTCAAAGTACAGCGGAAACTTGCGAAAGGCAACGCTCAGCGACGTTCCGGTCTCCACATCGCTGCGAATGCTGTTGAGCAGTTGCGTGACGCTCGGGTTGGGGTTGCCGCGACCGACGATGTCAAACGCCTGCAGCAAAGGCACGCCGGCTTTCATCATGGTGGCCAGCTGGCGCGTGAAAATCGCCAGGTCTTTCGGCTTGATCGACTTGCCGGAGCGCATCCTGCGCTTGGCTACCTTGCTCGGAATCACACCCTGGCGGCGCAGCATCGCGCGCACCTGATTTTCACCGGCCGCTCTGGTTTCGCCGCGGACTACCTTGCCGCCGCGGTCTTTGCCTTCCCATTCAAAGACGAGTTCCTTGTTTGCGATCACTTTAGTTGCCATGTGGTCTCCGCGATGTTCCTGCTTACTCGTTGGTGACGCCGAGCACTTCTTCCAGAGAAGTGAGCCCCAGTTTCACTTTGTGCAAGCCGGCCTGTCTGAGGTTGAGCACGCCTTCGCGCGCGGCTTGCTCGGCGATGTCCAGGGCGCTGCCTTCGCGCAGGATGATGCGCTGGATTTCCTCCGTTATCGGCATCACCTGGTAGATGCCCACACGCCCTTTGTAGCCGTTGTTGCACTTGGGGCACCCGACCGCCCGATACGGCGTCCACGAGCCGTCGATCTCGTCCTGCCGATAGCCGGCCAGCAGCAACGCTTCCCTGGAAATATCAAGCTTGACTTTGCAGTGCAGGCACAGCCGCCGTGCCAGGCGCTGGGCCGTGATCAGGATCACACTGGAGGCGATGTTGAAGGCCGATATGCCCATGTTGCGCATCCGTGTCAGCGTCGCCGGCGCATCGTTGGTGTGCAGTGTGGACAGCAGCAGGTGGCCGGTCTGGGCCGCCTTGACTGCGATGTCGGCGGTTTCCAGGTCGCGGATTTCGCCGACCATGATGATGTCGGGATCCTGCCGCAGAAAGGACTTGAGTGCGGCGGAAAAAGTCAGTCCGGCCCGGTCATTGATGTTGACCTGATTGACCCCCGGCAAGGTGATTTCACACGGATCTTCGGCGGTGGCAATGTTCACGCCGGGCTGGTTGAGCAGGTTCAGGCACGAGTACAGGGAAACGGTTTTGCCCGAGCCGGTCGGCCCGGTGACCAGAATCATTCCGTACGGCCGACCGATCGCATTGAGCAACCGCTCCTTTTCCACCACCTCGTAGCCGAGGGCGTCAATGCCGACCTTGGCGCTGCTGGGGTCGAGAATCCGGATCACGATCTTCTCGCCGTACAGAGTCGGCAAGGTGCTGACGCGAAAGTCGATGACGCGCTCGGGGCCGATCTTGAGTTTCATCTTGCCATCTTGCGGCACCCGCTTTTCCGAGATGTCCATCCTCGAAATCACCTTGATGCGCGACGCCAGCTTTTCTTTGATGACCACCGGTGGCGAGGCGATTTCCTTGAGCTCGCCGTCAATGCGAAAGCGCACGCG
>JANNUE010000405.1:0-3489 GCA_031394895.1 Betaproteobacteria bacterium
CCGTCGATGCGCGCCGCGGCGGCAGCTATTTGCGGGGTGGCCAGCTGCGGAGCGGCGTCTGCGGCCAGCGTGTCGAGCGGCGGCTGGGTGTAGGCGTCGGCGATGATGCTGCGGCGGCGTTCATGGGCGGCGCGCGCCGGAGCCAGCCGAGCCTGCGCCTGCGCCCAGGCGGTCGCCGCGTCTTCGGCGGCCCGGCGCGCGCCGTTCAGGGCCACCGCGCCTGCCGCGGCCAGGGCGGCTTGCGCGTGCAGCGTGGCCATGGCCAGGCGCTGCGCCACCGTGGCCTGGCGCAGCGCCACGGCCAGCGCCGCCACGTCGGCCGGCGTCTGCGGGCGTTGCTCGCGCAGCGCCTGCAGCTGGGCCTCGGCCGCGTCCAGCGCCTGCGCAGCGGCGCTGCGCGCTGCTTCGGCGCTGGCGGCTGCGTTGCGCGCCGTGGCCAGGGTGTTGACGCTGCTGGCGGCGGCGGCACGGCGCTCGCCTTCCTGTTGCAGGGCCAGGTCGAGCAGGTGGAGGGCCATGGTGCGGTTCCTTTCGCGACGGGGTTTCAGTGCGGGCTCACGCGCCCGGACTTCTCGTATTCCTGCTGCAGCGCCTGCTCGAGGTGGGCGCGCGTGATCGCCGTGCCCGCGCCGGCGGCGATGAAGGCCGCGCCTAAAGCGGCGTTGCGGATCAGCGCTCCGGGCAGCGCGTGCAGCGCCGCCAGCTGTTCGATGTCCACGTCCGCCGCCACGGGCGCGGCCGGGGGGAACTGCGCGCGCCAGATGGCGGCGCGCTCGCGCGGGCCGGGCTCGGAGAATTCCAGCGCCAGCTCGAAGCGGCGCAGGAAGGCCTTGTCCAGGTTGCCGCGCAGGTTGGTGGCCAGGATGGCCACGCCGTCGAAGCGCTCCAGCCGCGCCAGCAGGTAGGCCGATTCGATGTTGGCGTAGCGGTCGTGCGCGTCGCTGACTTCGGTGCGCTTGCCGAACAGCGCGTCGGCCTCGTCGAAGAAGAGCACGGCGCCGGTGCCCTCGGCCTGGTCGAAGGCGGCGGCCAGGTTCTTCTCGGTTTCGCCTATCCACTTGGACACCAGGCGCGCCAGGTCGATGACCAGCAGGTCGGCGAGCAGCGCGTGCGCCATCACTTCCGCTGCCAGGGTCTAGCCGGTGCCGGGCAGGCCCGAGAACAGCAACCGCAGCCCGCGCACGCTGTGCTGCTGGCGCGCAAAGTCTCAGTCGTCGAGCACCTGCTGCTGCAGCTGCATGCGCTGCACCGCGCCGCGCAGCGTTGCCAGGCGTTCGGGCGGCAGCACCAGGTCGTCCCACGTGGCGCTGGGCAGCAGGCGGCGCGCGAAGCTGTCGTCGCTGCGCGTGGTGCGCGCCTTGAGCGCGGCCACGCAGCGTTCCAGCGGCGGCAGCTGGCCACGCGCCAGCCAGGGCGCCAGGTCTTGCCGCAGCTGCTGCAATGTGTGCGGGCCCACGGCGTAGCGCGCCGTGAGCAGCGCGCCGTGCGGCGCCAGTTCGGGCAGCATGCGCGCCCACAGGCGGGCCTGCGCAGCGGCGGCCAGCGGCGGCGCATCCAGCACGCACAAGGGCCCGTTGCACGCCGCGATGGCCGCCGGCCCGGCGCCGGCCAGCACCACGGGCGTGGGGCAGTCCTGCAGCAGCGCGGCCAGCGGCGCCGCCAGGGTTGCGGACAGCAGCAGCACCGGCACGGCGCGCAGCACCAGGCACTGCGCCAGCACGGTGGCCAGGGCGGTGGCGTCGGCCTCGGCCGGCCAGTCGAACACCAGGCCGCCCGCGGCGGCGGCGATCTGCTGCGCGCGCAGGCGCAGCACCGAAGGCTGCAGGCCGCGCAACAGCACGAGCGTCTGCCCAGGCGCGCGCAGCTGCTGCAGCGCCTGCGCGACGGCGGGCTGCGCGGGCCAGTCGTCCAGATCGTCGAAGCCGGGGCCGCCGACCAGCGGCGCCAGGCCCTCGGGCCAGCGCGGCAGGCCTTGCAGCGCGCTCCACAGGCCCTCGGCCAGGCGCAGGCTGCGCTCGGGCAGCGGGCCTTCGCCCAACAGGCGCACCAGGCCCAGGCGCAGCAGCGGGCTGGCGTGCAGCAGCAGGGCCGGCGTCTCGCGTGCGATGTCGGGCGACACCAGCCAGCAGAACAGGCCCCAGCTGGGGCGCGATTCGCCGCGCGGATGCAGCGCCGCGAAGGCCGCGCCGTAGCCTTCGTGCGCGTCGGCCATGCCGGCCAGCAACAGCAGCGTGCGTTCGTCGTTGCCCAGGCCCAGCGAGCGCACCAGGTCGTCCAGCGGCTGCGGCGCGGGCGTGGCAGCCAGGGCCTGGGCGCGCAGCCACTGCTGGTCCAGGAAGCGCAGCACGCGCTCCCACGGGGCTTCAGCCTGCTCACCGGCGTCGGCACGCAGGCCTTGGGCGATGCGCGCGCCCAGACGCGCCGCTTCGTGCCAGGGCGGCTGGCCGAAGTCGGCGCCCTGCAGCAGGCGCAGCGTGGGCAGAGGCTCACTCATAGCGATACCGCAGCACCACGCCCAGCCAGGGCAGGAAGCCGGGGTCCAGGTCCAGCGCCGCGCGGCGCAGTTCGATGGCCACGTCGCGCAGCGGGAAGATCACCTCGATCCAGCCCGGGTCGGCGCTGATGCGCGCCGGCCGGCACAGCACGCGCGCCAGCAGCCCCGGGCCGCGCCAGTCGGGCAGCCGCTGGTCCAGGTGCGTCAGCAGCAGCGCTTGCGCCTGCTGCAGTGCGGCCTGCTGCGCCGGGGACGGCTGCAGCGGCGGCGGGGGCGGCTGCAGCGGCATCAGGCCGCAGAAGGCCAGGGCCGCGGGGTCGTCGGGCGCCAGCGGCCACAGCTGCAGCGCCAACTGGTGCAGGGCCTGCGGCAGATCGGGCCACAGCGCCGGGTCTTCCAGCAGCGGCAGCGCGCCGCACAGCGGCAGCAGCGGCGCCAGGTAGAGCAGGCCGCCGCAGTGCGTGAGGCCGATCAGGGGTTCTGCGGCGGCGGGCGCGGGAACGTCGGGCTGGGGGGGTGGCGGGTCCGACTCAGCACTGCGGGCGGCCGCTGTCGGGGCCGTGCCTTCGGCACGGGTGGAAACGGGCACCCCGGCTTGCTGCTGCGCCGAGCCGACACGCGCGCGCCCGGGCCGGGCGGGGTCACTGGTCGTCGCGGCCTGCGTGCGCGGCGCGGGCATGGCCGGATCGGCTGTTGCGGCCGCGACCGCCGACGGGACCTCTTCGGTGCTGCCGGCTCTCATCCAGGCGCGCAACTGCGCATCCACCGCCGCCGCACCGCGCCGCGCCAGCGCCGGTGCCGACAGCATCGCGGCCAGGCGCAGCGCCCAGTGCGCTGAGCCTGCGTCGGCAGCGGCTCGCCGCGTGGCGGCCCACCAGGCGGGTGCAGCGACCGCGTCGTCGCCGGGCGCAGCGGCATCGTCGTCGAATGTCGCAGCCGGCAGCGGTGCATCCGCGGGCGGCAGGGGGCCGAAGCCGGCCGCCGCAGGCCCGGCC
>JANNUE010000415.1:0-5596 GCA_031394895.1 Betaproteobacteria bacterium
GGTTCGCATGCGTGGCCACTTTGTCACGGTGCGGCCCCCTTCGCGCAGTCTCATCGGACGCGCCTTTTCTGTTGGCGGGTTAGAAGCGATTGCATTTGTCGAACTTGAAAACGGCGAATTCGAAGGCGAGTTCTGGCTTCCGACGTATCAGCGTATTGAGGCGCAAGCCGCGTGGACCTCAGCAAGCGACTCACGCTCAATCTTTCGTATTCTCTCACGCTACCGGCAGCACCAGGTAAACGACACCGCCGTACTGGCACAGATAGACACACTCATTCCGCAACCGTATCGATTGCGTTTTGCTCCGGCGGAGTCCCTGTCCGCGTTCAGCCAGTGGCGGCAGGACCTCGGCGCCATGACGAGCCGCGTCCACGCCGACGATTTTGCCCATGCGCTGCAATGTCTCATCCGCCAGGCGGACGATCTCGCTTTCCTTGGCGCAATCCGCAGCAATCCAGCGCGCGTCAATGCCGGCCGCCTGCAACTCGGCGCAAGCCTGCTCCAGGTCGTCGGCCTTGCGCGAGCTGAGCATGATCCTGGCCCCCGCCTCCCCCAGCGCATGCGCCATCTGCAAGCCCAGCCCGCGTGAGCCGCCGGTCACCAGCGCGGTCTTTCCGGTGAGGTCAAAAAGTTGTTGAATGGTTCGGGTCATGGGTGGGCCTTTGAGGGGGGTGATTCAGGGATTGAAAGTCAGGTTCACGGGACCGGAGGTTAGTGCACCTGGGCACGGGCAGATGTCTCAAACTTGACTTCCTCCGCATTGACCGGGCAGACCCGTGGACCAAAGCTGTGAAGGTTTGCCAGTGTCGTAGTGTGGTGCTCAATGATCTGGGCAGCGCTCAGGTGTTCGTTTGCCAGTGTCGAGTGAGCGTCGGCAACAAGAACCACCGCAAACCCAAGGGCCAACGCCCTTCTCGTTGTGGTGTCTACACAGAACTCCGACTGCATACCGCAGATCACCAACTCGGTGACGGCGTGGTGTCGAAGAAGTTGCTCCAGCGTGGTGCGGTGAAAGGAATCGGCAGCCGTTTTTCGGATGAAGATGTCTGTGGGCTCGGTACAAAGGCCCTTGGCCAACTGCCAGCCTTCCGAGTTGAACTCAAGAATGCCTGTTTCTGCCTCGTGTTGAATAAAGACCACCGGCGCTTTGGCGTCACGGGCCTTCTGGCAAACCAGATTGATCCGCTCAATGACGCGGTTTGCTTCGAACACTTCGTACTCGCCTTCACACAGCGCGCGTTGAACGTCAATGACCAGGAGCGCGGTTTTCATCGATGCGGAGTAGTTGGCGATGCATAGCCCCTATCGAACTGGTTCGCCGCAGTCAACGCAAAACTAGCTTTCATAATCCATGCACTGGCGCTCTTGCACCACGGCTTTCATGAATGGTTTGATGGCGACATGATGCGGGTGATTCTGGTACGCGCTGAGCGCCTGCGCATCGGCAAATTGGGTGTTCATCACCAGGTCGTAAGTGCATTCCAGGCCGGGCTGCACGATAGCTACCTCAAACTTGATGGTCTCCGGTACCAGCTTGGCGCAAGACTCCAGCAAGACCTTGGCCTTTGCCAGATTCTTGGCCTTGATGGCGCCCGCTGCGTTGTCTTTGAAACTCCACATGACGATGTGCGTGATCATGAAATTAAGGGAGTGGAAGATTCAAACATCTCTGGAACCGTCATTGCGAGCGCAGCGCGGCAATCCAGGACTTCCGGTTGCATGGACTGCCGCGTCGCTGGCGCTCCTCGCAGTGACGAAAACGTTGCATTTCGCGTACGGTTCATGGAGTCGAAGCGTAGCACTCTATGACCCGAACTTCCTGGATTGCCGCGTCACTTCGTTCCTCGCAATGACGAAAGCGGTGGATTGCCGCGTCCCGCCACGCCGCACTCGTGGCTAACGGCTGAATCCGCTCCCCGCAGTGACGAATCGGTCGGAACATTCAAAACGCCTCTTCCGGAAATTCAGCGCAAGTCTGGTCACGCGCCGCCACCACCTGCAGCCAGGCGCCAATCTTGGGCAATTCATAGTGGTAGAAATATTTTGCAGCGCCGAGCTTGCCAACACTGGCGCTCTGTTGCTGGTTCGGGTCAGCGGCCAGCGTTGCCAGCACCACATCGAGCCAGATCCAGGCCAGCACGGTGTGACCAAAGGCTTGCATATAGGGCACGGCATTGGCCAGCGCCTCCCCCGGTTGGCCGCTGGCCCACGCGGCTTGCGTTGCTGCACTCACATCCTGCAAGGCCTGCAGCAAGGCTCTAGCGTGGGCGGCCAGCGCTGGCACGGCGGCGGCACGGGCGGCCGTGGCCTGCATGCGCGCCGCCAACAGAGTCAGGCCACGCCCTTGTTCCATCAACACTTTGCGCCCCAGCAAATCCATCGCCTGCACGCCATGCGTGCCTTCGTGGATCATGTTCAGGCGGTTGTCGCGCCAGTATTGCTCGACCGGAAAATCGCGCGTGTAGCCGTAGCCGCCCAGAATCTGGATCGCCAGCGAGTTAGCTTCCAGGCACCATTCGCTGGGCCAGCTCTTGGTGATCGGGGTAAGCACTTCCAGCAACAGGCGCGCTTCGTCAGCGGCCTCGGCGTTGCCGGTGTGTTGCTCATCGACCAGCCGGGCGCAGTACAGCGCCAGCGCCAGCGAACCTTCGCCATAGGATTTTTGTGCCAGCAGCATGCGCTTGATGTCGGCGTGTTCGATGATGCGCACCTGCGGCTTCGATGCGTCCTTGCCGGCCACACCAGGCAGACGCCCTTGCGGCCTGTTCTTGGCGTATTCGAGCGACGCGTAATAGCCGGCCAGACCGAGCATGGTGGCGGCAATGCCGATGCCGATGCGCGCCTCGTTCATCATGTGGAACATGCAGCGCAAGCCCTCGTGCGGCTTGCCCACCAGATAGCCGACGGCGCCGGCCTGGCCGCGCACCGGGTACTTGCCTTCGCCAAAATTAAGCAGCGTGTTGACGGTGCCGCGCCAGCCCAGTTTGTGGTTCAGCCCGGCCAGCGCCACGTCGTTGCGTTCGCCGGTGAGCTCCCCTTTTGTGTTCACCAGTTTCCTGGGCACGACAAAGAGCGATATGCCGCGCGTGCCGGGGATGAGCTTGCCGTCCGGCCCCGGAATCTTGGCCAGCACCAGGTGAATGATGTTCTCGGTCAACTCATGCTCGCCGGCTGAAATCCACATCTTGTTGCCGGTCAGGCGGTAGCGCGCACCGAGTGGCTCGGCCTCAAAATCGTCGCCATCGGGCACGGCCCGCGTTGCCACGTCCGACAGACTGGAGCCGGCCTGCGGTTCGCTCAGGCACATGGTGCCGGACCAGCGCCCGGCAAATTCGTTCTTGGAAAACACTTCTTTTTGCAGCGGCGTGCCGTGCACCATCAGCAGGTTGGCGTTGCCGGTGGTCAGCATGCCGGTGCCGATACTGACCGAGGCGCAGGCAAAGAACGAATTGGCGGCGGCCTCGATGCTGTACGGCAGTTGCATGCCGCCCATTTCATAGTCTTGCGCGGCGCTGAGCATGCCGGATTCGGCATAGGCCCGCTGCGCCTGGTGCGTGGCCTGCGGCAGCGTCACTTTCTCGCCGTCAAAGTGCGGCTCCTGCGTGTCCACGACACGGTTGAACGGCGCATATTTTTCGCGCGCGATGCGCTCGCAGGTGTCGAGCACCGCGTCAAAGGTTTCGCGCGAATGGTCGGCAAAGCGCGTGCGCTGATTGAGCGACTCGACGCCCAGCCATTGATACAAAAGAAAATCGACCGTGGACCGCAAATTCATAAACACCTCGCACTAGAAGGGCAGGATCGCACAAGAAACAAACGCAGGACGGCGCAACACGCCGCCGATTCATTGAAGCGGCAGCGTGTTCACCCGGTGTTCCCCAAAAAACGATTCAGGCTTGGTAACGCTCAGAGCACTTCAAAAATGCCGGCTGCGCCCATGCCGCCACCGATGCACATGGTGATGCAGACGCGCTTGGCGCCACGGCGCTTGCCTTCGATCAGCGCGTGCCCGGTCAGACGTTGGCCGCTCATGCCGAACGGATGACCAACCGCAATCGCGCCACCGTTGACGTTCAGGCGCTCGGCTGGAATGCCCAGTTTGTCGCGGCAATAAATCACCTGCACGGCAAAGGCTTCGTTCAGTTCCCACAAGTCGATGTCGTCCATCTTCAGGCCCAGGCGCGCCAGCACTTTGGGAATGGCAAACACCGGGCCAATGCCCATCTCATCGGGCTCGCAGCCGGCCACGGCAAAACCGAGGAAGCGCCCCAGTGGCTTGAGCCCCTTCTTTTGCGCAATGGTTTCGTTCATCACCACCACGGCACCGCTGCCGTCGGACAACTGGCTGGCGTTGCCGGCCGAAATCAAGCCACCGGGCAGAGCCGAGCGCAGGCCCTTGATGCCGTCATAAGTGGTGCCGGCGCGAATGCCTTCGTCGTCGCTGACGGTAACCTTCTTGGTCGTCAGACCCATGATCTTGTCGGCAACGCCCATGGTCACCGTGATCGGTGCAATCTCGTCCTTGAACAAACCGGCTTCCAGTGCCGCTGCGGCTTTTTGCTGGCTGGAGGCGCCGTATTCGTCCATCGCTTCGCGACCGATTTTGTAGCGTGTGGCGACGTTCTCGGCTGTTTGCAGCATCGACCAATAGACCTCATGCTTGTTCTTGACCAGCCATGGGTCTTGCAGCATGTGCTTGTTCATCTCTTGCGCGGTGCAGGAAATGCTCTCCAGGCCACCGGCCACGTAAATGTCGCCCTCGTTGGCGACGATGCGCTGCGCCGCCAGTGCAATGGTTTGCAAACCCGACGAGCAAAAGCGGTTGATGGTCATGCCCGAAGTGGTGACCGGGCAGCCAGCGCGCAAGGCGATCTGGCGCGCAATATTGGCGCCGGTCGCGCCTTCGGGCGTGCCGCAACCCATGATCACGTCGTCCACTTCGGCGGCGGCAATGCCGGCGCGGGCGATGGCTTGTTCGACCACGTGACCACCGAGCGTGGCTCCGTGCGTCATGTTGAAGGCGCCCTTCCAGCTTTTGGTCAGGGGCGTGCGGGCGGTGGAAACAATTACGGCTGAAGTCATGATGTGTTACTTCCTGGTTTATTCGATTCAGTTAAAAGTCTTGCCTTCGGCCGCCAGCTTGGCCAGCAATGGCGCCGGCTGCCAGAACTTGGCATCGTCGAGCGGATTGAGCGCAAAACGCTTCATGCTCTGCACCACATTGAACAGGCCGACCTGGTCCGCGTAGTTCATCGGGCCGCCACGGTAGATCGGGAAACCATAGCCCATCAGATAAACCATGTCGATATCGCTGGCTTTGGACGCAATGCCGTCTTCCAGGATGCGCGCCGCCTCGTTCACCAGCGAATAGACCAGACGCTGCACGATTTCTTCGTCAGAGATCTTGCGCGGCGTGATGCCCACAGTCTTGCGATAGTCTTCAATCATCTTGACGACTTCGGCGTTCGGAATCGCATCGCGTTTGCCGGCCACATAGTCGTACCAGCCGGCGCCGGTCTTCTGGCCAAAGCGCCCTTTCACGCACAACAGGTCCGCCGTCTTGCTGTACTTCATGTCAGACCCTTCAAGGGCGTGG
>JANNUE010000270.1:0-41337 GCA_031394895.1 Betaproteobacteria bacterium
AGCACCGGTCTTTTGGCCAAAGCGGCCTTTTTCGCATAACAGGTCAGCGGTCTTGCTGTACTTCATGTTGGTCTTTTCCTGGTAGCGGCGTTTGCGGATGGCCCAGCCAATGTCGTTGCCGGCCAGGTCGCCCATGCGAAACGGCCCCATCGCAAAACCAAACTTTTCGATCGCCTTGTCCACTTGCTGCGGTGTGCAGCCTTCGTCCAGCAAAAAGCCGCCCTGGCGGCCATACTGCGCGATCATGCGGTTGCCAATAAAGCCGTCGCAGACACCGGAGACGACCGCCGTCTTCTTGATCTTCTTGGCCAGCGTCATGACGGTTGCCATCACGTCTTTGGCGGTCTTGGCGCCGCGCACCACTTCAAGCAGCTTCATCACATTGGCCGGGCTGAAGAAGTGCAGGCCTACCACGTCCTGCGGCCGCTTGGTGAACGAGGCAATCTTGTCCAGGTCCAGCGTCGAGGTGTTGGAGGCCAGAATGGCACCCGGTTTCATCACGCGGTCGAGCTCTTTGAACACCGCTTCCTTGACGCCGATTTCTTCAAACACGGCTTCAATCACCATGTCCGTGCCCTTCAGATCGTCATAGCTCAGCGTGGTCTTGAGCAGGCTCATGCGCTGCTCGTACTTGTCCTGCTTGAGCTTGCCTTTCTTGACCTGGGATTCGTAGTTCTTGCGAATGGTGGCCACACCACGGTCCAGCGCGTCCTGCTTCATTTCCAGCATGGTCACCGCAATGCCGGCGTTCAGAAAGTTCATCGAAATGCCGCCGCCCATGGTGCCGGCGCCAATCACCGCCACCGAATTGATGGCGCGTTGCGGCGTGTCAGCCGCCACGTCCGGAATCTTGGAGGCGGCACGTTCGGCCAAAAATAGATGGCGCAGCGCCTTGCTCTCCGGCGACATCATCAGACTGACGAACAGATCACGTTCCACACCCATGCCGGCGTCGAACTTGTGTTTGGTCGCGGCTTCGACGGCATCGACACACTTGGCCGGCGCCGGGTAGTTGGCCGACATGCCCTTGACCATATTGCGTGCAAACTGGAAGTAGGCGTCGCCCAGCGGATGCTTGCATGGCAGGTTGCGCACCAGCGGCAGCGGCCGCACATCGGCCACTTCCAATGCATAGGCCAGCGCCTCGGTCATCAATGATTCGGCCGAGGCAGCCATCTTGTCGAACAGTTTCTGCCCCGGCAGCATGGCCAGCATTTCGCTCTTGACGGCCTCGCCGCTGACGATCATATTGAGTGCCGGCTCGACGCCGAGCACGCGCGGCAGGCGCTGCGTGCCACCGGCGCCTGGCAACAGGCCCAGCTTGACCTCCGGCAGTGCCACACTGCAACCAGGCGCCGCGACGCGGTAGTGGCAGCCCAGGGCGAGTTCCAGCCCGCCACCCATGCAGACCGAGTGAATGGCGGCAACCACCGGCTTGGCTGACTGCTCAAGCATCAAAATGACGCTGCCCAGATTGGGCTCCTGCATCGCCTTCGGACTGCCGAACTCCTTGATGTCGGCGCCGCCTGAAAACGCCTTGCCGGCGCCGGTGATCACGATGGCCTTGATGCTGGCATCTGCGTTGGCTTTGGCCAATCCGTCGGTGATGCCCTGGCGCGTCGCAAAACCCAGACCGTTGACCGGTGGGTTGTCGAGCGTAATCACGGCGATAGCGCCCTGTACCTGGTATTGAGTGCTCATGCTTGCATTCCTCGGAAGTGAATTAGAACGATCGTTCGATTTTGATTGTAAGAACAATACCCGGTGCCCGAAACCGCTTTTGTCACGGGTGGGACAAGGGGCTTGCCAGCCCGGAGCCTATGTCACAGCGGCTTCTTCAACCTCTGCAACACACCGCGGGGAATTGCAGGCATGGTGTGGGCCAACATCCCTTCGAGCAGACGGCCACGTCGCAACGCCTCGATCGGGTCCAAAGTGAACTCGGTTCGCTGATTCTGGCCTGCGAAGTGCGTCATGGCTGCAATCTTGGCGCGGTCACAACGACGAGGGTTTGGCCCGCTCAAACCTCCAGCCATTCCTTGCGAATATAGTTGTCGTTGCGCAGTTCGGTCGGTGTTCCGGAGAACACGATACTGCCATGACCCATGACCATGCAGCGGTCGGAAATGTCCATCGCAATGGTCAGCTTTTGCTCGATCAGCAGCACCGATATCCCGCGTTTTTTGAGTTCCTTCAGGTACTGCGCGACCAGTTCGACAATCTTCGGCGCCAGGCCTTCGGTCGGCTCGTCGATGATGATCAGGTCCGGGTCGCCCATCAGCGTGCGGCACAGCGTCAGCATTTGCTGCTCGCCGCCCGACATGACGCCGGCCAGCATGTTCTGGCGCTCCTTGAGGCGCGGAAACATCTGGTACATGTCGTCAAGCGACCAGCGCCCGGCTTTTCTGGCGTTCTTCTGGCCCAGATACAAGTTCTGCTCGACCGTCAGGGTCGGAAAGATGTCGCGGCTTTCCGGCACGTAACCGATCCCCAGATGCGCGATCTCGTATGTTCTCTTGCCCAGTATCTGCTGGTCTTTCCACTTGAGCGAGCCTTGCGCATCAACCAGCCCCATGATGGCCTTGGCGGTGGTCGAGCGGCCGGAACCGTTGCGCCCCAGCAGCGCCGTGATCTCGCCCTTGTTCACTTCAAACTGAACGCCATGCAGCACGTGGCTCTTGCCGTAAAAGGCGTGCAGATTTTCAATGCTGAGCATGCTCATAGATGGCCCCCTGCCTGTGCATCCGCGACCGCCGAGCCCAGGTAGGCCTCCTGCACCCGCGCGTTGGCGCGCACCGCCTCTGGCGTATCGTAGGCCAGCAATTCACCGTACACGACGACCGCAATCTTGTCAGCCAGACCGAACACCACGCCCATGTCGTGCTCGACCGCCAGCAAGGTCTTGCCGACGGTCACGTCCTTGATCAACTTGATGAAGCGGCTGGTCTCAGACTTGCTCATGCCGGCCGTCGGCTCGTCGAGCAGAATCACGCCGGCGCCGCCGGCAATGGTGATACCAATCTCCAGCGCACGCTGTTCGGCATAGGTCAGGTTCATCGCCAGCACATCGCGTTTCTTGTCGAGCTTGACCATTTCGGTTAGCTCGGTGGCGCGCTCGTTGGCGTCTTCGAGGCCGTTGAGAAACTTGAAGAAGGTGTATTTGTAGCCCAGGCTCCAGAGCACACCACAGCGCAGGTTCTCGAACACCGACAGCTTGGGGAATATATTGGTAATCTGGAAGCTGCGGCTCAGTCCCATGCGGTTGATCTCGAACGGCTTGAGTCCGTTGAGGCGCTTGCCGTGGAGCAGCACGTCGCCGCTGGTCGGCTCATAGCGGCCGCTGATCAAATTGAACAGCGTCGATTTGCCCGCGCCGTTGGGGCCAATGATGCCGACGCGCTCGCCGACCGGAATCGCCAGATCGATGCCGCGAATGATCTCGGTGCGGCCAAAGCTCTTGCGCAGGTCTTTCAATTCCAGCGCGTACGTCATAGCAACTCCCGGCGTTTGATTTCTTTTTCTATGTACTCCTGGGTCTCGCCCCACTCGCGCACAAACTGGCGCCGGCAAAGCTCAAACAGGCCGATGCCGGTCAACATCACAAAGCCGCAGCCAAACCAGGCGTTGATTCCCTTGGTGTCGAGCGTGGCGCCCAGGAAGCGCAGCTCCGACCCGAGCGATGCATCGAGTTGCAGGTGGTACACCATCTCGATCATTACCGCTCCACCCAGCAGCGCCACCAGCGCGGTAATGGCCAGGCCCAGGTAACTGACCCAAAGCTTGCGCAACTGGCCGAACATGGCCAGACGCAGGTTCATCATGATCAGCGACGCCACGCCGCCCGGTGCGTACATCACCATGAACAGAAAAACCATCCCCAGGTACAGCAGCCAGGCCTTGGTGAACTCACTGAACAACACGAACGCCAGCACCATCAGGATGGCGCCGAGGATGGGACCAAAGAAGAACGTCGCACCACCCAGAAAGGTGAACAGCAGGTAGGCGCCGGAGCGTCCGGCATGCACCACTTCGGCCGTGACGATTTCAAAATTGAGCGCTGCCAGGCCACCCGAGATGCCGGCAAAAAAGCCGGCAATGATGAACGCCGTGTAGCGCACCCGCTGCGTGTTGTAGCCGACGAATTCGACCCGCTCCGGGTTGTCGCGCACCGCGTTGAGCATGCGCCCCAGCGGCGTGCGCGTGAACGCATACATGGCGGCCACGGCCACGAAGGTGTAGATGGCAATAAGGTAATAGACCTGGATCGGCGGGCCAAAGGTGATGCCCATGAAGGCCTGGCCAGTCACGCGGTTGGCCGATATGCCGCCCTCGCCGCCGAAGAACTCCGGGATCATCAGCGACATCGCAAAAACCAGTTCCCCCACGCCCATCGTGATCATGGCAAAGGTGGTGCCCGCCTTGCGCGTTGTCACATAGCCCAGCAGCGCGGCAAAGCCCATGCCGGCGAGGCCGCCGACCAGAGGCACCGTGGACACCGGAATCGGCAACGAACCATTGGTAATGTTGTTGAGCGCATGGATCGCCAGATACGAGCCCAGGCCGGTGTACACGGCATGGCCGAAGCTCAGCATGCCGCCCTGCCCGAGCAGCATGTTGTAGGACAGGCAGGCGATGATCGCGATGCCCATCTGCGACAGAATGGTCATCGCCAGACTGCTGTTGAATCCCAACGGAATGAGCGCCAGTACTAGCGCAAACAACGACCAGATCAGCCAACGACCGACGTTCAGCGGCTTGAATTGATAAACAGAGCTCATAGCTTAGTTCTCCCGGGTACCCAGCAATCCCTTGGGCCGGAAGATCAGGATCAGCACCAGGAACAGGTAGGGAAGAATCGGAGCCACCTGCGACAGCGTCAGTTTGACCAGCGAATTGTCGAGCGCGTTGGAGCTTAGTTGCATACCAAGTTGACCGGCCAGCGTGCCAACAGAATAGTCAAACGCGACGGCAAAGGTCTGAATGACCCCGATCAGCACCGACGCAAGAAAAGCGCCTGAGAGCGACCCCATGCCGCCAACGACAACGACGACAAAAATGACGGAGCCGACCGTGGCAGCCATTGACGGCTCAGTCAGGAACGTGCTGCCCCCAATCACGCCGGCCAGCCCTGCCAGAGCAGCGCCGGCACCAAACACCAGCATGAAGACTCGGGGCACGTTGTGACCCAATGACTCGACCGCTTCCGGGTGCGTCAGCGCAGCCTGGATCACCAAGCCAATGCGGGTGCGCGTCAACAACAACCAGACGGATGCGAGCATGATGAGCGCCACCAGCATCATGAAGCCGCGGGTGGCCGGAAACGGCGAGCACACCAGGCGCACGGCGGCGTCCATCGTGCTGCACATCTCACTCGGAGCCGCGCCCCAAAGAATACTCAAGCCGTTAGTGGAGTGATTGATCAGGGTAAAGGCCGGACCCTGCAGCGTTGCGGGTGGAGCAAAGTCCAGCGCGATGCGGCCCCAGACCAGTTGCACCAACTCCAGAATGACATAGGACAAACCGAAGGTAATCAGCAGTTCAGGCACATGGCCGAACTTGTGAACTTTGCGCAGGAAGATGCGTTCGAACGCGGCGCCCATGACGCCCACAATCAGCGGCGCCAGCACCAGTGCCGGCCAGAAGCCGCCCAGGCGCGATATTGTGTAGCCCACATAGGCACCGAGCATGTAGAAACTGGCGTGCGCGAAGTTGAGCACGCCCATCATGCTGAAGATCAGCGTCAGCCCGGAACTCAACATAAAGAGCAGCAACCCGTAACTCAGGCCGTTGAGCATCGAAATGATGAAAAACTCCATGCAAACAATCCTTCCTGTCCTTTAAGAAATGAAAGAGCCCGATACGGTGCACCCGTTCGGGCTCCTTGCTCAGACCGCGTGAATCACGGGCGCTTCATCTGGCAACTGGTCGGCGTGCTCGACACATAGTTGGGGTACTCGTTAAGCATGGCCAGTGTCATGCCGGTGTTTTCCGGGCTGTACGGGAACTTGGCGCTGGCCTTTTCCCACACTGTCATGTACAGCTTCTGCTGCAACTGGTGGTCGGCCTTGCGCATTTCGATTTCGCCATTGAAGGTGTTGACTTTGAGACCTTCCAGCGCTGCCGCCACCTTCACCGGATCGGTGGACTTCGCCTTGGCCATCGCGGCACCCAGCATTTCATAAATGCGGATGGTCGAGCTGGTATAGAAGTCGTCGTTGTACTTGGCCTTGAACTCCGCCTGCCACTTCGCCATCTGCCCGCCCATGTTGTAGTGGCTGTAGCTGATCGCATAGACGCGACCTGCGCCGTTGGTGCCCAGAGCAGTCGGCGTGCCGGTGACACCGGTGTAGTAGGTGAAGAACTTGCCGCTATAGCCGCCTTCGTTGGCCGCCTTCACCAGCAGCGAGAGGTCGGAACCCCAGTTACCGGTGATCACGGAATCAGCGCCGGAGGCCTTGATCTTGGCTATGTAGGGTGCGAAGTCACGCGTTTGTGCCAGCGGATGCAGGTCTTCGCCGACGATCTGGATGTCAGGACGCTTGCGCGCCAGCGTTTCCTTGGCGAACTTGGCAACCTGCACGCCGTGCGAGTAGTTCTGGTTGAGCAGATAGACTTTCTTGATGTCCTTCTGCTCGGCCATGAAGCCCGACATCGTCTCCATCTTCATCGAGGTGTCGGCGTCAAACCGGAAGTGCCAGAAGCTGCACTTGCTGTTGGTCAGAACCGGATCGACAGCCGAGTCGTTGAGGAAAATTACCTCCTTGCCGGGGTTGCGCTCGTTGTGCTTGGTGACCGCGTCAGACAGCGCCAGCGCCACAGATGAGCCGTTGCCCTGGATGATGTAGCGCACGCCCTGATCGATCGCCGCCTTGAGCAGATTCAGACTCTCCGCCGGACTGAGCTTGTTGTCCACAGCGGTGAACTCAAACTTGACGCCTGCCGGGTTGCCCGGCTGATCGGTGTTGCCCGGCTTGCTCGGCCCGCTGAACTTTTCCGCAAAAAACTGGTAGCCCTTGGTTTGGGCAAGTCCCACCGGCCCCAACAAGCCGGTCAGGGGATCGATCCGGACCAGCTTGACGACTTCGCCTTTTTGCGCCGAAGCAGCGCCAGCCAGCGCGACCAGAGTTGCTGCTGCAACGATCTTCAGAGTGAACTTCATACCTTGTCTCCTTTGAAATAAAACATCACCGACAATCCTACAAGCTTTTCACCGCCTCCCGCACAGGGATTGCCCCTATTCCGGCCGCCAGCTATCACCCAGGCGACAGCTTTTCCCGGCGCGTCAAGTGCCCGGCAGCTTGTAGTCCTTGAGCATCTCGCGCAGTTTTGTTTTCTGCATCTTGCCGGTGCCGCCCAGCGGCATGGTTTCCACAAACACCACGTCATCGGGAATCTGCCACTTGGCGGTTTTGCCGTCATAGAACTGGAGCAGTTCGTCGCGCGAAACCTCAGCCCCCGGTTTCTTCAGCACGGCAATGATCGGGCGTTCGTCCCATTTCGGGTGCTTCATGCCGATACAGGCCGCCATCGCCACCGCAGGGTGCGCCATCGCAATGTTTTCAACATCAATCGAACTGATCCATTCGCCACCGGACTTGATGACGTCCTTGCTGCGGTCGGTGATCTGCATATAGCCGTCGGCGTCAATGGTGGCCACGTCACCGGTCGGGAACCAGCCACCCTCCAGCGGCGAGCCACCCTCGCCTTTGAAATACGCGCTGATGACCCACGGCCCCTTGACCAGCAGGTCGCCATAGGCCTTGCCGTCCCAAGGCAGCTCCTTGCCAGCGCCATCGACAATCTTCATATCGACGCCGAACACGCCGCGACCCTGCTTGAGCCGGACTTTCATCTTGTCGGCGGTTGTCATCGGCAAATGCTTGTTCTTGAGCGTGCATACCGTGCCCAGCGGCGACATCTCGGTCATGCCCCAGGCGTGCAGCACCTCAACGCCGAACTCGTCGTTGAATGCGGTGATCATCGCCGGCGGGCAAGCCGAGCCGCCAATCACCGTGCGTTTGAGTGTGGAAAAGCGCAGACCGCCAGCCTGCATGTGGCTGAGCATCATCTGCCAGACCGTCGGCACGCCGGCGGCAAACGAGACGCGCTCGCTCTCAATCAGCTCGAAGATCGATTTGCCGTCCATCGCCGGCCCCGGAAACACCAGCTTGGCACCGGTCATGGCAGCCGAGTACGGCAAGCCCCAGGCGTTGACGTGAAACATCGGCACCACCGGCAACACGGTGTCGCGCGCGCTCATGCTCAGGGCGTCGGGCAAGGCGCCGGCCAACGCATGCAGCATGGTCGAGCGATGGCTGTACAGCGCCGCCTTCGGGTTGCCGGTGGTGCCGCTGGTGTAGCACATGCTGGAGGCCGAGTTTTCATCAAATGACGGCCACTTGTACGCGCTGGACTGGGCGCCTATCCACGCTTCGTAGCTCAGCAATCCGGGAATGCCGCTGTCGGCCGGCAGCTTGTCGGCATCGCACAGGGCAACAAAATGCTTGATCGTCGTGCAGCGGCTGTGGATCGCCTTGACGATCGGCAAAAAGCTCATGTCAAAGCACAGCACCGAGTCTTCGGCGTGATTGGCGATCCAGACAATCTGGTCCGGGTGCAGCCGCGGGTTCAGGGTATGCAGCACGCGGCCCGACCCGCTGACACCAAAATACAGTTCCAGATGCCGGTATCCGTTCCAGGCCAGCGTTGCGACCCGGTCGCTAAAGCCCAGCTTCAAACCGTCCAGCGCGTTGGCCACCTGGCGCGCGCGCGCCGCCACGTCCTTGTAGGTGTAGCGATGAATGTCGCCCTCGACACGGCGTGACACGATTTCGCCTTCGCCGTGATGGCGTTCGGCAAATTCGATCAGGGACGAGATCAACAACTGTTGGCTTTGCATCAACCCAAGCATGAATAACTCCTGAAAATAGTGAAACCCAGGGTGCATGGTACTGCGAATTCAGGCGCATTCTGCCGCCCCCGATAACCCTGCCGGCATCGGGTTTCGCGGCGCTGCCGGACAATCGGGGCATGAACATTGCAGTGGATAGTCAACGCGGCCTGGACCCCGGCTTGAGCTGGCACAACAGCTTTGCCGCGCTGGGCGGCGACTTCTACACGCCCTTGCAACCGCAGCCCTTGCCGGACCCTTACTGGGTCGCCCGCAGCGACGCCGTGGCGAACGCGCTTGGTCTGCCGCAGCGCTGGATGGAGTCACCCGATCTGCTGGCTGCCGTATCGGGCAACCGCAGCATCGCCGGCACACAGCCGCTGGCCAGCGTCTATAGCGGTCATCAGTTTGGCATCTGGGCCGGGCAACTTGGCGATGGCCGGGCTATTCTGCTCGGCGAAACCAGCAACGGGCACGAGGTGCAGCTCAAGGGTTCCGGACTGACGCCCTACTCGCGCATGGGCGACGGCCGTGCCGTGCTGCGATCGAGCATCCGTGAATTTTTATGCAGCGAGGCGATGCACGGCCTGGGCATTGCCAGTTCGCGCGCGCTGTGCGTGACCGGCTCGGATCAGCCGGTGCAGCGCGAAACCGTCGAGACCGCTGCCGTCGTCACGCGCGTCGCGCCGAGCTTTATCCGTTTCGGCCATTTTGAGCACTTTGCCTGGGGCCACCAGTTCGACCAATTGAAAACTCTGGCCGACTATGTGATCGACCGCTTCTACTCGCAATGTCGCGCTGGCGACAAGTGCGGCGGTAATCCTTATGCCGCCTTGCTCGAAGCGGTCAGTGAGCGCACCGCCGTGCTGCTGGCGCAGTGGCAGGCGGTCGGCTTTTGCCATGGCGTGATGAACACCGACAACATGAGCATTCTGGGCCTGACCATCGACTACGGCCCGTTCCAGTTTCTCGACGCCTACAACCCCGGCCATATCTGCAACCACTCCGACACCCAGGGGAGGTACTCCTTCCAGAACCAGCCCGGCATCGCCTACTGGAACCTGTTCTGTCTGGGCCAGGCGCTGCTGCCTCTGATCGAGGATGAGGCGCTGGCGCAAGCGGCGCTGGAGTCGTACAAGCCGGTGTTCAGCGCCGCGCTGGAGTCGCGCCTGCGCGCCAAGCTGGGTCTGCTGGATGGCGAACCGGCTGCGACGCACGACCGGGCGCTGATCAAGGACATCCTGCAACTGCTGGCACAGGACGCGGTGGACTACACCATCTTCTGGCGCCGGCTGAGCCAGTTCCGCGCCGGTGCCGACGTCGAAACAGTGCGCGAGCTGTTCCTGCACCAGCAAGAGATCGACCCATGGCTGGGCAGCTACGCAACGCGCACTGGCGCCACGCCGTCCGACCGGGCCGGCGCCGCAATGCTCAAGACCAACCCCAAATTCGTGCTGCGCAACCATTTGGGCGAACAGGCAATCGCAGCCGCGAAACTAAAAGACTTTTCCAGGGTCCATACCTTGTTGACGCTGCTGGAGTCCCCATTTGAAGAACACGCCGGCTTTGAGGCCTGGGCCGACTTCCCGCCGGATTGGGCCAGCGCCATCGAGATCAGTTGCAGCTCTTGAAACACACTCACCATGACCTACAAAATCGAAAAGACCGACGAGCAGTGGAAAGCCCACCTGAGGGAAAAAGGCGCGGAGCCACTGGCCTTTGAAGTCACGCGCCATGAAGCGACCGAACACCCGTACAGCGGCCGGCTCGAAGGCAACACGGCGAGCGGCATCTATCGCTGCATCTGTTGTGACAAGCCGCTGTTTGACTCGGTCACCAAATTTGACGCTGGTTGCGGCTGGCCGAGCTATTTCGCGCCGATTGACGAGGCGGCAGTGGCGACCAAAGTTGATGGCAAACTGCTGTCGCGCCGCACCGAAGTGCATTGCGCCGACTGCGGCGCGCACCTCGGCCACGTGTTTGACGACGGCCCGGCACCGACCGGCTTGCGCTACTGCATGAACTCAGCGTCGTTACACTTCAGCCCACGATGAGAATACTGATAGATTTTTTCCCGATCCTGCTGTTTTTTGGCGCTTTCAAGGTCTATGACATTTATGTCGGCACCGCCGTGCTGATGGCCGCCACGCTGGTGCAGATGGGGCTGATCTACGCGATCGACCGCAAGCTGCAGGTCATGCACAAGATCACGCTAGTGCTGATACTGCTGTTCGGCACGCTGACGCTGGTGCTGCATGACGAGCGCTTCATCAAGTGGAAGCCGACCGTGCTGTACGCGGCGATGGCCATTGGGCTGGCGGTGGCAATCTGGATTCTGCACAAGAACTTTCTCAAGCTGCTGCTGGGCAGCCAGCTCGAATTGCCCGATGCGGTGTGGGCGCGGCTGAACGTGATCTGGGTCGTGTACTGCGCCTTCATGTCTCTGAGCAACGCGTATGTGGCGGCCTACTTCAGCACCGAGGCCTGGGTCAACTTCAAGCTCTGGGGTTATGTGTTTCCGCTCGTCTTCATCGTCGGTCAGGGCTTCTATATCGCACCGTATCTCAAGCCCGACGAACCGAAAGCACCGCATTCGCCATGAGCCCCACCGCGCAACAAATCGATCAGCGTCTGCGCGCTGCGTTACAACCCGTTACGCTGGAAGTGGTGGACGAGAGCTTCCAGCATCAGGGCCACGCCGGTGCCAACGGCACGGGCTTTGGCACCCATTTTCGCGTGCGCATCACTTCACACTTATTTACCGGCAAGACGGCGGTCATGCGTCATCGCCTTGTGTATGATGCGCTGGCCGATTTCATCGATCAAGGTTTGCACGCCCTGGCGATTGAAGCCCATTTGCCACCGGCCTGAAGCTGGCGGCAGCCGTTCAATCTGAATTTTTCACGTAGGAAGTCTGAATGAAATTGAAACATTTGTCTGCCATTGCTGCGGTCGCCGTACTGAGTTCGCTGGCCCTGGTCGCCAACGCGCAAAACGTTGCCACCGTCAATGGTAAAGCCGTGCCGAAATCAAGGGTCGATGCACTGATGCAGCAAGTTGCCCGCTCGGGCCGCCCGGTCACGCCTGAAATGCAGGGCCAGATCAAGGACGAAGTCATCGCCCGAGAGATATTCATTCAGGAAGCGCAGAAGCAGGGGCTCGACACAACGGAAGACTTCAAGACGCAGATGGAACTGGCGCGCCAGACGCTGCTGATCCGCGAGCTGTTTGGCAATTACCAGAAAGCTAATCCGGTCAGCGACGCTGAAATCAAGGCGGAGTTCGACAAGTTTGTCGCCGCCAACAACGGCAAGGAATACCGCGCCCGCCACATTTTGGTGGAAAAGGAAGACCAGGCCAAAGCCATCATCGCTCAGCTTAAAAAAGGCGGCAAGTTTGATGAAATCGCGAAGAAGTCGTCGAAAGACCCCGGCTCCGCAGCCAAGGGCGGTGATCTGGACTGGGCCGGCGCCAGCAACTATGTGGCCGAATTCTCGGACGCCATGACCAAGCTGGGCAAGGGCAAGATGACGGAAACGCCGGTCAAGACGCAGTTCGGCTACCACATCATTCGTGTTGACGACGTGCGCGACGCCCAGTTGCCCAAGTTTGAAGATGTCAAGCCGCAGGTGGCGCAGCAGTTGCTGCAGCAAAAGATGGGCAAGTACCAGGATGAGTTGCGCGCGAAGGCCAAAGTCGAATGAGCTGATTGGCGACGCGGCGAAAACGCGGCCACTGGCCGCGTTTTTTATTTAACCAACCAGCCAACGGCCATCAAGGCACCAATCAGCAGCGGCTGGTGCAGCATGTAGTAACTCAGGCTCCAGCGACCGATGGCAGCCATGGGCTTGAACGCCGCCGGCAACTGCAATGACATGCGATTGCTACCCGGCTGCGTCAGCCAGGCGCCAGCGGCGGCGCCCCACCACATCAGCGCCAGCCACGGCAGCAGCGGCACGTAATCTTCGGTGACCGGCTTGTGCGTGATCAACCCCAGCCAGTTGAACTGCGGCGAATTCAGGCTGGCAACCAGCCCCGGCATGGAACTGTGCTCCAGCGCGAACACGGCGATGAATTTGCCGGCAATTACCAGCAGGCCCAGCGCCCACAACCAGCGGCCCCAGTGCGCCGTCAATCGCACAACGATCAGCATCAGCGCGATGCCGTGCAGCACGCCAAAATAGATAAAGCTCTGCGGGTACATCCACCAGGAGCCGGCGCTGACCAGCAGCGCGCACGCCAGTATCTGCGCCCAGCGGCGCCAAAAGCGCGGCCAGCTCTGGCCCTGCGCCAGCGCGATGGCCTGGCCGAGTCCGGCACAAAACAGGAACAGGCTCAGGATCAGCGTGCGCTGCCAGGTCCAGAGCGGCCCATCGTAAAAATCCTGCTGGATGTAGCCAAACTGGTTGAGATCAAATGAGAAGTGAAAGACCGTCATCCAGACCATGGCGACGCCACGCAACGCGTCCACTGCGTCAAATCGGTTTCTGGTTGCGGCCATCTGCTTGGGGTTCATGGTGTGACGATAACCGATTGGCACGGAGATAATCAAACGCATGGCATTGATGAACCTTGAGTTGGAACTGCTGGCACCGGCGTGCAAGGCACAATCAAGGCCGAGCCATTGCAACTGATCAACGGCAATGGCAAACTGACTTTGCGCTTTGACTGCAAGGCGTGCGAGACGCATGTGGTGGGTAAACTGAAAATCAGGAACAGGACATGAGCATCATTTTTTGGGCGCTTCTGATACTGCTGGCAACGATCTGGGCGGTCGCCCATTTCTATTTGCGCGGCCCCGACCTGAGCGCCTTTGATGCGCCCACCGGCCCGGTGTTTGAGCAGCCGCCCAGCGAAGAATTCAAGGCCGTGCTGGCCTCTCTTGCGGCCATTGCCAGCAGTCTGCAGGCCAAGCCGCGCAGCGAGCACCTGGCGCTGCTGCGCCAGTACATGGACAGCATGTTTCCGGTGACGGACGCGGCGACCCAATTCACCGCCGTGAACGCTGGCGGGGTGAAGGCCGAATGGGTGCTGGCGCCGAATGTTGATCGCCGCCGACGCCTGCTCTACATTCACGGCGGCGCCTACATCATGGGCAGTGCTCTGAGCCACCGGCGCATCACCTCAAAGTTTTCCGAAATCTCGAACGCCGCCGTACTGGCCATCAACTACCGGTTGATGCCGGAACATCCGCGCCTGGCCGGCATTGAAGATTGTCGCAACGCCTACCGCTGGCTGCTCGACAACGGCCCCGACGGCCCGGCTCCCGCCAACGCTATTTTTGTCGCCGGCGATTCCGCCGGCGGCAACCTGACGCTGTCGCTGCTGGCATGGATTCGCGACCATGGCCTGCGCGTGCCGAATGCGGCGGTCGCGCTGTCGCCGGCAACCGACGCAACGCTGGGCAGCCCGAGCCTGAAAACCAATCTGGCAACCGACCCGATGCTGGGCCCGCTGTTCAAGGCGCTGGCCAAAGTGCCACGCACCGTGCTGCTGTGGGCGGCCTGGATACAGACGCGCGTGCGCCCCAGTGACCCGCGCGTCTCGCCGGTCTTTGGCGATCTGGCCGGCTTGCCGCCGCTGCTGATACAGGGCAGCGGTACCGAGATGCTGCACGATGACAGCCGGCGCTACGTCAACAAGGCGCTGGCCGCCGGCTCACCGGTCACGCTGCAGACCTGGCAGCACATGGTCCACGTCTGGCACATCTATCACCCGGAGCTGCCGGAAGCGCACGCGGCGTTTGCCGAGATCGGTAGGTTTTTGCAGGCCCATTCCTGACGCTAACCGACCCATCTTCGCGCGTTGTGCCACAACTGCATCCACGGGCTGTGGGCGGCTGGATCCCCATCGGTCCAGCTCATCTGGATATTACGAAACACGCGCTCCGGGTGCGGCATCATCGCGGTAAAGCGTCCGTCGGCTGTCGTCACTGCAGTGAGTCCGCCGGGGCTGCCATTCGGGTTGAACGGATAGGCCTCGGTCGCAGCGCCAAAGTTGTCGGTGAAGCGCATCGCCGCAATCACCCGTGTCGCATCGCCACGGTACTTGAAGTTGGCGTAACCCTCGCCATGCGCCACCGCGATCGGCAAGCGCGCGCCGGCCATGCCGGCAAAGAACAGCGACGGTGACGCCAGCACTTCGACCATGGAGAGCCGCGCCTCGAAACGCTCGCTCTGGTTGGTGGTGAAGCGCGGCCAGTGCTGCGCACCGGGAATGATGTCGGCCAGTTCGGCAAACATCTGGCAACCGTTGCACACACCCAGACCAAAAGTATCGCTGCGGCCGAAGAAATTTTGAAACTGCTCGGCCAGCACCGCATTAAACGTGATGGAGCGTGCCCAGCCAATGCCGGCGCCCAGCGTGTCGCCATAGCTGAAGCCACCACAGGCGACGATGCCCTGGAAGTCGGCCAGAGCGGCGCGCCCGCTTTGCAGATCCGTCATGTGCACATCGAACGCGTCAAAGCCGGCCTCGGTAAAAGCGTAAGCCATTTCCACATGCGAGTTGACGCCCTGCTCGCGCAGCACCGCCACCCTGGGGCGTGATAGCAGCAGGGCTGGACCCGCCATGGGAGCAGCGCCGACGGCTACCGTGCCTTGCCCGGCCTGATCGTCACTGCGAGGAGCGTCAGCGACGCGGCAGTCCATGGATTGCCACGGCCTGGCGGCCTCGCAATGACGAGGTTCTGTGACGAAATGAACGTGCAATCCGGGGTCCAATGGATCACCGACCGCAGCGTGTTCGGCGTCGGCGCAGGCCGGGTTGTCGCGCCGCTTGCAGATGTTCCAGCTGGTGGCGTCCCACACCTGATGCAGGTCGGACAATTTGGCATTGAAGACTGCTTTGCCACCGACCAACAGCTGGACTTCGGCGGCAACCGCCGCGCCCATCTGTGTCGTTCCAATTGCATGGCTGCACGCTCCCAGTCCCTGCTCGCGCAGGGTTTGCATGACTTGTTGGAGCCGCGCAGTGCGCACCTGCAAAAGCACCCCAAGTTCTTCGTTGAACAGGGCTTTCGGTATCGCGTCGTCGCTCTTGGACAACAACGAATCAAGATGGAGCGAGACGCCGACATGGCCGGCAAACGCCATCTCGCACGCAGCGGCAAACAGGCCACCGTCGCTGCGGTCATGATAGGCAAGAATCTGGCCCTGCGCACGCAAGGCGTTGACGGCATTGACCAGATTCACCAGGTCCTGCGGCTGCGCCAGATCCGGCACTGCGTCGCCCATTTGCCCCAGTGTTTGCGCCAGAATGCTGCCGCCCAGGCGGTTGCGGCCGTGCCCCAGATCGATCAGCAGCAGCGTCGTGTCCTGCGTGGCATCGAGCTGCGGCGTCAAGGTGCCGCGCACATCAGCCAGCGTCGCGAACGCGGTGACGATCAGCGACACCGGAGAGGTCACCTTCTTCGCGCCCTGCGCGTCGCTCCACTGGGTGCGCATGGACAGCGAATCCTTGCCGACCGGGATCGAGATGCCCAGTGCAGGGCACAGTTCCATCGCCACTGCCTTGACGGTGGCGTACAGCGCCGCGTCTTCGCCCGGCTCGCCGCAAGCCGCCATCCAGTTGGCCGACAATTTGACCCTTGACAGTTCAATCGGCGCCGCCAGCAGATTGGTGATTGCCTCGGCCACCGCCATGCGCCCGGACGCTGGCGCGTTGATCGTGGCCAGCGGCGTGCGCTCGCCGATGCTCATCACCTCGCCGGCAAAGCCCTGATAGTCGGCCAGCGTGACGGCGCAGTCGGCCACCGGAACCTGCCACGGCCCCACCATCTGGTCGCGGTGCGTCAGGCCGCCAACGGTGCGATCGCCAATGGTGATCAGAAAGCGTTTGGAAGCGACTGTCGGATGGCTCAGCACATCGCTGCAGGCTTGCGCAAGTTTGAGCGCGCCCAGATCAAGCGGGGCAAAGGCGCGCTCCACTGTGGTTGCGTCGCGCCGCATTTTCGGCGGCTTGCCCAGCAGCACGTTCATTGGCATGTTGACCGGGAATTCGTGACCAGCGTCGGCCACCACCAGTTGTCGCTCCTCAGTCGCTACGCCAACCACGGAAAACGGGCAGCGCTCGCGTTCGCACAAGGCCTTGAACGTCTCCAGCGACTCGGGCGCAATCGCCAGCACATAACGTTCCTGGCTCTCGTTGCACCAGATTTCTTTCGGCGCCATGCCGGACTCTTCGAGCGGCACGGCGCGCAGATCAAAGCGGGCGCCGCGCGCCGCATCGTTGGTCAGTTCGGGGAAGGCGTTGGACAGGCCGCCGGCGCCCACATCGTGGATCGCCAGGATCGGGTTGCCGCGCCCGCTCGGGCCGCCATCGGAGCCCAGTATCCAACACTGGTTGATGACCTCCTGCGCACGCCGTTCGATCTCCGGGTTACCGCGCTGCACCGAGTCAAAGTCCAGTTGCGCCGCGTTGGCACCGGTGGCCATCGAGCTGGCCGCGCTGCCACCCATGCCGATGCGCATGCCGGGGCCGCCGAGCTGGATCAGCAGGCTGCCAGCGGGGAACGCAATCTTGTGCGTCTGCGTCGCGTCGATCACGCCCAGGCCGCCGGCAATCATGATCGGCTTGTGGTAGCCGCGTTGCTCTTGCTGCTGCATTGGCGCGCCACTGGCGTCGCTTGCCGTGTAGTCCAATTCCTGCTCGTATTCGCGAAAGTAGCCGAGCAAATTGGGGCGGCCAAACTCGTTGTTGAACGCGGCGCCGCCGAGCGGGCCGTCCAGCATGATCTGCAGCGGGCTGGCAATGTGCTCGGGCTTGCCGTAACTCGGCCCGTCATTGCGAGGCCGCAGGCCGTGGCAATCCATGACTTCCGGATGCATGGACTGCCGCGTCGCTGTCACTCCTCGCAGTGACGGATCAAAATCAATTTTCGAAACGCTAAACCCGGTCAAACCGGCCTTCGGTTTTGAACCGCGCCCGGTGGCGCCCTCGTCGCGTATCTCGCCACCGGCGCCGGTCGATGCGCCCGGAAAAGGCGAAATCGCCGTCGGGTGATTGTGCGTCTCGACCTTCATCAGCACATGCTGCGTCGCACTGCTTTTCTCAAAGCGGCCAGCCACGGTGGCACCGCCGCTAGATGTGGCGCTGGCACAAAAGCGCTGCACCTGCCCGCCCTCCATCACCGACGCATTGTCCGAGTACGCCACCAGCATGTGCTGCGGGTTGATCTGGTGCGTGTGGCGAATCATCGCAAACAGGCTTTTGTCCTGCGCCACGCCGTCAATCGTGAATTCGGCGTTGAAGATCTTGTGACGGCAGTGCTCGCTGTTGGCCTGCGCGAACATCATCAGTTCGACATCGGTCGGGTTGCGCTGCAACTGCGTGAACGCCTGCACCAGGTAGTCGATCTCGTCGGCCGCCAGCGCCAGCCCAAACTGACGGTTCGCCGCCTGCAGCGCTACGGCGCCGCCGTGCAACACGTCCACATGGGCCATCGCCACGCCCGGCAGTTCGGTGAACAGCCCGGCAGCACTGGCGCGGTCGAACATCACGCTCTCGGTCATGCGGTCGTGCAGCAGCGCGGCGATTTGCTGCATCTGCTCAGGGCCGGGCGGCACGCCGCCCTGCAGACTCAGGCGGTATTCCACCAGGCGCTCGATGCGTTTGACGGCAAAGCCGCAGTTGTGCGCAATGTCGGTCGCCTTGGAGGCCCAGGGCGACACCGTGCCAAAGCGCGGGCTCACCAAGACAGTCACACCATCCTCCGCACCCGCATACGGGTCGCCATAGGTCAGCAGTGCCGTCAGCTTGTCGGCCAACGCGGCGTCCGGCGCGGCTTCGGTAGCCACCAGGTGGACAAAACAGGCGGACAGGTTACGGATCTTGTCATGAATGCCCTGCAGTGCTGGTAGCAGTTGAGCAACGCGAAAACTGCTCAGGGCGTTGCCGCCCTCGAAAGAGGTGATGTGCAGGGTCACTGGCTGGCCTTGGAAAGGTGGACTTGAAGAAGGCTGAATTTTACTTGGGGCCTAGTTGGCAGCTCTGTAGGCAGCTTGAACTGCAAGCCCCAACGATGGATGCAAAATTCCCATTTTTGGGTTCTGTCCACACGGGGCCGCGGGCGGCACAGAAAACCACTCTGCTGTATAGGGCAAGATCACGGTCCGCCTTAAGTTGAATTTGGTATTGAAGCTGAGGCCCGCCGCCTCATAGGCCGCTCTATTGCGCTCGCGCAGAATAGAAAATTCACCGCGATACAAATTGCCTGTCCGCTGGCTGGTGCCATAAGCCACGCAGACCTCAAATAGCGGGGCGTCTTGATCGAAAACGGTCAAAACCAATGCTGGCCGTGGCTTTGCCTTCGGGGTAACGGCATCGGGGAAATGGCACCAAACGATTTCACCAGCCGTAGGCTCGCTCCAGCATTTGTAGCTCATGCAGACTCGGTTTCGAACAGGCTGGAGCGCACGCTGCGCGGCTTGTTCTGCGGCACAAGCTTCTTGATCTGACGCATTTGAGTAGCGGTCAAGGGTCCGTCGTCGGCCTCATACTGCGGCAGATACCTGAGCGCCATCTCATGCAACGCAAGATGTATGACTTGCGTCTCATCGACACCCAGTTTCTGCGCCAGATTCTTTGCGGTAGCACGCGTCACGCCAGTGGCACTGTTGGTTGTGCGATAGCGAAACGGGATTTGCTCAACGGGAGTTTGTGTTTTCATGGTTTGTCTCGATTGGGTATCTTAAAGATATCTAGAAACAAGACGCTTGTCAATCAGGTTGTTTTTCAAGCTGTTCTTGCACTATCCCCACCGGTAACGCGGTCTTGGGTAGCATCACAGCAATTCGCCCCCAATGGGATAATTGAACCCATGACTATCACTTACAAAGACGCTCAGGGCGTTGCCGGCATGCGCGTGGCGGGGCGGCTGGCGGCTGAATTGCTCGATTACCTTACCCCTTTCGTCAAACCCGGCGTCACGACCAACGAACTCGACAAACTGGCCAACGACTACACGACGCAAGTCCAGGGCGCCATCTCGGCGCCGCTGGACTACGCGCCGTCTGGTCACAACCCGTATCCGAAGGCGATTTGCACCTCGATTAACCATCAGGTTTGCCACGGCATTCCGAACGACAAGCCGCTGAAGAAAGGTGACATCGTCAACATTGACGTCACGGTCATCAAGGACGGCTGGCACGGTGACTCGAGCCGCATGTTCATGGTCGGCGAGGTTTCGGTCGCTGCCAAACGGCTGTGCGCCCTGACCTATGAGGCGATGTGGCGCGGCATTCTCCAGGTCAGGGCCGGCGCCCACCTCGGGGACATTGGTCACGCGATCCAGCAGTTTGCCGAAGGCCACGGCCTGAGCGTGGTGCGCGAGTTTTGCGGCCACGGCATTGGTCGCGCCTTTCACGAAGAGCCGCAGGTGCTGCACTATGGCCGACCCGGCACGCTGGAGCCGCTGGTGGCCGGCATGACGATCACGATCGAGCCGATGCTCAACGCCGGACGGCGCGAAATCAAGGAACTCGGCGACGGCTGGACCATCGTCACCAAAGACCGCTCGCTGTCGGCGCAATGGGAACACACGGTGCTGGTCACCGAGAGCGGCTTCGAAGTGCTGACGCTGTCCAAACACAGTCCGGCCCTGCCGTCATTCGTTGCGCTGGCAGCCACTGCCTGAGGCAGGGATTCACGGCACAACGCCCTCCATGGTTGATCTAACCGCGCTGCGCAGTCATTTCCGGGCCGAAAAATCGGCACTGCTGCAGTCGCTGGCGTCGGGCGCAACCTCGTCCACGCGGGGCGTTCGCGCCACGCTGGGGGCACTCGCCAAACTGGCCGACGCCACGCTGATCACGCTGTGGAGCGAAGCCGGCTTTAGCAGCCCGTTCTGCCTGGTCGCGGTCGGTGGCTTTGGTCGCGCCGAATTGTTTCCGTACTCCGATGTGGATGTGCTGGTGCTGCTGTCCAACGATCAGTCGCCGGAGCACGACCCGCAACTCAAGATCAGCATCGAGCGCTTTATCGGCAACTGCTGGGATGTCGGGCTGGAGATCGGCTCCAGCGTGCGCACCGTACAGGAGTGTCTGGAGGAAGCCGCCGGCGACGTCACGGTCCAGACTTCGCTGCTGGAGTCCAGGCTGATCACCGGCAGTGCCGCGCTGTTTGCCGAATTCCAGCAGCAGTTCTTTGCCGCCATCGACCCCCGCGCTTTCTTTGTGGCCAAGACGCTGGAGCTGCAGCAGCGCCACAGCAAGTTTGAAGACACACCGTATTCATTGGAGCCCAACTGCAAGGAGTCGCCCGGCGGGCTGCGTGATTTGCACGTCATTCTGTGGGTCGCCAAGGCGGCCGGCTATGGCGACAACTGGGACGCGCTGGCCAAAGGCGGTCTGGCCACCGCGTTCGAGGTCAAGCAGATCAAGCACAACGAAGCCCTGCTGCGCCTGATTCGCGCCCGCTTGCACCTGATTGCGCAGCGGCGCGAAGACCGTCTGGTGTTTGACATGCAGACCGCTGTCGCCCAGACGTTTGGCTATGTGGCGGCCGGCGCCGATGGCGCGCCAACGGGCAAGGCGAGTGTCATTCGTCC
This sequence comes from Betaproteobacteria bacterium, assembly GCA_031394895.1. Taxonomy (GTDB): domain Bacteria; phylum Pseudomonadota; class Gammaproteobacteria; order Burkholderiales; family Burkholderiaceae_C; genus Rhodoferax. Next base: position 21,438 of record JANNUE010000270.1, read on the forward strand.
CAGTGAACAACTGATGCGGCGCTACTACTGGGCGGCCAAGGCGGTGACCCAGTTGAACCAGATTTTGTTGCTCAATATCGAAGAGCGGCTGAACCCGTCAACCCATGAGCCGCGCGCCATCAACGAGCGCTTCAACGACAAGGCCGGCATGATCGAGGTCGCCAGCGACGACCTGTACCAGCGCGAACCGCATGCCATTCTGGAAACCTTTTTGCTGTACCAGACCCACGTCGGCCTCAAGGGTTTGTCGGCGCGCACGCTGCGCGCTCTGTTCAACGCGCGTGGCCTGATGAGCGGGCAATTCCGTCACGACCCGGTCAACAGGGAAACCTTCAAGCAAATGCTGCTGCAGCACGACGGCATCACACACGCCATGCGGCTGATGAACCAGACCTCGGTGCTGGGGCGCTATCTGTGGGTGTTTCGCAAGATCGTCGGCCAGATGCAGCACGACCTGTTTCACGTTTACACGGTGGACCAGCACATCCTGATGGTGCTGCGCAATGTGCGGCGCTTCTTCATCGTCGAGCACGCCCACGAGTACCCGTTTTGCTCGCAACTGGCGTCCGGCTGGGACAAGCCCTGGGTCTTGTACGTGGCGGCGCTGTTTCATGACATCGCCAAAGGGCGCGGCGGCGACCACTCCAAACTCGGTGCCGCCGAGGTGCGCCGTTTTTGCAAGCAGCACTTCATAGCGAGCGAGGACACCGCCTTGATCGAGTTCCTCGTCAAGGAGCATCTGACCATGAGCCACGTCGCGCAAAAGTCGGACCTGAGCGACGCCGATGTGATCCAGGCCTTTGCCAAACGGGTCGGCAACGAGCGCAATCTGACCGCGCTGTATTTGCTGACCGTGGCCGACCTGCGCGGCACCAGCCCGAAGGTCTGGAATGCCTGGAAGGGCAAGCTGCTCGAAGACCTGTACCGCATGACGCTGCGCAGCCTGGGTGGCCGCGCGCCCGACCCTGGCGCCGAGGTGCAGGCGCGCAAGCGCGAGGCATTGATTTTGCTGGCGCTGCACGCGCTGCCGTTTGAAGCGCACAAGACACTGTGGGAAACACTCGACGTGGGCTACTTCATGCGCCACGAGGCAGCCGACATCGCCTGGCACACGCGCCATTTGTCGCGCCATGTCGGCGCCGGCAAGACCATCGTGCGGGCGCGCCAGTCGTCGTTCGGCGAAGGCCTGCAGGTGGTGGTCTATACGCCCGACCAGACCGACCTGTTTGCGCGCATTTGCGGCTACTTCGACCAGGGCGGCTTCAGCATTCTCGACGCGCGCGTGCATACCGCCAACAACAACTATGCGCTCGACACCTTCCAGGTCATCACGCCCGCCTTGCCCGAGCATTACCGCGAACTCATCAGCATGGTCGAGAGCGAGCTCGCCCGCGCCATCACGCAGGGCGGGCCACTGCCGCCACCGAGCCGGGGCCGCGTGTCACGCCGGGTCAAGAGTTTTCCGATCGCGCCGCGCGTGACGTTGCGCCCGGATGAGAAAGCGCAAAACTGGCTGCTCAACATCACGGCCAGTGACAGGGTTGGATTGCTCTACAGCGTGGCGCGCGTGCTGGCGCGGCACAAAATCAATTTGCAGCTGGCCAAAATTGCGACGCTGGGTGAGCGCGTGGACGACACATTTTTGATTCAGGGCGCCGAGTTGCAGCACAACCGGGCCCAGATTGCGATCGAGACCGAACTGCTCGAAGCGCTGGCCTGATCAGGTCTGCGCGACTGTGTCGATCAATTCGACGGCCTCGTAATAGCGCTGCACATCGTCCGGATGGCACAGCCCGGTACCTTCCGACAGCAGTGCCGCCGATCCGGCCGCCACACCGTAGCGAAACGCCTGCTTTAACTCGTGTCCCTGCGTCAGCGCCCAGACCATGCCGCCGACAAAACTGTCGCCCGCGCCAATTGCGCTGCGCACTTTAATCTGCAGCGGCGGCGCAAAGCTGGCGCCATCCGGCGTGAACAGCCAGGCGCCGCCCTCGCCCAGCGACAGCACAACCACCTGCGCCCTGCCCTGTTCGATCAGTTGCTCGGCGGCGCGGCACCACTCGCTCTCGGTCAATAGCGGCTGGTGCACCAGCTCGCGCAATTCGCGCAGGCTCGGCTTCACCATATAAACGCCCTGCTCCAGCGCGGCCGCCAGTGCCGGCCCGGATGCGTCGAGCACCACCTTGACGCCCCTCGGGCCAAGCAAGCGAATCAGGCGCGCATAAAAATCTGCTGGCACACCGGGTGGCAGGCTGCCGCTGGCAACCAGATAACGCGGCAAGCTGTCGAGCGCAGCGATGCGATCCAGACATTCCTGCCATTCGTGCGGGCTCAACTCGGGCCCTGGCAGCACAAACCGGTACTCCTGCCCCGTCAGGTCTTCACCAACCGAAAAGCTCTCGCGCGTGGCGCCGGCAATTTCAATGCAGATGCTGGCAATGCCTTCTTCGTTGAGCAGGCGCTGCAGCAAGGCGCCAATGAAGCCGCCGGCCGGGTACAGCGCGGTACAAGCGCAACCCAGACGGTGCGCCACCCGGGCGACGTTGACGCCACCACCGCCGGGATGGCGCTGCAGCACGCCGCAGCGCAGCTTGTGCGTGGGTGCAACCCGCTCGGTCCTGGTCACCAGGTCAACGGCCGGATTCATGGTCACGGTCAGTATGTCGTTCATTTCGGTTCAAGAATATCATGACTCTTTTTTTCCGGGAAACGCGATGATCGACCTTCACTACTGGCCCACGCCGAACGGCTGGAAGATTTCCATCATGCTCGAAGAGTGCGAGTTGCCGTATCGGTTGCTGACGGTCAACATTGGCAAGGGCGAGCAGTTTGCGCCGGCGTTTCTGGCGATCAGCCCGAACAACCGCATGCCGGCCATCGTCGATCAGGCTCCAGCCGATGGTGGCGCACCGATACCGGTATTCGAGAGCGGCGCGATTCTGATCTATCTGGCCGAGAAGACCGGCCGCTTTATGCCCACCGATTTGCGCGGCCGCTACCAGGTGCTGCAATGGCTGATGTGGCAGATGGGCGGACTCGGACCAATGGCCGGGCAGAACGGTCATTTCCTGCTCTACGCGCCCGAGAAAGTACCGTATGCGATCGAGCGTTACGGCAAGGAAGTCAACCGCCTGTTCGGCGTGCTCAATACGCAGCTCGGCAAGACCGGTACCCATGTGGCGGGAAGCGACTACTCGATTGCCGACATGGCGATCTTTTCCTGGGTAAGGACACACGAAGCGCACAAGGTTTCTCTCAACGAATTCCCGCACGTCGAGCGCTGGTACAACACACTGTTCCAGCGTCCGGCGGTGCAGCGCGGACTGGCTCTGGCAAAGGAATTGCGCGCCGGCACGATGAGCGTGGTGGCGCGCAAGGCGCTGTTTGGCCAGACCGCGCAAAGCGTCCAGGCCGGCCTGCACAAACTCACCTGACAGCGAGCCATCATGATTGAATTCTTCTTTGACTGCTCCAGCCCCTGGACCTACCTCGCGTTTCACAACATGCAGCCGCTGGCGGCCGAACTGGACGAGCCGATCAGTTGGCGCCCGGTGCTGGTCGGCGGCATTTTCAACAGCGTCAACCCTAGCGTCTATGCGATGCGCGACACCCCGGTGCCGGCCAAGATGGCTTATATGCTCAAGGACCTGCAGGACTGGGCACGCCAGGCCGGCCTGAAGATTGTGATGCCGCCCCGGGTGTTTCCGGTCAATAGCGTCAAGGCCATGCGCGGCTGCATCTGGCTGGAGCCGCGGGGCCAATTGATCCCCTTTGCCAGCGCCGTGTTCGAGGCCTACTGGGCGCGCGAAGAAGACATCTCGCAGGACGATGCGCTGCTGGCCATCTGCCGCCAACTCGGCATCGACGGCGCCGAATTTCTGGCCGGCATTGCGCAGCCGGCGATCAAGCAGCAGCTCAAGGCCAACACCGAAGAAGTGATACGGCGCGGCGCCTTTGGCTCACCCACCATCTACCTGGGCGACGACATGTACTTCGGCAACGACCGGCTTGGTCTGGTCAAAGAGGCGGTGTTGCGGCGGCGCGCGCTTGCCGCGTGAAGTGTCGGGTTACGCCCTGCGGGCTAACCCGACCTACGACTGCTTGTCGGGTTACGCCTTCGGCTAACCCGACCTACAAAAATGGCTCTCTATTCAGGTTATTCTTGCCTGCTGCGTTAGCTGCAACGCGCTTATTAAAACCGTTTACCCAAGGCTCCTTCATGTCCTCTTTCAGATCAGTTCGTTCTCCTACCGCAAGCCTGGCACTGGCCGCCCTGCTGGGGGCCTGCGGCGCCAAGGACGGCGCACCGGGTGCTGGCGCCGGCCCCGGCGGTATGCCGCCAGCAACCGTCGGCGTGATCACGGTGGCGCCGCAAGCGGTGGCGCTGCAAACCGAGCTGCCGGGGCGCGTTAGCCCGCTGCGTGTGGCGCAGGTGCGGGCACGGGTCAGTGGCGTTGTGCTTAAGCGCCTGTTTCGCGAAGGCAGCGAGGTCAAGGCCGGGCAACTGCTGTACCAGATTGATGCGGCGCCCTACAAGGCGGCGTTTGAGAGCGCGCAGGCCAGCGTCGCCAAGGCGCAGGCCAGCTTGGCGCAGGCCAGCGCCCAGGCCGAGCGCTACCTGCCGCTGTTTGAGGCCAAGGCCGTCAGCCAGCAGGAATACACGGCGCTGGTGACCGCGCAAAAGCAGGCCGAGGCCGATCTGGCCGGCGCCAAAGCGGCGCTGCAGTCGGCGCGTATCAACCTGGATTACACCGGCGTCACGGCGCCCATTAGCGGGCGCATCGGCCAGTCGCTGGTGACCGAGGGCGCGCTGGTCAGCCAGGCCGAGGCGACCCAGCTCGCGCTGATTCAGCAGACCGGCACCGTCTATGTCAACTTCACGCAGTCCAGCACCGATGTGCTGCTGCTGCGCAAAGCGATTGCCGCCAAACAGTTGCGCAGCGCCGGCGACGGCTCGGTCGCGGTGCGCGTGGTGCTGGAAGACGGCAGCGAGTTGCCGCGCGCCGGCAAATTGCTGTTTACCGATTTGACGGTTGATGCCACATCCGGCCAGATCACGCTGCGCGCCGAAGTGCCGAATCCGGACGGCCTGCTGCTGCCAGGCCAGTATGTGCGGGTACGCCTGTCACAGGCCCAATTGCCGTCCGGCATACTGCTGCCGCAACAGGCCGTGACGCGCAGCAACCAGGGCGACGCGGTGCTGGTGGTCGGCGCCGACGCCAAGCCGGCGCCGCGCGCCGTCAAGGTTGGCGCCGCGCAGGGCGGCAAGTGGATCATTCTGGACGGCCTCCAGCCGGGCGAACAGGTGATTGTCGATGGCTTCCAGAAAATGATGGTGCCCGGCGCGCCGGTCAAAACCGTGCCGTGGACTGGTGCCGCGCCCGCTACCGCAGCGGCGGCTTCGACGCCGCAGCCCGGCGCTTCGGCCAGCAAATAAGGGGCACACGGCATGGCCCAATTCTTTATCAACCGGCCGATCTTCGCCTGGGTGATCGCGCTCTTCGTTGTGGTGATGGGCAGCGTTGCCATCACGCAGCTGCCGGTGTCGCAGTACCCGCCGGTAGCGCCGCCGTCAATCGTCGTCAGCGCCGCTTACCCGGGCGCTTCGGCGCAGACGCTGGAAGACGCCGTAATCAGCGTTATCGAGCGCGAAATGAACGGCTCACCGGGCCTGATCTACATGGAGTCGCTGGCCCAGGCGAACGGCTCCGGCACATTGACGCTGACGTTTGAGACCGGCACCAATGCCGATCTGGCGCAGGTCGATGTGCAAAACCGCCTGGCGCGCGCCACGCCGCGCCTGCCGTCGGTGGTGGTGCAGCAAGGCGTTCGGGTGGACAAGACACGCTCCAACTTCCTGCTGTTTACCATGCTGTCGTCGGACAACCCGGAGCTTGACCCGGTGGCGCTGGGCGACTACGCCTCACGCAATGTGCTGCCCGAGTTGCAGCGTCTGCCCGGCATCGGCCAGGCCCAGTTGTTTGGCACCGAGCGCGCCCTGCGTGTCTGGATCGATCCGGCCAAACTCAGCGGCTTCAATCTGTCGGTGGCCGACGTGAATAACGCGATCCGCTCGCAAAACGCGCAGGTGGCATCCGGCACCATTGGCGACTTGCCGAGCGTCAACGAACAGTCGATGGCCGCCACCGTGCTGGTCAACGGGCAGTTGTCGAGCGTGGCGGAGTTTTCCGCCGTCGTGCTGCGCGCCAATGCCGATGGCTCCACCGTGCGACTCAAAGACGTGGCGCGCATTGAACTCGGCGCCCAGGGCTATGCGACCTCCGCCCGCTTGAACGGTCAACCGGCCATCGGCATTGGCCTGCAACTCTCGCCCAGCGGCAACGCGCTGGCAGCGGCCAAGGCGGTGCGCACGCGCATGGAGCAACTGCAAACTTATTTTCCCAAGGGCGTGAAGTGGACCATTCCCTACGACAGCTCGCGCTTTGTAAAAATCTCGATCTCGCAGGTGGCCGAAACGCTGGTGATTGCCGTGCTACTGGTGTTCCTGGTGATCTTTTTGTTCCTGCAGAATTTTCGCTACACCATCATTCCGACGATCGTGGTTCCGGTCGCGCTGCTGGGCACTTTTGCGACGCTGGCGGCGCTCGGTTTCTCGATCAATGTGCTGACCATGTTCGGCATGGTGCTGGTGATCGGGATTGTGGTCGATGACGCCATTGTGGTGGTGGAAAACGTCGAGCGCATCATGAGCCACGAGGGCCTGAGCCCGCTGGAGGCGACGCGCAAGGCAATGACGCAGATCTCGGGCGCCATCATCGGCGTCACCGTGGTGCTGATTGCGGTGTTTGTGCCGCTGGCATTTTTCAGCGGCTCGGTCGGCAATATCTACCGCCAGTTCTCGGCCGTAATGGTCAGCTCGATCAGCTTCTCTGCCTTCATGGCGCTGTCGCTGACACCGGCGCTGTGCGCGACGCTGCTCAAACCGGTGCAGGCCGGGCACCACATGGCCAAGACCGGCTTCTTTGGCGCCTTCAACCGTGGTTTTGCCGGCACCGCCAAGGGCTATGAAAGCCTGGTGGCGCGCCTGCTCAAGCGCGCCGTTCGTTACCTGGTGATCTATGCGGCGATCATCGGCGCTGTTGCCGTCATCTACCTGCGGCTGCCGACCTCGTTTTTGCCGGGCGAAGACCAGGGCACGATGCTGGTCAATGTGCAGTTGCCGCCGGGTGCCACGCAGCAGCGTACGCTGGCCGTGATGCAGCAGGTCGAAGACTATGTGCTCAAGCAGCCCGAGGTGCAGGGCATGGTCAGTGTGCTCGGTTTCAGTTTCTCCGGCCAGGGGCAGAACGCGGCGCTGGCCTTTGTGACGCTGAAGGACTGGGCGGAGCGCGCCGGGCCGCAGCATTCGGCACAGGCGCTGGCCGGGCGCGCCTTTGGCGCGCTGATGGGCATTCGCGACGCGTTCATCTTTCCGCTCAGCCCACCGCCGATTCCCGAACTCGGCAACGCCAGCGGTTTCACTTTTCGCCTGCAGGACCGTGGCGGCAACGGCCACGATGCGCTGGTGGCGGCGCGCAACCAGATGCTGGGCATGGCGTCGCAGAGCAAGGTGTTGACCCAGGTGCGCCCGGACGGCCTGGAAGACGCGCCGCAACTGCAGATCGACATCGACCGCGACAAGGCCAGTGCGCTGGGCGTCGGCTTCGATGCCATCAACAGCACCATCTCGACCGTGCTGGGCTCGGCCTATATCAACGACTTCCCGAACCAGGGCCGCCTGCAGCGCGTCGTGGTGCAGGCCGAGGCCAATGCGCGTATGCAGCCCGACGACCTGTTGCGCCTGAACGTTTCCAACGCTCAGGGCAGGCCGGTGCCGCTGTCGGCGTTTGCCAGCACGCGCTGGGTCACCGGCGCGATGCAGACGGTGCGCTACAACGGCTACCCGGCGATGCGCATCGGCGGCAATGCCGCGACCGGTTTCAGCACCGGTGCAGCGATGGCCGAGATGGAGAGGCTGGCGGCGCAACTACCGAGTGGTTTCGCCTTCGAATGGACCGGCCAGTCACGTGAAGAAAAGCAGGCTGGCACGCAAGCTTTTGCGCTGTACGGCTTTGCAATCCTGGCGGTGTTTTTGTGTCTGGCCGCGCTGTACGAGAGCTGGACGATCCCGCTGTCGGTCATTCTGGTGGTGCCGCTTGGCGTGCTCGGCGTGCTGCTGGCCACGCTGGCACGCGGCTATGCCAACGACGTGTACTTTCAGGTCGGACTGATCACGATCATCGGGCTGTCGGCCAAGAACGCGATTTTGATCATCGAGTTCGCCAAGGACTTGCAGGCCCAGGGCAAGGGCGTCATTGAGTCGGCGCTGGCCGCAGCGCACTTGCGCTTCAGACCAATCGTGATGACGTCGATGGCGTTCCTGCTGGGCGTACTGCCGCTGGCCATTTCGACTGGCGCCGGCTCGGCCAGCCAGCGCGCGATTGGCACTGGCGTGATGGGCGGCATCATGGTCGGCACGCTGCTGGCGGTGTTTTTCGTGCCGATTTTCTTTGTGGTGGTACGCGGCTTCTTTAAGGGCAGCCTGCGCCAGCATGAATTCGATGCGCATCACAGCCACCAGATGGGAGTCGAAAACCATGAATAGAACCCGCTTGCCGTTGCGGCCCACCGCAACTCGCCTGGCGCCGCTGCTGGGCGCCCTCTGCCTTGCCGGCTGCAGCATGATCCCGAGCTACCAGCGCCCACCGGCACCGGTGGCCGAACGCTTTGCCACCGATGCACCAGCCACCGGAGCAGCCCGCTCGGCCAGCGACATCGACTGGCAGGACTTCTTCCAGGATGCGCGGCTGAAACGTCTGATTGCGCTGGCACTGCAGAACAACCGCGACCTGCGCGTCGCGGTACTCAACATCGAGCAGACGCGCTCGCAACTGCAACTGCGTCGGGCCGACCAACTGCCAACAGCGAACGCCGGCCTGACCGGTTTGCGCACGCCCAACAGCTCGGGCGCCATGACCAGCAGCTATGCGACGGGCCTGAGCGTCACCGCTTACGAGCTTGATTTCTTTGGCCGCGTCGCCGCGCTGAGCCAGGCCGCGCAGGCCCAGTTGCTGGGCTCGGAGGAAGCACGCAAAACCGTGCAGATCAGCCTGATTGCGTCGGTCGCCAACACCTACCTGGCCGTGCTGGCCGACGACGAACTGCTGCAGCTCACGCGCGCCACGCTGGGCACTCGCCAGCAAACGCTGGCGCTGACGCAACTCAAATACGACCGTGGCGCGGCTTCCGCGCTGGAGCTGGCGCAGGCGCAGTCGCTGCTGGAAGGCGCCAACGCCAGCCTGGCCGCTCTGACGCGCCAGCGCGCGCAGGATGAGAACGCGCTGGTGCTGCTGCTGGGCCAGCCGCTGCCTGCCGACTTGCCGGCCGGCATCCGCCTGGCCGCACAAAACCTGCTGCCCGAGTTGCCGGCCGGTGTGCCATCCGAGTTGCTGGCGCGCCGCCCCGACGTGCGCCAGGCCGAACAACTTCTGCTAGCCAACAATGCCAACATCGGCGCCGCGCGCGCGGCGTTCTTCCCGCGCATCACGCTGACCGGCAGCGTCGGTCTGGCCAGCAGCGACCTGGCCAGCCTGTTTGGCGGCGGCAATGCCGCGTGGACCTTTGCGCCGCAACTGCTGTTACCGATCTTCAACGCCGGGCGTAACCAGGCCAATCTGGACGCTGCCAACATCAACCGCGACATCGCCGTGGCGCAGTATGAGAAAGCGATCCAGTCGGGCTTTCGGGAGGTCTCCGATGCGCTGGCCGGACGTGCCACATTGACCGAGCAGTTGCGCGCCCAAAGCGCACAGCTCGCGGCCGAACAGACGCGCGCCCAGTTGACCGAACTGCGCTTTCGCCACGGCGCCAGCAACAGTTTTGAGCTGCTCGATGCGCAGCGCTCGCTGTTTGCCGCGCAGCAGGCCGCGCTGCAGGCACAGGCGCAACAGGTGCAGAATCTGGTGACGCTGTACAAGGTACTCGGCGGTGGCTGGAAATAGGCAACCGGAGCACGGACTGCGGGCGCTCGCGCTGTGAATGCGGCTAGACTGGTGGTCTGATTTTTTTTCGGGATTTTTACTATGAACGACCTGGTTACCTACAGCCTGCAAGACGGCGTTGCGACACTGACCCTGAACAACGGCAAGGTGAATGCTTTTTCCCATGAACTGATTGCCGATTTCAATTCAGCGCTGGACCAGGCCGAGCAGGCCCGCGCGGTTGTCATCGTGACCGGACAGCCCGGCATTCTGAGCGGCGGCTACGACCTCAAGGTGATGCTGTCGAGCCCGCAAAACGCGATCGATCTGGTGGCGGCTGGCTCGACGCTGGCGCGGCGCATGTTGTCGCACCCGCAGCCGATCATCGTCGCCTGCCCCGGCCACGCGGTGGCCAAAGGCGCCTTTCTGCTGCTCTCGGCCGACTACCGCATCGGCGTCGAGGGGCCGTTCAGTATCGGCCTGAACGAAGTGAAGATTGGCATGACCATGCACCAGGTCGGCATCGCGCTGGCGCGTGCCCGTCTGAGTACACCGGCGTTTGGACGCTCCGTCATCAATGCCGAAATGTTCAGCCCACAAGGCGCGCTGGCCGCCGGCTTTCTGGACCGGGTGGTGCCGGTCGAACAACTGCTGGCGACGGCCATTGAAGTCGCGCAGCAACTCAAGCAACTCAACATGGCGGCGCACAAAAACACCAAGCTCAAGGTGCGCAAGGCACTGCTGGACGCGCTCGACATCGCGATTGAACAGGACAAGCTCACCGGCCTGCAGTGACTTCGCGGCGCGCCCCCCGGCGTAAAATTTGAACTCTTGTTTCCAACTAAGGGGTAAAGCAATGGCGCGACTTGGGCTCGAACGTACGGTCGTGGACGACGCGGTCTATCAAAGAACGGTTGCCATGTTCCGCGACGCTGGTGTCGTGCTGCCGACCATCGGCCAACTGATCGACCCGTCCACCATTCCCGCAGTGATTCGCGCCAGGCTGGCGGAGATCGACCCGGACAGCCCGCACCCGCTGAACCTGTTCCGGGTCCACTGGTTCAACGACGCAACGCGCAGCGGCATCACCGATGTGCCCGAGTACATCGAGCTGCCACCCGAGCTGACCGGCGTCAAGGCCCGTATCGTGCTGGCGCTGGGCAACCGCTTTCCGCTGATCAATGCGCACAAGGTGCTGGCTGCCTATGGCTGCCTGGTGCCACGGCTGGTCACCGGCCAGTTCGACCCGACACGGCATCGGGCGGTCTGGCCTTCCACCGGCAATTACTGCCGTGGCGGCGTTGCAATCTCTCGCATTCTGGGTTGTCACGGCATCGCGGTGTTGCCCGAGAACATGAGCCAGGAGCGCTTTGACTGGCTCGACAAATGGGTGCTCAGTCCAACCGACATTGTGCGCACGCCCGGCTCCGAGAGCAACGTCAAGGAAATCTACGACACCTGCGCTGCGCTGGACCGCGACCCGAGCAACATCATCTTCAACCAGTTCTGCGAATTCGGGAACTACCTGGTGCACCGCAACTGCACTGGCCGTGCGATGGAAAAACTGTTTCACGCGCTGACCAAAGACCGCGCCGGCGCCAGCCTCGCGGCCTATGTGTCGGCGTCCGGGTCCGGCGGCACGCTGGCCGCCGGCGACCATCTGAAGAAGGTGCTGGGTTCGCGCATCGTCGCGGTCGAAGCGCAGGAGTGCCCGACCCTGCTGTGCAACGGCTTTGGCGAGCACAACATCCAGGGCATTGGCGACAAACACATTCCCTACATCCACAACGTGATGAACACCGACATGGTGGCCGCCATCAGCGACCAGCACACCGACCGGCTGCTGGTGCTGTTCAACTCGGAGGCAGGCCGCAAATATCTGGTGGAGCGCCGCGGCATCGACGCTGCACTCGTGGCCCGCCTGTCCAACATGGGCCTGTCGTCGATCTGCAATATGCTGGCGGCAATCAAGACGGCGAAATACTACGACCTTGGATCGGAGGATGTGATCCTGAGCGTCGCCACCGATGGCGCGGCGCTGTATGGCAGCGAAATCGACAAGGCGATGGCGCGTTATTTCAACAATCGCTTCGACGTTCAGGAGGCCGGTGAGACCTGGGGCCAGTCGCTGGCAGCGACCACCACCGACCATCTGCTGGAGATGTCGCGGCTGGACCGCAAGCGGGCCTTCAACCTGGGTTATTTCACCTGGGTCGAGCAGCAAGGCGTGTCGGTCGAGGAATTCTCGGCCCGCATGCAGCAGTCGTTCTGGGATGGGCTGCAGGATCTGGTCCCGGCCTGGGACGCGATGATTGAGCAGTTCAACGCCAGCAGCGGCGCTGCTGCCGCGCTGGGCGCGTGAACGCCCCGGCCAGCACCTTCCGTTGCCACGGCTGCGGCGCCAGCGTCGATGCCGCGTTGGCATTACCGTTTCGCTGCCCTGGCGCCGGAGCGCGGGCAGACGATGTAGATCACCTGCTGGTCGCACCGCTGGACACCGCCCAGTTCGAACCACGCCGCGAGTCCAACCCGTTCCTGCGCTACCGCAGCCTGCTCTCGCCTTATCGACTGGCGCGCAAGCAGGGCCTGTCGGACGACGCCTGGGACGAGTTGGTCGGCTCGCTCGACGACACGCTGATCGCCGTCGATGGCCGCGGCTTTAGCATCACACCGATGGCAACGCAGACGGCGCTTGCGCAAGCACTTGGTTTTGACGGCGCGCTGTGGGTCAAGGACGAAACCGGCAATGTCGCGGGCTCGCACAAGGCGCGCCACCTGATGGCGGTGCTGCTTTACTTGCGCGTGCTCCAGGCCGCCCGGCTGAAGGTCGGCGAAGGCATGGCCAGGCGCCGGCTGGCGATTGCCTCCTGCGGCAACGCGGCGCTAGCCGCAGCGGTGCTGGCTCGCGCTGCCGACTGGGCGCTCGATGTCTTTATTCCACCCGACGCCAGTGCCGCGGTGCGCGCCCGGCTCAAGGAACTGGGCGGCAGCATTACGGTCTGCCCGCGCCGCGCTGGCGAGGCTGGCGATCCGTGTTTTCTGCGTTTTCGCGAGGCGGTGGCTACCGGGTCGATTCCATTCGGCGCTCAGGGGCCGGAAAACGGACTGGCAGTGGAAGGTGGCCGAACGCTGGCGTTCGAGATGGCCGAGACGCTGCACGCCGCCGGGCAAACGCTGGACGCGGTGTTTGTGCAGGTCGGCGGCGGCGCGTTGGCCAGTGCGCTGGCGCAAGGCTTTGCGCTGGCAACCGGCGCCGGGCTCCTTGCGCGTGCGCCGCAGTTGTATGCGGTGCAAAGCGCCAGTTGTGCGCCGATGGAGCGCGCCTGGCAGCGCCTGGGCAACACAGCGCTGGCCGAGGCAGCACGCCATCGCAGCCGCTTCATGTGGCCGTGGGAAACAGCGCCCACCAGCATAGCGCACGGCATTCTGGACGATGAAACCTATGACTGGCTGGAGATCGCCAGCGCGATGCGACTCAGCGGCGGGAGTCCCATTGTGGTCGGCGAAGAACTGCTGGCGCGCGCGCAGCAACTGGCGCTGCAGCACACGTCCATCCGGCCATCCGCCACTGGCAGCGCCGGCCTGGCCGGCCTGCTCGCGCAGCCCCCCGCTGCGGCACAAATCGCCGTGATCTTCTCGGGCGCCGAGCCGGAGCAAGCCTGGAACACTTGAGGACCCGTTGCATGCCATCCAACACCAGCTACAAACCCAGCCAACTGCGCGTCAATGGCGATCGCCTCGCAGAGCGCCTAGACGCACTGGCCCAGGTCGGAGCGATTGCCGGTGGCGGCGTCTGCCGGCTGGCGCTGACCGAGGAAGACCGCCACGGGCGCGACCTGGTGGTGGGCTGGATGCGCGAACTAGGGCTGGCGGTCAGCATCGACGGCATTGGCAACGTGGTCGGCACGCGGGCCGGGGTTGAGGACGGGCCGGCCGTGATGACTGGCTCGCACATCGACACTGTGCGCACCGGCGGTCGCTTTGATGGCAACCTCGGTGTGCTGGCCGGGCTGGAGGTGATCCAGACGCTGAACGACGCCGGCATCACGACGCGCCGACCGTTGGCGGTCTCCTTCTTCACCAACGAGGAAGGCGCGCGTTTCAACCCCGACATGATGGGCAGCCTGGTCTATGTCGGCGGCCTGGCGCTGCAGCGAGCACTGGCGAGCGTCGGCATCGACGGCGCTTCGGTCGGCGACTGTCTGCGCAACATCGGTTATGCCGGCGCGGCACCGCTCGCCACCGGCTCGCACAAGCCGGTGCATGCCTACATTGAGCTGCACGTCGAGCAGGGTCCGGTGCTCGATAGCGAGGGCACGACGATCGGCGCGGTGCAAGGCGTGCAGGGAATCTCGTGGACCGAGTTCACGGTGCGCGGTGTCTCCAACCATGCTGGCACGACACCGATGCGCATGCGCCACGACGCCGGTTACGCCGCTTTTGCCATCGCCCATCAGGCGCGCCAGATTGCGCACGAGATGGGCGGCGACCAAGTTGCCACCGTCGGCGCGATGACCTTGTCGCCCAACCTGGTGAACGTGATTGCGTTCAAGGCTGTTTTTACCGTGGACCTGCGCAATACCGACGAGGCCGCGCTGCAGCAGGCAGAGCGCCGGCTGCACGCCTGCGTTGCCGAAATCGGCGCCGCCGAGGGCGTACAAATCAGCAGCCGCAGCCTGGCGCGTTTTGAGCCGGTGTCGTTCGCCCCGGCGCTGGTCGCGCTGGTGGAGGCGACGGCGCGTGACATGGGACTGAGCGTGCGCCGCATGCCCAGCGGTGCCGGCCACGACGCCCAGATGCTGGCCCGGATTTGCCCGGCCGCGATGATCTTCGTTCCCAGCGTCGGCGGCATCAGCCACAATGTCAAGGAATACACGGCACCGGCGGATCTGGAGGCCGGCGCCAATGTGCTGCTGCACACATTGATGCAACTAGCCGCTTGATCCAGCCCGAACTTTTTGAAATATAGCTGTGAGGAAACAGGCATGACAAGAATCGTCAAAGTAGGAGCGGCGCAACTCGGCCCGATTGCGCGCAACGACAGCCGCGAACAGGTTGTGCGGCGCATGCTGGAACTGCTGCGCGAGGCGCATGCGATGGCGTGCGACGTTGTCGTATTTCCGGAACTGGCGCTGACCACATTCTTTCCGCGCTGGTACATGGAAGATCAGGCCGAAGTGGACAGTTTCTTCGAACGCGAAATGCCGGGACCACTGACGCGCCCGCTGTTCGACGAGGCGGCCCGCCTGGGCATCGCTTTCTCGCTGGGCTACGCCGAACTGGTTGAAGAGCAGGGTCGCACGCGGCATTTCAACACGTCAATCCTGGTCAGCAAGAGCGGCAAGATCGTCGGAAAGTATCGCAAGATCCATTTGCCCGGGCACCAGGAACACGAGCCGTGGCGTCAGTTTCAGCACCTGGAAAAACGCTACTTCGAAGTGGGCGATCTCGGCTTCGGCGTCACACGTGCGCTGGGCGGCATCATCGGCATGTGCATTTGCAATGACCGGCGCTGGCCCGAGACCTACCGCGTGCTGGGTCTGCAAGGCGCTGAGATGATCCTGATCGGCTACAACACGCCGGTGCACAACCCGCCGGCGCCGGAGCACGACAACCTGTCGAACTTTCACAACCAGCTCGTGATGCAAGCCGGCGCCTATCAAAATGGCAGTTGGGTGATTGGAGTCGCCAAGGCCGGGCGCGAAGAGGGCTGCGACCTGATCGGCAACAGTTCGATCATCGCACCCTCAGGAGAGATCGTCGGCGCCTGCACGACGCTCGGCGACGAACTGGCAGTGGCGCGCTGCGACCTCGATCTGTGCAACTCGTTCAAGAACACGACGTTCAACTTTGCCCGGCACCGCGAGCCGGAGCACTACCGCATGATTGTCGAGCGCAAGGGTGCGGTTGCACCGCCGCCTGAGCCGGCAGACTGAACGGAGTCATCAACTGCGCGACGACCTGAATGTCCCGCGCAACGCCGACGTTGGCACGCCAGCGAGCTTGGGTGAGCGACTCCGCGAATGTCCCCCGCATCGGGCTGCGCCCGTCGCTCCTCCTTTATTTGGCAAAACCCCAAGTCCACGCTGCGTCGCTCACCCAAACTCGCTGGCAGCGGGCGTTGTTGGCACCTGCACGAAAATCACTACGCCAGAGCACTTCGGTGCGGCGCTCAGTGCAGCGAAATAAAGGAGGAGCCGAAGGCGGGGGACATTCGCGGAACTGAGTGCCGCGCCGGAGCGCTCCGGGTTGCAACCGAGCGCGCCGGGTTACGGCGGGAGTGCTCGGGTCACAGCCTATAGGTCAATCGTGCGCGTCTGGCAGCCCCGGAAACAGCACGGACGTAAAGCCAAAGCGGGTGAAATCGCGCACGCGCATCGGGTACAGCTTGCCGATCAGGTGATCGCACTCGTGCTGCACGACGCGGGCGTGAAAGCCTTCGACCGTGCGCTCTATCGCATCGCCGTACTGGTCAAAGCCGCTGTAGCGAATGCGCGCATAGCGCGGCACCACGGCGCGCAGCCCCGGCACCGACAGGCAACCCTCCCAGTCTTCGACCTCGCGTAGCACGCCCTCTTGCTCCGTCTCGCCCAACGGCGTGATGACCGGGTTGAGCAACACCGTCTTCGGGATAACCGGTGCGTCCGGGTAACGCGGGTTGGGCGAGTTGGAGCCGAAGATGACGACTTGCAGATCGACGCCAATCTGCGGCGCCGCCAGCCCGGCGCCGTCGGCTGCCAGCATGGTGTCGATCAGGTCCGACACCAGCCAGTGCAACTCGTCCGTGTCAAAGCGGGCAACCGGCTGCGCCACACGCAACAGACGCGCGTCGCCCATGCGCAGGATTTCACGTACCGCCATCGAGCAACTCCTTCAATGCCGCTTCATCGAGCACGGCCACGCCCAGTTCCCGCGCCTTGTCCAGCTTGCTGCCAGCATCGGAACCTGCCACCAGATAACTTGTTTTCTTGCTGACCGAGCCGGCCACTTTGCCGCCGGCGGCCTCGATCATGTCTTTGGCCTGATCGCGGCTCAGGCTCGGCAAGGTGCCGGTCAACACAAAGGTCATGCCGGCCAGCGGCTTGGGCGCCTGCACTGCAGGTGCGCCCTCTTCCCAATGCACACCACAGGCGCGCAACTGCTCGACCACCTCGCGGTTGTGCGGCTGGTCAAAAAAGGTACGCAGACTCGAGGCGACGACGGGGCCGACATCGCTGACCTGTAGCAGTTGCTCGACGCTGGCGTTCATGATGGCGTCGAGCGAGCCGAAGTGGCGCGACAGTTCTTTCGCCGTGGCCTCGCCGACGTGGCGAATACCCAGACCGAACAAAAAGCGTGGCAACGTCGTGTGTTTTGATTTCTCCAGCGCAGCCAGAATGTTTTGCGCCGATTTATCCGCCATGCGCTCCAGGCTGGAGAGCGCCGTCAGCCCAAGCCGGTACAGGTCGGCAACGGTGTTAACCACGTTGCCATCGACCAGTTGGTCCACCAGCTTGTCACCCAGACCCTCGACCTCGACCGCGCGGCGCTGCGCGAAATGCAGGATCGCCTGCTTGCGCTGGGCGCTGCAAAAGAGCCCGCCGCTACAGCGATAGTCGGCCTCGCCCTCGTCGCGCTGTGCCGCACTGCCGCAGACCGGGCAAATGCGCGGCATGGCGAACTCCGGTGCTCCCGGCACGCGCTTGTCGAGCAACACGGACACCACTTCCGGAATCACGTCGCCGGCGCGGCGCACGATCACTGTGTCACCGACGCGCACGTCCTTGCGCCGCGCCTCGTCCTCGTTGTGCAGCGTGGCATTGGTCACCGTCACGCCGCCGACAAACACCGGCGCCAACTTGGCCACCGGCGTCAGCTTGCCGGTGCGCCCAACCTGCACATCAATACCTAGTACGGTGGTGAGTTGCTCCTGCGCCGGGAACTTGTGCGCCACCGCCCAGCGCGGCTCGCGCGTGACAAAGCCCATGCGGCGCTGCAAGGCCAGGCTGTTGACCTTGTAAACGACGCCGTCGATGTCAAAACCGAGCGCGTCGCGCTGGCGTGCAATACCGTCGTAAAAGACCATCAACTCAGCCCCGCCGTGCGCCACCGTGACCAGTGACGACACCGGGAAGCCCCAGCCCTGCAGTGTTTTGAGCAGCTCAAAATGCGTATCAAATTTCGGGCCACCGGCCGCTGCCTGCGTCACCTCGCCCAAGCCATAAGCAAAGAAGCTCAAGGGGCGCTGCGCCGCGATCGCGGGGTCAAGCTGGCGCACCGCACCGGCCGCCGCGTTGCGCGGATTGACAAAGGTTTTTTGCTCCTTCGCGCGCTGCTTAACGTTCAGCGCCTCGAAATCATCGCGACGCATATACACCTCGCCGCGCACCTCCAGCAGCGCCGGCACTTCGAGAGGCAAGCGCAATGGAATCTGGCCGATGGTGCGGATGTTTTGCGTCACGTCTTCGCCGGTCTCGCCGTCACCACGCGTGGTGGCCTGCACCAGCACACCCTGCTCGTAGCGCAGGTTGATGGCCAGGCCGTCGAACTTGGGCTCGGCCACATATTCCACCACCGGCGCCGCGTCATCAAGACCGAGCTCGCGTCGCACGCGGGCGTCGAAATTGTGCGCGCCGCTGGCCTCGGTATCGGTCTCGGTGCGAATGCTCAGCATCGGCAGCGCGTGGCGCACGCTCGCAAATTGGGCCAGTGCGGCGCCACCGACGCGCTGCGTTGGCGAGTCCGGCGTCACCAGTTCCGGGTACTTTGCCTCCAGGCTTTGCAACTCGCGAAACAGGCGGTCGTATTCGACATCCGGAATGCTCGGGTCGTCCAGCACGTAATAGCGATGGGCATGTTCATGCAGCGTGCGCCGCAACTGCTCAACTTGAGCGGCGTCTGGCGGCTGCGCCGGATCAGCAACCATAAGCTTTAGGAAAAAAGACGTCGTGCCAGCGCGGAGCCGGCGGACAGGTCGCGCTGATCGAGCGTGTCGTACAGGCGTTCAAGCTCGACGCCGATGCTGTCCATCGCCGCCGTCGGTAGCGCCAGACCGTTGTCATCGGTAACGATACCGCCCATGCTCGCGGCCAGCGTCAGCGCGACCTCGCGCATGCGCTCAAAAGCACGCTCGCTGCGCGCCACCTGCGGCACGTCCAGACTGAGCACCAGTTCCCGGATCGCCGACTGGGCCGGATCCTCGGACATCGCCGCCTGCGTGTCGAAGTTCAAACTCAGGATCGCCGGCAGCCCCGGTGTGCTGGCCGGCAGCACCATGCGCCCGGGTATCGAGCCGGCAACAAAACCGAGCCGCGAGGCGTTTTGTTGCAGATAGCCCGGACTCCAAGCCGAATGACTGGCGCGCAGCACAAAGCCAAGCTGGGCATCGTGCTCGGTGGCAAACTGGTCGAGTTCGCGCGCCCGCGCAACTTCCTCCAGCATCTCGGGAAAGTCGGGCGTGCCGTTGATGGCGTCGCAAAAATCCTGGGTCTTGATGACGTATTCCGAATACTCAATTTCATTGAGCGCGCCGGAGCGGTTTGCCAGTTGCACGCCGGCCTGAAAAGCGACATAGCGCTGGCCGGCCTGCGGCATTTCCCAACGCTCGCTGCCTTGATTGAGGCCCTCGATCGCAAACGGCTTGCCACCGGCGCGCCGGGTCGTCGGCATCGCCGCGAGTGCCGCGTCACCGGAGACTGGACCGTCGAGCGCGATGGCGGCAATCACGTCGATCAGCGCGTCCAGCGACGACTTCTTCTCCAGCACGGTGAGCGGGAAATTAGCCACTTCAAACGCCGCAACGTCCAGCTCGGGTTCAATCCCTTCGGCTGGCTGCGCCGTCTTGTCACCCGGCGTTGGCAGCGCCTGGCGCGGGCGGTTCTTGCGCGAAGTCCAGGCGGCTTGCAACACCATTGCAGCCAGTACCAGAGCCCCCACAAGAG
>JANNUE010000274.1:0-20799 GCA_031394895.1 Betaproteobacteria bacterium
CCGCACACATAGGCGCCGGCGCCGACGTGGATGTCGATGTCAAAGTCAAATCCGTCGCGCCCCAGAATGCTGTGACCCAGAAGGTACTGCTCGCGCCGGCGCTGCAACACGGCCCGCAACGGCGCCAACAGATAGGCGTACTCGCCGCGCAAATAGACAAAGCCCTGGCGCGCACCGATCGCCAGTGCGGCAATCGTCATGCCTTCGAACACTTCGTCAGCCTGGCGCGTCAACAGCACGCGGTCCTTGAAGGTGCCGGGCTCGCCTTCGTCCGCGTTACAGACGACGACGCGCTCGGGGCCGACCGCCTGGCGGCACAGTTGCCACTTCTTTGCCGTCGCAAAGCCGGCACCGCCGCGACCGCGCAGCCGCGAGAGTTCCAATTCGGACAGCGTGGCCTCGGCGCCGCGGGCCAGCGCCGCGGCCAGCGCCTGGCCCGGTGTCAACACGGAACCCAGCAGCACATCAGCGCGGCGAATCTGGTCGTCAACCTGAAACCACGGCGCCGGCCATTGATCAACGGGCACCTGTGCCTGAATCAATTCGGCGATGCGCGCCACGCGCTCGCTGTCCAGGTGGGTAATCACCTGCTGGTGATTCACCAGCAGCGCGGGGCCCTGGTCAGAAAAACCGGTGCACGAGGCTGTGTCAACGCTGACCAATCCATCTTCACGCGTCGTACCCTTGGCAACGCCGAGGCGCTGGCACAAGTCGGCCAGTAGCGCCTCGCTGCCCAATAGCCGGTCGGTGATGTTGTCGCTAAAGAGAATGCGGTAGCGCCCGACTGGACGCGTGTGCAGAAACCGGTAGAAGCCGGTCACGCCCAGCACCTGCGCCAGACTCAACTGCAGTGCCTGCGCCACGGCAGCCAGTAGTGCTGGCGGCAACCAGCCGAGCCCGGACTGCAATTCACGCAACACCTGCAGCAGGCGGTGCGCTTGATGCGCGTGCCGGGACAGCACTGCTTCTAGCAACGGGCTGTGGTCTGCGTGAGCTTGCGCATGCATCAAGGGATTGTCCACCAAGCGCCGGACATCGCAGCGCTCCCGCTGGCGCAGTTCAACCAGGCGCCGTCACAGCGCCGGCGTCAATCGTTCTTCTGACCGTGCTTGCCCTTGTCTTTTCCCTTGCCCTTACCCTTGCCGCGGTGGTCGCCATCGTCGCCGCGTGCGCCGGCGCGGTCATGGCCATGCTCGCGATAGTGCGGCGCGTAAACATCGCGGTACCACTCGTCGCGCACAAAAAAGACCGGTCGCCCACAGGCACCATACTTTCTGCAATGCTTGGCCCACTTCTTTTCGTGCCCCGGCGGCACACGCAGATAGATCGGGGCAGGAGCCACCGCCACGCGATTGATCCAGACGGGCTCCGTATAAATCAGAACCGGCGGCGGTGCATTGCCAATGTCAATGCGGCCGTAGAAGCCGGGCTGTCCGATATTGATGGACACACCCACATCAGCCGCCATGGCAAAGCTGCAACTCAGGCCAGCCGCCACAACGAGCGCGGTAAGGTAACGGGTTTTCATGATGATCTCCTTTGGTCAGCTTGACTAACGCAGCAGCATGGCGCCGCGCTTACGTGCGACACAATTAGATACTCATTTGATCCCGAGCACTACAATGACGGTTCGGGTCCGCAGTTCACCCAGCGTTGCCAGAGCCCCGTGCTCACACTAAACCTGTTCACAATGGAAGCACTCATCAAACCCGGTTTGTGTGCCTGCGCTGCAATGGCAACCCCAGCACTCCTGATCGAGCCCCAGGCGCACGAGGAATTTTGATGACGCGACAACTCACACCCCTTTCGTTGCCCGACGTTTCTTCGTTTGCGAAGAACCTGAAGACCCGGCTTGACCAGCGCCACGCCCAGGGCGCTGCACCACCCTCCCACCTGGAACTGCTGAACTGGCTGGCTAGTGCGGCCGGCCTGCGCAACTTCCAGACACTCAAGGCCGGCGCCAGCCTGGCGGACGCTGCGCCAGGCCACCTGCCGACGCACGACACCGCAATTTCATCGCCAACAGCACATGCTGGCGATGAGCAGGATGCGCCGCTGGACTATGCCAGGCTAAGCGCCACGGTACGCAAGACGCTGATGCAGTTTGACACCGCCGGCCGGCTGGTGCGCCTGCCCAACAAGCTGTCGGTGCAGCAAATGGCGATGTGGTGGATGTGGACGCACTTTGCGCTGCGCCGCGCCACCCCTCGGGGCTTTGGAGCGACCCCGCAACTGATCGAACCATAGCCATGCCAGTTGCACCGCCCTATCCAGGCGTTTACGTTGAAGAAGTGCCCAGCGGGGTACGCACGATTACAGGGGTCGCGACCTCGATCACCGCGTTCGTCGGGCGTGCCTTGCGCGGACCGGTTGACAGCGATTTGGCGAGCCCGGTGCGCATCTTCAGCTTCGGCGATTACGAGCGAATCTTCGGCGGCCTGTGGGTTGACAGCCCGATGTCGTACGCGGTCTACCACTACTTCCAGAACGGCGGCGCCGAAGCGCTGATCGTGCGGGTGCACAACGCGGCCGTGGCCGGTAGCGCGAGCATTGGTGGCGCCAGTTTCAGCGCCGCCAGTCCCGGCATCTGGGCGTCCAAGTTGCGGGTCCGCGTGGACACCCATATCGACGCCTCGATAGCTGCTGCCAACCCGGCCGCAACGCTGTTCAATCTGCGCGTCAAGGACCTCGCTACCGGCGTCACCGAGTCGCACCTGAATGTGTCGATGACCGCCGGCCAGCCGCGTTTCGTCAGTGACGTGCTGCGTCAGTCGAGCGCGCTGTTGCGCGGCCCCGCCAGCACGCTGGGCGCGCTGCCGACACCGAACGGCGCGCCGGCCGCCAGCGCCACCGATGCGTTCAACGACCCGAGCGCCACCGCCATCAGCACTGGCGCTGTCGATGGCGCGGCGGTGACCGGCGCGCAGATCAGCGCGGCCGGCTTGCGCGCCAGCAAGCTGGGCCTGTATGCTTTGGAAAAGGCCGACCTGTTCAACCTGTTGTGCATCCCGCCGTTCTCGGCCAGCGCCGACGTTGACAAGACCAGCTGGGACCTGGCAGTAGGCTACGCCAGCCAGCGCCGCGCGATGGTGCTGGTCGATCCGCCGTACAACAGCGCCGGCTGGACCGGTGCCGCCAGCGTGACGGCGGCCAACGCGATCACCAATGTGGCGGCGCGCAGCGCGAACGCGGCGCTGTTCTTCCCGCGCATCACGGCGGCCAACCCGTTAAAGGAAAACCGGCCCGAAGCGTATGCGCCCAGCGGCGCCGTCGCCGGTGTGATCGCCCGCACCGACAGTGCGCGCGGCGTCTGGAAGTCGCCGGCCGGCCTCGAAGCCACGCTGAGCGGCGTGCTCGGGCTCGACGTCAAGCTCACCGGCCCCGAGAACGGCAGCATCAACCCGCTCGGCGTCAACTGCCTGCGTAACTTCCCCAACACCGGTGCCACGCTGTGGGGCGCGCGCACGCTCAACGGCGCCGACAGTCTGGCCGACCAATGGAAGTACCTGGCGGTGCGGCGCACGGCGCTGTATCTGGAAGAAAGCCTGCTCCGCGGCACCCAGTGGGTCGTGTTCGAGCCGAACGACGAGCCGCTGTGGGCGCAGATTCGCCTGAACATCGGCGCGTTCCTGCAAAACCTGTTCCGCCAGGGCGCGTTCCAGGGCCGCTCGCCGAAGGAGGCCTACTTTGTGCGCTGCGACAACAGCACCACGACGCAGACCGACATCAACAACGGCGTGGTCAACATCATCGTCGGCTTCGCGCCGCTCAAACCGGCCGAGTTTGTCGTCATCAAGCTGCTTCAGCGCGCCGGCGGCGTTGCAGTCTGATTGACGCCCACCGGGAGAATCACGCATGCCTGCAAACACCATGCTGTGCTGGAGCGCTAGCGAACTGTCTGGCGCGATCCATCGCCGCGACGTCTCTTGCCGCGAGGTGATGCAAGCGACGCTGGCGCGCATCGACGCCGTCAACCCGCAGGTCAACGCGATCGTCAGCCGCGTTGACGATGCTGCGCTGCTGCTGCAGGCCGATGCGCGCGACGCACAACTGGCGCGCGATGAGTCAATGGGCTGGCTGCACGGCATGCCGCAAGCGATCAAGGACATCGCGCCGACCCAGGGCATTGTCAGTACGATGGGCAGCCCGTTGCTGAAGAACTTTGTTCCCAAGGAAGACGCGCTGATGGTGCAGCGCATGAAGGCGGCCGGCTGCATCGTCATCGGCAAAACCAATGTGCCCGAGTTCGGCCTGGGTTCGCACACTTTCAACGAAGTATTTGGCGCCACCGGCAATGCGTTTGACGCGAGCAAATCAGCGGGAGGCAGCTCGGGCGGCGCAGCCGTCGCGCTGGCCACGCGCATGCTGGCAGTGGCCGACGGCAGCGACTTCATGGGCAGCCTGCGCAACCCGGCCGCCTGGAACAATGTGTTTGGCCTGCGCCCGAGCCAGGGCCGCGTGCCGCTGTGGCCGGCGCAGGATGTGTGGATCAGCCAGTTGGGCACCGAAGGCCCGATGGCGCGCACGGTGCAGGATGTGGCGAAACTGCTGGCGGTGCAAGCCGGCTGGGATGCGCGCGCACCACTGTCGATTGCCGGTAGCGGCGCGCAGTTCAACGGCGACTTGAACGCTGAACTAAAAGGCAAACGGATCGGCTGGCTCGGCGACCTCAATGGCTATCTGGCGATGGAGAGCGGCATTCTGGAGGTCTGCGGTGACGGCTTGAAGCGACTGCAGACTATTGGCTGCGAGGTCGAGCCGGTTGCGCTGACGATGGCACCGGAGCGCATCTGGGACTGCTGGCTGGTGTGGCGGCGTGCGCTGGTTGCGTCACGCATCGCGCCGTTTCTGATTCAACCAAAGAACCGCGCGTTGATCAAGCCCGAGGCGCTGTGGGAGCATGACCAGGGCAGCAAACTGACCGGCACCGAACTGCTGGGCGCCAGCGCAACGCGCAGCCAGCTCTACCAGCAGTTGCTGCAACTGTTTGACAAGGTCGATTTTCTGGCCATTCCCACGGCCCAGGTCTGGCCATTTGATGTGAAGCAGCGCTGGCCGACCGAGATTGCGGGGCGCACCATGGACACCTACCACCGCTGGATGGAAGTGGTGATTGTGCCGACGCTGGCCGGCCTGCCCAGCATCAGCGTGCCGGTGGGCTTTAACGCCGCCGGCTTGCCGATGGGCATGCAACTGATCGGCAAACCGCGTGACGACTGGGGCCTGCTGCAACTAGCGCACGGCTACGAGCAGGCGGCGCAGGATGTGTTGCGGGTGGTGCCGAGGTTGTGAAGGGGCGTAACTAGTGGAGGTCATAGTTGCGGGCCGGGCGGCGTCGACGAAAACGAATTGAGTCAGAGCGAGCCACCGTCGTCATTTTGGCAACGGCAGCGGGGACTGTGAACAAGCCTCCCTACTCGCCTCACGATGCCCCAAGGACAGTGTTGTTACACAGGCAAGAACGAGTGCTGGTTTCCCCGAGCTTCGGTTAACCTCAACAATGGCAAACAAGCTTCTCGAACCCACGATTGAGAACTCATATCTGGCCCTTTTGCTGTCATTGCTGTAAGTTGTGGAGGAAGCAGGAACCGCCTTTACTTGCCCACCCACCAATTTTATCAACTGATCATTGTGGGTGACAAAGTCCAAAGCAAGTTGTTGCTCATCTTTCTTCCTTTGATTTTCGTAGGCCGGGTCAGGCTGGCCTTTGCGACAACGGTCATTATTCATTTGTGCATGCAATTGTTCCATTCCGGGTGCAGCTTGTCGCGCAGCAGTTTCCATCGCAGCCTTCTCAGCAACGAGCTTCGACTTGAGTTCGCCAAATCCTGCATAAACTTGGTCCATTTGTTTATCCAGTTTTCTCGCTTTGGCTTGATCACGAAATGGATTCATTGCTTTCTTGTCCCATTCCAATACCCTATCCAGAATCTGGTTCAACTTCGATGTATTCTGCAAAGCGTAGTTATTGATCGGACCGCCAATCGTCATAAGCATGATTGACAGGATTTGACCGCGATCACCATTGTCTATGACCAACTGCTGCCGAACTCGCAGTTGCGCTGCGTAAAACCAGAACACCCCTTCATCCTTTCTGCCATTCTGAAACAGCGCGTAGGCCGGGGAGAACAAGTGCATGGGTTCATTAAGGCTTGCGGGGTTGCTGACAACTTCCTCAGCGGCAGCAATAGCAACGCCTGGTTCACAGGACTTCAGCCGATCTGCCACTGGTAATCCACCGAGTGTTATTCCACTCTTCGCCAGCCGGGATATCTGTTGTGTTTGCTGATGGGGTGTCTTGTTTTCGACAGCCAAAGAGCGCGCATCTAACGGGCACGGCAGATCGGTGAATTCGATCCTCCCGTCAGGGGCTATGCATTTTTTCATCGTGCCGCCAACAGCATCGCTAGCGAAGGCCCAAAGCGACATGACGGAAAGAATGCACGCCAGTGAGCGACAGTAATTCATGGTATCTCCCACAATGAATGACAATTAGCACCAGACCGAGCCGACCGCGAAACGGCGTTGGATCTTCTCGACGTAGCGTTTAGTCAACACTCGGCTCCTGCTGGACATGCATTGGCTGGACATCCTCGGGCACGAGGGAGTGCACCGCCGCATCATACGGCTGACCCCTGAACACCAGACGGTTTCTGGCAACGCATTCGAACTGACAGCCAAGCTTCTCCGCCACCCGCCGGCTTGCAAGGTTGTCCACGCGCGCCACGATTTCAAGGCGCGATAACTGCAATTCCCGAAAGGCAAACTCGGCGGCCAATTGGGCGGCGGCCAATGCGACCCCGTGACAGGTACGTCCGGCACGCACCCAGTAGCCGAGATTGCCGAAGTTATTGGCAACATTGATCTGGTTGATGCCAACGCAGCCCAGCGCCTCACCCGAGCTGGCGTCGAAGATTCCGAACTCCCGGTCGGTACCGGTTTGCCAGTTGCTCTGGCACAGCGCAATCCATTGTTCGGTGTCCTGCAATGAAAAGTCGGGGTGACACCAGGACATCCAGCGGCCCACCGTATCCATTGATTCGCGGATAGCAACGTAGAGGCAGTCGCGATCAGCCGGCGCGAGCGGCCGGATCAAGGTTTCTGATATCTGAAACATCGTGCCCTTGTGGTTTGACGGCTAACGCGACAGCGGCCGGATGCAGTCGCAGCTCGTGTTCCGCCCCTGCGGGCTGTGCCGGCACTGCCAGTCCTCGCAATGCCGCTTGCCAAACAGTACGCAATGACTCATAAAACCCGCCTCCCCCGTGTTGCGTTCTACGCGCCTGCCGAGGCTGCTGCGTGAACGAAGTTGTTGCTTGTTGCCAGCAACTATAGCCGACGCGCTGAACAACCCTTTGGCCAGTGGGTGCAGAAATCCGTCTTCAAAAACAGAACCATACGCTGCATCAAAATGGTGGCATGAAGAAGCTGACCGACTCGCAAGCCGCTGCGGGTTTGCGTGAATTGCCGCACTGGACACTGGAGCCAACAGCGGGCGCCATCACGCGCGAATTCGTGCTGCTTGACTTTGCGCAGGCGTTCGCGTTCATGACGCAGATTGCGCTCGCCGCCGAGACCCGCAACCACCATCCCGAATGGAGCAATGTGTACCGCAAGGTTCGCATGACCTGGACCACGCACGATGCCGGCGGGTTGACCGAAAAGGACATCGAGATGGCGCTGCTGTGCGACCGGGTCTTTGCCAGCTATGCGGTGAACACGCCGGGCAACTAGCTCGGCGACAACGCCATGCAAGCCGCAGGCATCCATTCGAAACACGGTCTGGCCGCTGGTGCGGCGGCCGTGCCGCGTCGCGCCGACTGGACGGTCGATCAAGGTTGGGACAGCTACACGGCGCAAGAGCATGCGGTGTGGAAGCTGCTGTTTGAGCGCCAAACACGCTTGCTGCCGGCGCTGGCCTGCGACGCCTTTGTGCAGGGCATGAAGATGCTGCCGATGACGGCGCAGTGCATCCCCAACTTTGTGCAGCTGTCCGACGTATTGCGCCAGCGCACCGGGTGGCAGATTGTGGCCGTGCCGGGGCTGGTGCCGGACGAAGTCTTCTTTGAACACCTGGCGAACCGGCGCTTTCCGGCCGGCAACTTCATCCGCAGCGCGCAGGAGCTCGATTATCTGGAAGAGCCCGACGTCTTCCACGATGTGTTTGGCCATGTGCCGATGCTGATGCACCCGGTGATGGCGGATTTCATCCAGGCCTATGGCGCCGCCGGTTTGCGTGCGCAGCAACTGGGCAAACTGACTGAGCTGGCGCGCGTGTACTGGTACACGGTGGAGTTCGGCCTGGTGCGGCAGAAGGAAGGTTTGCGCATCTACGGCGCCGGCATCGCTTCGTCCTATTCCGAGAGCGTGTTCGCCATACAAAGCGAGTCGCCCAACCGGCTCGGCTTTGAACTCGAGCGCGTCATGCGCACGCGCTACCGGATCGACGATTTTCAGGAAAGCTATTTTGTGCTCAATGACCTGCAAGCTTTGCTGGAGTTGGCGCGCATCCAATTTGCGCCGTATTACGACCGGCTCGGCGACGGCGTCAGCTACCCGCCGGGGCAGGTTCTGCCAACCGACAGCGTGCTGCATGCGGGCAGCGGCAGCTACCACCGTGCCAGGGTGAAAGCTCCTTAAGGTTGCTCGGTCAAACCGGCCCCACGCACTGCGCGGCGGCTTCGCACTGCCGCTGCCAAATCATCGATGACCTCTACCGTTTGCTCCCAGCCAATGCAGCCGTCGGTCACGCTTTGCCCGTAGCACAGTCCGCTGCGCCCGGCCACGATGTCCTGCCGGCCTGGCAGCAGGTAGCTCTCAAGCAAAACGCCGCTGATCAGCAACGAACCGGCAGCCACCTGCTGCGCAATGTCGGCTGCCACTTCGCTTTGGCGCCGGTAGTCCTTGGCGCTGTTGCCATGACTGCAATCGACCAACAGCCGGGGCGCCAGTCCGGCCTGCTGCAATGCGGCTGCGGCCTGCAACACATGCGCCGCGTCGTAGTTGGGCCCCTGGCTGGAGCCACGCAGCACCAGATGCCCGTTTGGATTGCCGGTGGTGCTGACAACAATGGCCTGGCCATCGAGCGAAATGCTGGGAAAGCGGTGGGACTGCGCCGCCACATGGATGGCGTCAATAGCCACCGCCAGGCTGCCATTGATTGCATTCTTGAAGCCGACCGGCGCCGACAGCGCCGACGCCATCTGGCGATGCAGCGGGCTCTCCACCGTGCGCGCGCCGATGGCGCCCCAGCTCAGCAGTTCGGCGTAGTACTGCGGCGTCACCAGGTCGAGTATTTCGGACGCCGCCGGCAGGCCCAGGCGCGCGCATTCAAGCAGGATGCGCCGCGCCGCGCGCAGGCCCTCGCCAATGTCGCCGCTACCGTCCAGTGTCGGGTCGTAGATCAGGCCCTTCCAGCCCATGCGGGTGCGCGGCTTCTCGAAATAAACGCGCATCACCAGCAGCAACTCGTCGCCCACGCGCGCCGCCAGTTGCTGCAGGCGCTGGGCGTACTCAACTGCCGACGCCGGTTCGTGAATCGAGCACGGCCCCACCACCACCAGCAGGCGGTCATCCTCGCCCTGCAAGATGCGCCGCACGGCACCACGCGAGCGCGCAATTTGCGCCGCCTGCTGCTCGCTGCAAGGCAATTCCTCTTGCAGGCGGCGTGGCGTGGGCAGCGCGTCTTCGCGCGCGATGTGGAGGTCGGATATTTGGGTGCTCATCAATCGAAATTCATTTGGCTGCGCCGCGCACTGTGCAGCCGGTGCGACGTGCCGCTGCGGAAATAACCATAGAGCTTCATGGGTTGGGCCGGTTGCATGCAGAATTATGCATTGACACGCCGCAAGGGCAGCGCGCTTGCACGCCCTTTGGCAACCGGTTTGAGCGCAATTCATCCTGCTTTGCACCAGACCAAGGAGTGCCGCCATGGCTGATATTTTTGACAACCCGATGGGACTGATGGGCTTCGAGTTTGTCGAGTTCGCAGCGCCCACGCCGGGCCTGCTGGAGCCGGTGTTTGAGCAACTCGGCTTTGCGCACGTGGCACGGCATCGCTCCAAGGACGTCGATCTGTTCCGCCAGGGCGGCATCAACTTCATCATCAACCGCGAACCGCACAGCGCCGCCTGGTACTTCGCCGCCGAACATGGCCCAAGCGCCTGCGGCATGGCGTTTCGGGTCAGGAACGCGCGCCTGGCCTACGCGCTGGCGCTCGAGCGCGGCGCGCAACCGATGGACATGCCGACCGGCCCGATGGAGCTGCGCCTGCCGGCGATCAAGGGAATTGGCGGCGCGCCGCTGTACCTGATTGACCGCTTTGAAGACGGCCAGTCGATCTACGACATCGACTTTGATTTCATCGCCGATGCGCCCCGCCACCCGGTCGGTCATGGCCTGAAGATCATCGACCATCTGACGCACAACGTCTATCACGGGCGCATGGCGTACTGGTCGGCGTTTTACGAGCGCATCTTCAACTTCCGCGAGATTCGCTACTTCGACATCAAGGGCGAATACACCGGCCTCACCTCCAAGGCGCTGACCGCACCCGACGGTATGATCCGAATACCGCTCAACGAGGAGGCATCCGGCAAGTCCGGACAGATTCAGGAGTACCTGATGCAGTTCAACGGCGAAGGCATTCAGCACATCGCGCTGCTCAGCGACGACCTGATGGCCACGCTCGACAGCCTGCGCCGCGCCGGCGTGCCGCTGATGACGGCGCCGCCCGCCACCTATTACGAGATGCTGGCGCAGCGCCTGCCCAACCACGGCGAAGACCTGGCCGCACTGCAGTCGCGCGGCATCCTGCTCGACGGCGTCAGCAACCCCAGCGAGCGCCGCCTGCTGCTGCAAATTTTTTCGCAGACACTGCTCGGGCCGGTGTTCTTCGAGTTCATCCAGCGCAAGGGCGACGATGGCTTTGGCGAAGGCAACTTCAAGGCCTTGTTCGAATCGATTGAACGCGACCAGCTGCGTCGCGGGGTGCTCGAAGTATGAAGATCACTCGCATTCACCACGTGGCCTACCGCTGCAAGGACGCCAAAGAGACCGTGCTGTGGTACCAGCGCATGCTGAAGATGGACTTTGTGCTGGCGATTGCCGAAGACTTTGTGCCCTCGACCAAAGCGCCGGACCCGTATATGCACGTTTTTCTGGACGCAGGCCAGGGCAATGTGCTGGCCTTTTTTGAGTTGCCGACGCAGCCGCCGATGGGGCGCGACCCGAATACTCCCGAGTGGGTGCAGCACATTGCGTTCCTGGTGCCGGACCGGGCCGCTCTGCTGCAGTTCAAGGCTCATCTGGAGCGCGAGGGAGTGGATGTACTGGGCGTGACCGACCACGGCGTGTTTCATTCGATCTACTTCTTCGACCCGAACGGTCACCGGTTAGAGCTGGCGTGCCCGGACCCGGACGAGGCGGCCAAGCTCAAGCAGCTTGACGCCGTCAAGTGGCAGATGCTGGAAGAATGGTCGCTCACCAAACGCGCGCCGCGCCACGCCGCCTTCCTGCATGCCGGCACGCTCAACCAGTCCGGCTCCTGAGCCATGCTGGACTTCACTCACGACCCGGCCACCCAGAGCTGGGTCGCGTCGGCCAACGACGCGCTAAGCGACTTTCCGATTCAGAACCTGCCGTTTGGCAGCTTCCGCCTGAGCGAGGGCGGCGACTGGCGGCTCGGCGTGGCGATTGGCGACCAACTGCTTGATTTGCAACGGGCCGGTCTGACGGCAACGACCGATGCGCACCAGTTCATGGCGCAGCCCCTCAAACAGCGCAGGGAGTTGCGCGCGGCGCTGTGGCACGGCCTGCGTGCTGGTAGCGAGCACCAGGCGCGCTGGCAAGACGCGCTGCTGGCGCAAAGCGCGGTGCAGATGGGCCTGCCGTGCGAGATCGGCGACTACACCGATTTCTACACCGGCATTCACCACGCCACCACGGTCGGAAAACTGTTTCGCCCCGACAGCCCGCTGCTGCCCAACTACAAGTGGGTGCCGATCGGCTACCACGGTCGCGCGTCCAGCATTGCGGTCAGCGGCCAGGCATTTCAGCGCCCGCTCGGGCAGACGCTGGCAGCGGGCGCCAGCGCGCCCAGGCTGACACCGACGCAGCGGCTGGACTACGAACTGGAACTGGCGATCTGGATCGGCCAGGGCAACGCGCTGGGTCAGGCAGTGCCGATAGACGCGGCTGAGGAGCATGTCTGGGGCATCTCCTTGCTCAATGACTGGAGCGCGCGCGACGTGCAGGCCTGGGAGTACCAGCCGCTCGGGCCGTTCCTGGCGAAGAATTTTTTTACCACCTGTTCGCCCTGGGTGGTGACGCTCGAAGCGCTGGAGCCGTTTCGCGCACCGGCCACGCGCCCGAGCGGCGACCCGCAGCCATTGCCCTACCTCGACGGCGACTTCAACCGCCGCGCTGGTGCGATCGACATTCAACTCGAAGTCTGGCTGCAGACACCCCAGATGCGCGCGACGCAGCAACCGGCGCAGTGCCTGTCGCGCTCGAACTACTGCGACGCCTACTGGACGCTGGCGCAACTGGTTGCGCATCACACCGTCAACGGCTGCAATCTGCGCAGCGGCGATGTGCTGGGCACCGGCACCCTGTCTGGCGCAAGGCCGGAACAGGGCGGCTCGCTACTGGAACTGAGTCAGGGCGGCAAGCAGGCCATTGCGCTGGACAATGGTGAACGCCGGACGTTTCTGGAGGACGGCGACTGCGTCATCCTCAAGGCCTATGCCGAGCGTGCCGGCGCGCGCCGCATCGGTTTTGGCGAATGCCGTGGCACAGTGCTACCGGCACGCCACCAGGACTGAAGCGTTGGGCTGTCCCTACAACACCTTGACCGCCTGATCAAACGCCAGACGCGGTCCGCGCGGGAAATTTCCGCTCGCGTCGCCGTAGCCCAGGTTGACCAGAAAGTTCGACTTCCACTGCCCGTCGGGAAAAAATTCGGCATCCAGTTTGGCCGCGTCAAAGCCACTCATCGGACCGGCATCGAGGCCAAGCAGGCGTGCCGCAATGATCAGGTAGGCACCCTGCAGGCTGCTGTTGCGAAAGGCCGTGCTCTGGGCCAGCGCGGGGTTGCTGGCGAAGGTGTCGCGCGCCGTGGCAACCGCTTTGAACTGCGTTGCCAGCTCGTCATAGAACGCCGGCGCAAAGGCGACGATGACGGTCAGCGGCGCGGCCATCGTTTTCGCCACATTGCCGGCCGACAAAGCCGGTTTCAGGCGCTGCTTGGCCGCCGCGCTGCGTACAAAAGCGTAGCGTGCCGGCTGGCTGTTCATCGATGTCGGACCCCACTTCAGCAGGTCGTAGAGTTGCGCGATGGTCGCATCGTTCACCGCCTGGTCGGTGAACTTGTTGAAGGTGCGCGCCTGCACAAAGGCCTGGTCGAGAATGCGGCTGTCGATGACGGGTTTCATGGCGATCTCTGGTGAGGGGGCGCGCAACTTGCGCGAGTGGACAAAGCCCCCGCCATGATAGACCCGCCGCAGCCGCCGACCTGGCTGGCAGCGCGGCTCGCACCATCCT
This sequence comes from Betaproteobacteria bacterium, assembly GCA_031394895.1. Lineage (GTDB taxonomy): Bacteria > Pseudomonadota > Gammaproteobacteria > Burkholderiales > Burkholderiaceae_C > Rhodoferax. The sequence continues at coordinate 13,543 of JANNUE010000274.1, forward strand.
TCGTCGGCTGTGGCGTTGCGTCATCATCACGCCGGACAACAACCATGCAAGTCATTAGAGCGCGCCGGAGCGGCTCGGCGCGGCCTGGCCAAACCACTCTTCACGGGCCACCCGGCAAACCGCGACGACCGCCGGGTGAGTGAGGCGGCGCTGGGTGGTGATGGCGTAGAGTTTCTCGCGCAGCGAGTCGATGGTGCCCAGCACCTGCACGTCGTACTGCTTGCAGACGAAGTCGGCGATCGCCGAGGGCGCGACAAAGGCGCCCGAGCCGGCCTGGCCGAACGCCTTGAGCAAGGCGCTGTCGTCAAACTCGCCGACCACATGCGGGTGAATGCGCTGCTGGTCAAACCATTGCATCAGTCTGGGCCGCATCGCCACGTCGCCGCCGGGCAGCAGAAACGGCGCGTTGTTCAGGCACGCCGGGAACTCTCCGATGAGCGTGGCTGCCAAACTCGGCGCCGCAAATACCGACATGTCGCTGTCGCCCAGAAAGTGGTCATACCCGCGCACGCTGACGCCGCTCGGCATGGCTCGGTCAGCGATCACCATGTCGAGCTTGTTGACAGCGAGCTCGCCCAGCAATGACTCCAACGGGCCTTCGCGGCAAACCAGACGCACCGGCTCGTCCATGCGCAGCGCCGGCGCCACCAGGCGATAGGCGGTCGACTTCGGCACCACGTCGGCGATGCCCACCCGGAACACCAGCGCGGGCAGCGCCGGCAGCCCGTGCAGCATTTCGGTCAGCTCATCTGCCAACGTGAAGATCTCGTCAGCATAGTTGAGCGTACGCCGCCCGGTCTCGGTCAGTTCCAGGTTGCGCCCGGCGCGCTGGAACAATTGCACTCCGAGCGCTTCTTGCAGAGTCGTCAACTGGCCGCTGATGGACTGCGGCGACGAGTGCAACTGCGCGCTGGCGCGCGCAATGCTGCCGGCTTTGGCGACCATCCAGAAGTAACGCAGGTGCTTGAAATTGAGTGCGGTCATCGGTCAGCATCACATCGATATTTTCGATCTATTGCGTAACTATATTCTACTTGTTCGATGTATTTACTGGCGCCACACTCGCTTCATTCAACAGCGCTCAGTAAGGATGCCGCGTGCAAGCCATAGACAATTTCGCTACCGCCCCGATGTGGGTCGCCTTCATTGCCTTCGTGCTGGCGATGTTGGCGCTCGACCTGTTCGTGCTCGGCGGCAAGAAAGCGCATCGGGTGTCCGTCCAGGAGGCCGGGGGCTGGGTCGTCGCCTGGGTCTCGCTGGCGCTGGGCTTCGGCGCGCTGCTGTGGTGGTACCTGGACGCCAGCCTGGGGCGCGAAATCGCCAATCGCAAAGCGCTCGAGTTCGTCACCGGCTACCTGATCGAGCAATCCTTGTCGGTGGACAACATGTTTGTCTTTGTGATGATCTTCGGCTACTTCGCCGTGCCGCCCGAATTGCAGCGCCGTGTGCTGCTGTACGGGGTGCTGGGGGCGATCGTGATGCGTGCCGGAATGATCCTGGCCGGCGTGTGGCTGGTGCAGGAATTTGCGTGGATCCTCTATGTTTTCGGCGCCTTCTTGTTGATCACCGGCATCAAGATGCTGGTATTTGCCGACAAGAAGCCCGACCTGGAACAAAATCCGCTGCTGCGCTGGATGCGCGGCCACATGCGCATCACCACCGGCTTGCATGGCCAGTCGTTCTTCGTGCGCCAGCACGGCCTGCTATACGCCACCCCGATGTTCCTGGTGCTGGTGCTGATCGAGGTCAGCGTTCTGGTGTTCGCAGTCGATAGCATCCCGGCGATCTTTGCCGTGACCACCGACCCGTTCATCGTCTTCACGTCCAACATCTTCGCCATCATGGGTTTGCGCGCCATGTACTTCCTGCTGGCGGACATGGCCGACCGGTTCCACCTGCTCAAGTACGGCCTGGCCATCGTGCTGGTGTTCATCGGCGGCAAGATGCTGGCAGCCCCGTGGTTCCATATGCCGGTACAGTGGTCGCTGGCGATTGTCGGCGGCATCATCGCCTTGTCGGTGGTTCTGAGTCTGAAGCTGTCGCAGGGCAAGGCGGCGTCCCCCCTGCCGGACAGCGGCGCCTAAGAGGTTCAACCATGTCATCCATTGCATCGACCACGCCAGCTTCGACCAGCGCTGCGCACGCCATGCCCGCGCTGTGGCGCGAGCAGCGTGACGAAGACGGCCGTCGTGTCTCAGTCAGCTTCGAGTCGCAGCGGGTTGCGCCGACCCAACCTGCCGCCGACGGGTGGCTGGTCGCGCTGGACGGATCGAGCCACTCGATGCACGCGCTGACAACGGCGATCGGCCTGGCCAGCGACAGCGGCACGCGCATGATCGATCTGGTCAACGTCCAGCCGTGGCTGAGCAAGGAGGCCGCTGATGCCGAGCTGGCGCGGCGTGGCTGGGCGGTGGGCGCCGATGCCTGTGCCCTGCTTGACGCCACCCGGCTTGGCTGGCGCCTGCATGTGCTGATGGGCGAGCCCGCCGCGCGCATCGTCGAACAGGCGCAGGCGCTCGGCAGTCGGGTCATCGTGATCGGTGCGCGCGGCTTGACGGCAACGGAAAGCCTGCTACTTGGCTCCGTCGCGCAGCAAGTGATTCACACGGCACAGGGCGCCGTGCTCGTCGTGCGCGCCAGCGCAAATTCACCGGAGAAACCACCATGCTGAAAGTACTCGTTGCGGTCGATGGTTCCAACAACTCGCTGCTGGCCGTGCAGCATGTGCTCGAAGAGTTCAAGAACAACCCGGCGCTCGACATCCACCTGCTCAACGTCCAGCGCCCGTTCTCCAGCCACATCACGCGCTTTGTCGACCGAACGGCCGTCATCGACGAGCACCGCGAGGCATCCGAGCAGGCGCTGCAGCCAAGCCGGCAGTTGCTTGACGCGGCCGGCGCACGCTACACGGTGCACCGGGCAGTCGGTGAAAAGGCGCTATCGATCACCAGCACCGCGCGCCAGTTGGGATGCGACCACATCGTGCTGGGCACAGCACGCAAGAACTCGCTGATCCGCGCCGTCGAAGGCTCGGTCACCGCCAAGGTGCTCGAATTGACGACGCTGCCGGTCGTCGCGATCGCGGGCGCCCCGGCCTCGAAGGTCGAGCGCTACGGAATCCCGACCGGGATTGGCGCCGGGCTGGCCTTGCTCGCGGCAGCCGCCGCCGACTGACTGCCCCGGCGCTGCTGCGCTGGCTGGCGCCGCGCACGCCAAACCCAGCCCGCGCTTGACAACGGTCAAACCGAGAGTCGCCCCGCCTGCGCTGCCGCGTGGTACGCTGGCGCGATGCGCGAAAGCGCTAGCCGGGAGGGACGCTGGCATGGCAGTTAAGGCATCGATGTACCTGGACAAGCGCAGGCCTGCGCAGGCTGCGTCGGCCCACGCCTGGCGCGCGGCCTTTGCCGCGCTGGCGCTGCTGGGCGGCTTGAGTGGCTGCGTCGCTGTGCCGCTGGCGCCGGCTTCGAGCGAAGCGCGACCTGACGCGCGCACGCTGCACGTGGTCAGCCACGGCTGGCACACCGGCATTGTGTTGCGCGGCGCTGACGTGCGCGCCGACGCCTGGCCGGCGCGGGGCGACTTCCCCGGCGCCGGGTATCTCGAAGTCGGCTGGGGCAACCGGGCCTACTACCAGGCCCCCGATGCCGGCGTCTGGCTGGCGCTAAAGGCCGCTGTCTGGGCCACCCCTGGCGTGCTGCACGTGGTGGCGTTTGACGGCGCCGTCGCCGACTATTTCTCGGCCTCCGAAGTAATCGAGCTCGACGTCTCGGCGGACGGGCTGCGCCGGCTGATCGACCATCTGCGCGCCAGCCACGAGCTCGATGGCGCGGGCCAGCCGATCCCGCTCGGACCCGGGCTATATGGCCACAGCCGCTTCTACGCCTCGCGCGAGCGCTTTCACCTGCTCAGGACCTGCAACGTCTGGGTCGCCACCGCGCTGCGCCAGGCCGGTCTGGCGTTGCAGCCGGCGCTGACGATCAGCGCCGACTCGCTGATGGCCCGGCTGCGCGCGATTGGACGGGTGCAGCGCGGCGCCACCCGCAGCACAGCGCCGCCATGAACGATCCATTCGCTTCCACCGGAACGCGTCGCGTCATCCTGGCGCTGCTGCTGGGGGGCCTGCTGGCGCTGGCCTATGCGGTGCTGCACCTGTTCCTGGTACCGGTGGCCTGGGCCGCGATCATGGCCTATACCACCTGGCCGTTGCACCTGCGGCTGCAGCGCGCGCTCGGCGGGCGCGCCACCCTCAGCGCCGTGCTGATGACGCTGGCGCTGGCGGCGCTGTTCGTGCTGCCGCTGCTGTGGCTGGTGCTGATGCTGCGCAGCGAACTGGTCGGCGCCTACGATGCGGTGGCGGCCTACCTGGCGCGCGGGCCGCAGCCGCTGCCCGAGTTCGTGGCCGCAATCCCGTGGGTCGGCGACTGGCTGCAGCAGTTGCTGGACCAGTTGGCGCGCAACCCGCAGGCGTTGCGCCAGCAGATCGGCGAGTGGGGCGAACAGCGCACCAGCGAGTTGCTCAGCTTGCTCGGCGGCGTTGGCCGCAACGGCGTCAAACTCGGTCTTGCGCTGGTCACGGTGCTGTTCCTGTACCGCGACGGAGCGAGCTTGCTGGCCCAATTGCATCAGGTCTTGCAACGCTTCGTCGGCGCCCGCGTCGAAGGCTATTTGAGCGCGATCGGCACCACCACCAAGGCCGTGGTCTATGGCCTGGTGCTGACCGCGCTGGCGCAGGGCATACTGGCCGGGCTCGGCTATTGGGCGGCCGGCATGCAAGCGCCGGTGTTGCTGGCGGCGCTGACCGCGCTGGTGGCGCTGATTCCATTTGGCACGCCGTTCGTCTGGGGATCGATCGGCGTGTGGCTGCTGCTCAACGGCCAGACCGGCGCCGGCGTCGGCCTGCTGCTGTGGGGCACACTGGTGGTGAGCTGGATCGACAACCTGATCCGCCCGCTGGTGATCAGCAGCGCCAGCCACGTGCCGTTCCTGCTGGTGATGTTTGGCGTGCTCGGCGGCCTGGCCGCGTTCGGGCTGATCGGCCTGTTCGTCGGCCCGGTGATCCTGGCCGTCATGATGGCAGTTTGGCGCGAATGGCTGGAGCAGCAGGCGCCGCTGCGCACAAAGGCGTAGCGTGCCGGCTGGCAGTTCATCGACGTCGGACCCCACTTCAGCAGATCGTAGAGCTGCGCGATGGTCGCATCGTGCAGCGCCTGATCGGTGAACTTGTTGAAGGTGCGCGAGCGGGCAAAGCCCCCGCCATGATAGACCCGCCGCAGCCGCCGACCTGGCTGGCAGCGCGCTTATGCCATCTTGCCAAGAATGCCGTTCATCTCGTCCTTGGAAAAAGCCCGCAGCGTCTGCGTGCGCACGTTGCCGGCCACCCCAATAGCCAAGGCGAACGCGGTGGCCGACTCGGCATCCGGTGCTTCGATGATCGCCACCAAGTCATAGTTTCCCAGCGTCCAGTAGATGTGCGTCATCGTGGCGCCGAACTTTTTCGCGGCGGCCTGAACGGCATCGGCGCGTTTCGTGCTGTCCTTGACGCTGCGAATTCCCTGATCGGTAAAACTGGAAAGAGCAATGTACGTGGCCATGATGGATCTCCTGCTGTTAACCGGGACCTGAGAGACGCAAAAGACCAGCAGCGGCCCCGAAACGCTGGCCCAATTTGATGTCAAACTATCGAGATGTCTGCGGCCTCACCGTTGCTGCGCGCGGCGCGTTGGAGCAAACAGTTTGATGAGCGCAACTCAGAGCGGGCAATATAGGGCGCCAGAAAAACCCTTGTGCCGCTCAGGTCAAATCGTGGGTCAGCCGCAGGGTCCGGCGCTGGCATCCGGCTGCGCCAGCACTTGCGCGTTGCGTGGTGGCGGTCGAGGTTTGAAATCACCGGGTGCTTTTGGATACCATGCAAGACAACAGGGCCAGCCGCTGTGGCTGGCCCTGTTGTCAAATATAGGGGGCACCCCGTGGATCTGAAAGCCGTGCAGAACACCTTGCGCGAGTTCGCGGCAGCGCGCAACTGGCAGCCGTTTCATACACCGAAGAACCTGAGCACGGCACTGATGGTGGAGGCGGCCGAGCTGGCAGAAATCTTTCAATGGATGACGCCCGAGCAGTCGCAGCACGCGCAGCACGACAAAGAGCTGCAACAGCGCATTGCCGACGAGGTGGCCGACGTGCTGCTGTACCTGCTGCAGATTGCCGACCACACGGGGATCGACATCGAGCAGGCGGTGACGGCCAAGCTGATCAAGAACGCCAGCAAGCATCCGGTGCCATCACTCGGGGTTGGCCGCGCAGGTTGAATCACGCCGGCCGGACTTCGTCGAGTTTCTGCGCGTCCAGCGGTTCGATCATCAGTTGCTGCTGTTCCAGCACCTCCAGCGTTGCCTGCGACGCTTCGGGCGCGCCAAAGCGTGACGCCGCACAGACCCGGTCCAGCCGCTGCGTCTCGTCAAAGCGGCGGTTCAGCCGCAGGGCGAGCGTGCTGAAGTCCAGAAACCCCAGATTCACCGGTTTCTTGATCTTGTAGGCAAAATCACCGGCCAGCAGCACCCATGAAATATGGGTCTGCACCAGCTCCACCTGCTGCACCGCGCCCGGATAACGCCCGCTTTGCAGCAGGGCCTGGATGAGCGGCGGCAAGTTCTGGTCCATCGGCCTCATCATGCCAGTGCTGCAAGCCGGGCGATGCGACAAAAGTCAAGCTTGGGCGCAACACCGCCGGCTGGACCGGTTAGCGCCAGCCATTGGCGACAGCGCCGCCGGCGCATGCACGCTAAGATATTCGATCGAATTGGACTTCCCAACCGACAACTCCCGCCGTCTTGCACGACGCTCGCACTTTTCAGGACTACAACATGGCAAACATCGCATTTCTTGGCACCGGTCTGCTCGGCGGCGCCTTCGCAGAAGCTTGCGCCAAGCGTGGCGACAAGGTCACCGCGTGGAACCGCTCGGCCGACAAGGCTCGGGCGCTGGCCTCCTTCGGCGTGCAGGCCGCCGCAACGCCGGCCGCCGCAGTGCAGGGGGCGTCGCGCGTGCATCTGGTGCTCAAGGACGATGCGGTGGTGGAAGAAGTGATTGCGCTGGCACGCGCCGGACTGTCAGCCAATGCGATCGTGATCGATCACACGACGACCTTGCCGGCGCTCACCGCAGCGCGCTCGGCGCGGCTCAACGCCGAGGGCGTCAGCTATCTGCATTGCCCGGTCTTCATGGGGCCGCCGGCGGCGCGCGCGGCGCAAGGGTCGATGC
>JANNUE010000293.1:0-7795 GCA_031394895.1 Betaproteobacteria bacterium
CTCGACACCAATATCCTGGCCTATGCCGAAGGTCTGGGTGACGAAGTGCGCTGTGGCATGGCATTGCGTCTCATCGAACAGTTGCCCGAAGACTCGGTCATGCTGCCTGCACAAACTCTGGGGGAATTGACTCGGGTACTCACCGGCAAAGCCAAACGCACACCAGCAGCAGCACGAGAAGCGGTGCTTGGCTGGGCTGACAGCTTTGAAGTCGCCGATTCAAACTGGCCGGCCTTTCAGGCGGCCCTGGACCTGACGGTTGATCACCAGTTGCCGATGTGGGATGCCCTGATCTTGGCGGTTGCCGCAGAGAATAACTGCCGGCTGCTGTTAAGCGAAGATTTTCAGCATGGTTTTACCTGGCGCGGCGTGACAGTTGTGGATCCGTTTGCCGCCCAACGTTCCCCGTTGCTCATCGGTTTGTTGGGTCAATTGGGGTCAACTAGAGTTCCTCGATTGCCGCGTCCTGAATAACATAAGGATTTTGATCACCGGCGCCAATGGTTTTGTATTTGACCGCGAGCGACCGGATACTTTTGCTTGTGCTTCGTGAATCGTGTTGTTTACAGTGCGCTAAAATATACGATTTAAAGGTGAATGACATGCCGCACATCAGCGCCAACGATCTCAAGACCAAAGGCATTTCAGCCATTGATGCAGTGCTGGCCGATTACGACGAGGCCATTGTGTCGGTGCGGGGCAAAGATCGCTACGTGGTGATGGACTTGGCGCACTACCAGCACTTGCGTGAATGTGAGCTGGAGGCGGCCTTGGCCCAGGCGCGCGCCGATGTGGCCGCAGGTCGCATTGTGAAAGAGTCGCCCGAGGCGCATTTGGCCCGGTTGGACGCGATGGAATGAGCTTTTCGCTGATTTACACCGATGCCTATAACCGCCGCGCTGCACGGTGGCTTAAAAAACATCCAGATTTGCGTCAACAATATCTAAAGACCTTGCAATTGCTGGAGCTAAACCCGTTTCATCCTTCGTTGCGTCTGCACCCGCTAAGTGGCCGGTTGGCTGGGGTTCATTCGGTGTCTATCAATATTTCTTACCGCATCACCCTGGATTTGTTGATTGAGGGCAAAGAGATTGTTTTGCTCAATCTGGGTCACCATGATGCAGTCTATTGAGTCAGTCCAAGATTCCGATCTTTCATATGGGCTTGCCAATTCCTGCCGCTGCTGGGGGCCATGGTTGCAGCCCTGAAATCAGAGCTTGCCCAGCAGCAAATACTCCATCAGGGCCTTTTGCGCATGCAGGCGGTTTTCTGCTTCGTCCCAGACCACCGATTGCGGTCCGTCGATGATTTCGGCTTGCACTTCCTCGCCACGGTGCGCCGGCAGGCAGTGCATGAACAGTGCATCGGGCTTGGCGGCACGCATCATCTCAGCGTCCACGCACCAGTCGGCAAAAGCGACCTTGCGCGCTTCGTTTTCGGCCTCATAGCCCATGCTGGTCCAGACGTCGGTGGTCACCAGGTCGGCGCCGGCGCAGGCTTGCATCGGGTCTTTGAAGACCTGGTAACTCTCGGCCGAGCGCAGGCCGGCGATCGATTGGTCAACTTCGTAACCGCTGGGCGTGCTCACATGCACCTTGAAACCCAGGATTTCGCTGGCCTGCAGCCAGGTGTTGGCCATGTTGTTGCCGTCACCGACCCAGGCCACCGTTTTGCCCTGGATCGAGCCGCGCTGCTCGATGTAGGTAAAGATGTCGGTCAATACCTGGCACGGGTGAAATTCGTTGGTCAGCCCGTTGATCACCGGCACCCTGGAGTGCGCGGCAAAACGCTCGATCTTGGTTTGCTCGTAGGTGCGGATCATCACCAGGTCAACCATCCGGCTGATCACTTTGGCGCTGTCTTCGATCGGCTCGGCACGCCCCAACTGGCTGTCGCCGGTGGTCAGATGCACGACGCTGCCGCCAAGCTGGTACATGCCGGTCTCGAAGCTGACGCGGGTGCGGGTTGAGGCCTTCTCAAAGATCATTGCCAGGGTGCGGTCAATCAGCGTCTGGTGCCGCTCGTAGGCCTTGAACTTCTTCTTGATCAGCGCGGCGCGCTCGAACAGGTAAGCGTAGTCGGCGGCGCTCAAGTCGCTGAATTGCAGGTAATGTTTCATGGCGGATGGTTCATATAAATCGGGGGGCAAGGGACGAGGAATATTCCAAGGTATCTGTTCACGTCATTGCGATTGCCGCGTCGCTTACGCTCCTCGCAATGACAGAAGCGCGGCAATCCAGGAGTTCATGGATTGCCACGTCGCTGCGCTCCTCGCAATGACGTGTGAGTGGTATTTCTGCAATTTCCAAGACCACAAGTCAGGCAGTGTCAAGCAATTGCCTGATTAGCGGGCACAGAATGCTGACCACTTCATCGGCTTCGGCGATGGTCATGATCAGCGGCGGCACCAGGCGGATCACGGTGTCTGCGGTGACGCTGATTAGCAGGCCGTTGCTGACGCATTGCGCCATCAGCGTGGCGCAGGGCTTGGACAGTTCGATTCCGAGCATCAAGCCCTGGCCGCGAATTTCCTTGACGCCGCCATTGGCCAGCTCGGCGGCCAGCGCCCGTTTCAGCGCGGCTACCATGTGGGCGCCAACGCGCACGGCGTTGCCCAGCAGATCGTCTTCTTCCATGATCCGGATGGTTTCCACCCCGGCGCGCATCGCCAGCGGGTTGCCGCCGAACGTGGTGCCGTGGTTGCCCGGCTGGAAGATGTTGGCCGCCTTCGGCCCGGCGACGACGGCGCCAATCGGCACGCCGGAGCCCAGCCCCTTGGCCAGCGGCATCACATCCGGCGTGATACCGGCCCACTGGTGGGCAAACCATTTGCCGGTGCGTCCCATGCCGCATTGCACTTCGTCGATCATCAGCAGCCAGTCCCGGTCGGTGCACAGCTCGCGCACGGCGCGCAGATAGTCGTGCGTCATGGCGTTGACGCCGCCTTCGCCCTGGATCGCCTCAAAAAATACCGCCACCACATTCGGGTTGCCGGCGGTGGCCGCCTGCAGGCCGGCCAGGTCGTTGATAGGGACCCGGATGAAGCCTTCCACCAGCGGGCCAAAACCGGCCTGGATTTTCGGGTTGCCGGTGGCGCTCAGCGTGGCGATCGAGCGGCCATGAAAGGCCTTCTCATAGACCACAATTTCGGGGCGCTCTATGCCTTTGTCGTGGCCGAACTTGCGCGCCAGCTTCAGCGCCGCTTCGTTCGCTTCCAGGCCGGTTGAACAGAAAAAGACATTGCTCATGCCGGACAGTTCGACCAGCTTCTTGGCCAGCACTTCCTGGTTCGGCACATGGTAGTAGTTGCAACTGTGGATGACCTTGCCAATCTGCTCTTGCAGCGCCGGCACCAGCTTGGGGTGGTTGTGGCCCAGCGTGTTGACGGCAATGCCGCCGAGTGCGTCCAGATACTGTTTGCCATTGATGTCCCAGACGCGGCAGCCCTGACCATGCGACAGCGCAATGGGCAAGCGCCCGTAGGTGTTCATGACGTGCGGTGAGGTGGCTTCAATGACAGGTGCAGCGTTCATAGTTTGACAATTCCATAAAAGGAAGCGGCCCGTTCAAAGGCGGGCCGTTGAAGCGTGATTTTAGGGCAACAAAAAAGCCGTCTTGCGACGGCTTGATTGCTTTTTGCTGACAGCGCACCCGTTACAAACGGCGGAGCAATTTCTTTAGGAAGGTGCTCCGTGCGATTTGCCTGAAATCAGGCGGCTTTGGCTTCCAGGGCTTTCACCTTGGTTGACAGGCGGCTCTTGTCGCGAGCTGCCTTGTTTTTGTGGAAGATGCCCTTGTCGGCGACGGTATCAACCACCGCCTGCATCTTGCCGAACAGTTCGGTTGCTTTGGCTTTGTCGCCAGCAATAACCGCTTTTTCTACGTTCTTCACCGCAGTGCGGTATTTGGAACGCAGCGAGGTATTGGCAGCGTTGATTTTGACGTCCTGACGGACGCGTTTGCGGCCCGACGCCAGGCGCGGGTTCTTTTTCTTGGGTTTGGTAGATGCCATATGAGTGAGTCCTTGGGTCTGTGGATGTTGTCAGCAAAGCCTTGGATTCTAACAGCTACACTTCGCTGCGTGAGTCTCTTCAAATCCGCCTCGGTGGTATCCCTGCTGACCCTGCTGTCGCGCATCACCGGTTTGGTGCGTGAACTGCTGATCGCCTCGGTGTTTGGCGCCAGTGCCTTGACCGACGCCTTTCAAGTCGCGTTTCGCATTCCCAATCTGTTTCGTCGCCTGTTTGGCGAGGGCGCCTTCAGCCAGGCTTTTGTTCCGGTGCTGGCGGCCAGCAAAGCGCAGCACGGTGAGGCTGCGACTCAGGTGCTGATTGACCGCGTTGCCACCGTTTTGGCTTGGGCGCTGTTGCTGCTGAGTGTGATTGGCGTCATCGGTGCTCCGGTGCTGGTCTGGCTGATGGCCAGCGGGCTGCAGCAGAATCCGCGCGGCTTTGAGGTGGCCGTCGTCATGACGCGCTGGATGTTCCCGTACATCGCCTTCATGTCGCTGGTGGCGCTGGCCGCTGGCGTTCTCAATACCTGGAAGCGTTTTGCCGTGCCGGCCGTGACGCCGGTGCTGCTCAATCTGTGCATGATTGGCGCCGCGTGGCTGGGCGCGCCGTGGTTCAAGACGCTGGGGCTGGAGCCGATTTATGCGCTGGCCGCCGGCGTGCTGCTGGGCGGAGCGCTGCAACTTGGCGTGCAGGTGCTGGCGCTGCAGCGGCTTGGCCTCACGCCGCAGATCGGCCTTGGCTGGAGCGCGCTGCGCGTTGCCTGGGCCGATCCGGGTACCAGGAGCATTGTCAAACTGATGGGGCCGGCGCTGCTCGGCGTGGGTGTGGCGCATTTGTCGATGCTGATTAATACGCAGATTGCGTCGCACCTGACGCCCGGCAGCGTGAGCTGGATCACGTACGCCGACCGCTTGATGGAGTTCCCGACCGCGCTGCTTGGCGTGGCGATGGGTGTGGTGCTGATGCCGCAACTGGCCAACGCCCGTGCCGCCGGCGATGCGCCGCGCTATTCGGCCATGCTGGACTGGGGTTTGCGCCTGGTGGTGTTGCTGGGCGTGCCCTGCGCGGTGGCGCTGATCGCCTTTGCCAAACCACTGGTGGCAGCCCTGTACCACTATGGCGCCATGACCGACTTCGACCTGCGCCAAATCACCACGGCGCTGATGGGCTACGGCGTCGGCTTGATCGGCATTGTTGCCATCAAGGTGCTGGCGCCAGGCTATTACGCCAGTCAGGACACCAAAACGCCGGTGCGCATTGCCATCTTTGTGCTGGTCATCACGCAACTGCTCAATGTCGCGCTGGTGCCGCTGTTTGCGCACGCGGCACTGACGCTGTCGATTGGCATTGGCGCCATGATCAACGCCGGCTGGCTGCTGTTTGGACTGCTGCGCCGTGGCAGCTACCGGCCGGAGCCTGGTTGGGGTGCTTTCGCGCTGCGGGTGGTCGCCGCCAGCGCCTTGCTGCTGGGCTTTTTGCTGTGGGCCAACGGCGCGTTTGGCTGGACTGAGCTGCGCTCTGACAGCCTCAGGCGAATCGGCTTGCTGGCGTTGATACTGCTGGGGTCAGCCGCAATCTATTTTGCGGCGCTGTGGGCAACAGGCTTGAAGCTGCGCCAGTTCCTCAAGCATTGAGCCGTGGCGCGGCCCGGTCGCGCCGCCAGACCGAAAACGCCAGCAGGCCAAGAGCTGCCAGACTGAAGACTATGCCGGCCAAAAACGTGAATGCAGCGCCAAACTGGTCCCACAGCAAGCCGGCCACAACGCTGGCTACCAGCATCGCCAGGCCACTCACCAGATTGAAGAAGCCGTAGGCGGTACCGCGCAGGTCGGCGGGCGCGGTGTCGGCCACCATGGTGGCCAGCAAACCCTGGGTCATGGCCATGTGCAGGCCCCACAGCGTGATGCCGGCCCAGACCCAGGCCCACTGGTTGCTGTAGGCCAGCAGGGCGTCAGCGCCGATCAGTAGCAGCAAGCCGCAAGCCAGCAGGGTTGTGTGGCTGACCCGGTCGGCCAGCTTGCCAAACGGGTAGGCGCAGGCGGCATAGACCACGTTCATGCCGATCAGCACCAGCGGCGTCCACGCCAGTCCCAGCCCACCTTGCTGCGCGCGCAGCACCAAAAAGGCCTCGCTAAAGCGCGCCAAGGTGAATACAGCGCCAAACGCCACCACCCACCAGTAGGCCGGGCTGAGCCGGGCCAGATTGGCGCGGCTGATCGGGTTCTTGCGGACGGCGCCGCTGGCACGCGCTGGTTCACGCACACCGAATATCAGCAGCGCCAGGCACATGAAAGCGGGAATGGTGGCAACCCAGAAAACGGCGCGGAAATCGTTCGCCCACAGCAGCATCAGCCCCATGGCCAGCAGCGGGCCAACGAAGCCGCCGACGGTGTCGAGCGACTGGCGCAGTCCAAACGCGGCGCCACGCATCTCGGGCGGCGTGACGTCGGCTACCAGCGCGTCGCGCGGTGCGCCACGGATGCCCTTGCCGACGCGGTCGGCCAGCCGCGCAGTCAGTATCCAGCCAGAACTGGTGGCCATCGCAAACAGCGGTTTGGAGAACGCGCCCAGGGCGTAGCCGAGCACGGCCAGCGGTTTGCGTTTGCCCCAATAGTCGCTCAAGGCGCCGGAGAAAACCTTGACGATCAGCGCCGTGGCTTCGGCCGCGCCTTCAATCAGACCCACCACGAATACGCTGGTGCCGAGCGTGGTGACCAGAAACACCGGCAGCAGGCTGTGGATCATCTCGCTGGAGACGTCCATCAGCAGACTGACGAAGCCAAGCGCCCAGACGGCAGCCGGCATTTGTCGAAGTGAGGGTTTGACTGTGGACATAGTTGCCTTTGCGTTCAATACGGCGTCCAGGTAGGTCGGGTTAGCTGGTAGGCCGGGTTAGCGCAGCGTAACCCGACATGCGCGAGGACACGGCGGGTGGTTGCGTTACGCCGCTGGGGATTGTCGGGTTACGCCTGCGGCTAACCCGACCTACGTCAACCACACTGTTCATGCAATTCTTGCTTGCTCGGCAATACTCAACGCACGACTACGGCAGCGCCGTCCGTGTGCTCGGTGATGACGCCGATCTGATACACCTGCTCGCCCGCGTCGCGCAGCGTGGCGGCACAAGCCGGCGCATGGGCGGCGGCTATCACCAGCACCATGCCGATGCCGTTGTTGAAGGTGCGGTTCATCTCAAAGTCGTCAATCGCCGCCGTTTCCTGCAGCCAGGCAAACAACTCGGTGCGTGGCCAACTGCCCTGAGCCAACTGAGCGCAGGTGCCGGCCGGCAGCACGCGCGGAATGTTTTCCAGCAGGCCGCCACCGGTGATGTGGGCCAGCGCCTTGATCGGGTGCAGCGCCAGCGCCGCCAGCACGTTCTTCACATAAAGCCGGGTCGGCTCCATGATGGCTTGCTTGAAGGGCTTGCCGTCGAGCGTGGCGGGCAGTTTGTCGCCGGCACGCTCAATGCACTTGCGCACCAGGCTAAAGCCGTTGGAGTGCAGGCCGCTGGAGGCCAGGCCCAGCACCACGTCACCGGGTTTCACGTCGGCGCCGGTCAGGATTTTTGACTTCTCCACGGCGCCGACGGCAAAACCCGCCAGGTCGTATTCGCCGCTCGGGTACATGCCTGGCATTTCCGCCGTTTCGCCACCGATCAGGGCGCAGCCCGACAGCTCGCAGCCGCGCGCGATGCCGCCGATGACGGCCGCCGCCGTCTCCACGTCGAGCTTGCCGCAGGCGAAGTAGTCCAGAAAGAACAGCGGTTCGGCACCTTGCACCAG
>JANNUE010000188.1:0-5061 GCA_031394895.1 Betaproteobacteria bacterium
GGCGTCGGGCTTACCGTAGCGGATGTTCTCCAGCGCGCTGCTGGAGAAGATCACTGCGTCTTGCGGCACGATGCCGATGCGCTGGCGCAACTCATGCAAAGCCATGTCGCGCGTTGCCACGCCGTCGAGCACGATGCGCCCCGACGCCGGGTCGTAAAAGCGCAGCAATAACTGAAACACGGTGCTCTTGCCGGCGCCACTGGGGCCGACCACGGCCACCGTTTGCCCGGCTTGCACCGACAGCGAAAAATCTTGCAGCGCCGCCTGATTCGGACGCGACGGGTAATGAAAGTGGACCGCCTCGAATTGAACGGCGCTACCGGCCAGTTGCTTGGGCGCCGGCACCGGCTTGGCCGGTGAGGTAATCGGCGAGCGGCTGGAGAGCAACTCCATCAGCCGCTCGGTTGCGCCTGCGGCACGCAGCAGGTCGCCATAGACTTCGCCCAGAATCGCGAAGGCGCTGGCCAGGATGATCACGTACAGCACGGTCTGGCCCAGATCGCCGGCGCTGATGCGCCCGGCCGCAACCGCCTGCGTGCCCTGGTACAAGCCCCACAGAAGTGCCGCCGAGGTGGCGATGATGATGAAGGCCACCAGCACCGAGCGCGCCGCCGTGCGCCGCACCGCCGTGCGAAACGCGTTGTCGGTCGATGCGGTAAAACGCTGCGCCTCGCGTGCTTCGGCGGTGTAGCTTTGCACCACCGGAATGGCGTTGAGCACCTCGGCCGCAATGGCGCTGGAGTCGGCAATGCGGTCCTGGCTGGCCCTTGAGAGCCTGCGCACGCGCCGGCCAAACCATAACGACGGGATGACGACCAGCACCAAAATGCCGAGTACCTGAAACATCACATACGGGTTGGTCCAGATCAGCATGCCGAGCGCGCCAATGCCCATCACGCCGTTGCGCAAACCCATCGACAGCGAGGAGCCGACGACAGTTTGCACCAGCGTGGTGTCGGCGCTCAAGCGCGACAGCACTTCGCCGGTCTGCGTGGTCTCAAAAAACTCCGGGCTTTGTTCCAGTACATGGCCATAGACGGCATTGCGCAAGTCGGCCGTCACCCGTTCACCGAGCCAGCTCACCAGATAAAAACGCGCGGCCGAAAACAGCCCCAGCGCCACCGCCACGGCAAACAGCGCGACAAAGTGCTCGCGCAGCGCCATCAGCTGCTGGTCTTTGCCGGCGGGCACCAAACCGCCATCAATCAGGCTGCGCAGCGCCACCGGAAAAGCCAGCGTGGCAACGGCGGCCAGCACCAGAAACACCAGCGCCAGCGCAATGCGACCACGGTACGGCAGCAAAAAAGGCCGCAAGCCCGACAGGGAGCGCGGTGTGGTGCTGGGCGAGGTGGGGGCAGGTGCAGGGGTACTCATATTTGAAAGTGTAGCGAACCCCTCGAATAAAGCGTGGCCCACTAAGCTAAAAGGCATGGCCGACCGCGCTACTTAACGGCGGCGATGTTTACCTACAAGCGCAGCGGCCCAGCGTACCCCGTCATCTCCAGGTAACCGCGCCCGACCAGTCGGCCCTGGCTGTCATACAGCGCACTCAGACCTTCCCAGTACACGGCGCCAGTGGAGGCGCGGCTGTCAAGCTCCTGATCGTCGATCACGGCCTTGACGGTGTAGCTCGCAAGCGGCGTACGCAAGCGCCACTCGACCGGATAACTGGCGCGTGTCAATGCACTGGTCCAATGGCGCAGTGGCTGAAACTGCACTTCGCTGTGGCCAAATATCTGCGGCGCCGCGCCGGCTGTGGGAGTGCGAAACGAACCACCGTGCCACAGCGCCAGACCGGCCTTGTCGCGCATCTGAAAAGCCGTCAGCGCACTGCCGTCGTTCAGGTTGATGCCGATCCAGTCCCAGCCCACGGCTTGCGGTGGCAGTAGCGCCTGGCTCCATTCATGGTCCAGCCAGGCGCTGCCGCGCACCGGCATGACCCGACCCGAGAGCGTCAGGCTGCCGCTGAGCTCTAACTGCGGCAGGCTGTAGTAATAGCTGGTGTGCTGCTGATCTGGCCCTTTGCGCGACAAGCCGCGGTCGCCTTGCAGCAGCAACTCCTGCGTCGGCGTCAGTTCAAGCTCGAAGTGGAAGTTCTTGCTGCGCGCAACGGCGCGATAGCGCGCGCCATCGCGGCGCAGCGACCAGTCGCGCAGTGCGACGTCGGTGTCTTGCTCGCTGGCTTGCGCCAGGCCAAACCCGGCACGTGCAATGCGCTGGTCGTGCCACAGTTTCTTCGCGGCCACATCGGTCACCGCCGCGTGCGCAAAGATCAACTGCTTGGCCGCAAACGCCGATGTCATGCCCTGCGTGCCGGGCACGCGCGAGCGAAAGAACGTCAGTTGAAAGCCGAACTCCTGCTGACCCGACAGCAAGCGCCCGGTCAGGTACCACCACTCGATGGCGTGGTCGCCGTGGCTGCCCAGGTCGCGCGGAAATTGCAGTTCGCGACGCACAGATGTATTGACTTGCGCGCCGGCGGGCAACAACGGTGTCGCCAGGCCAGCGGCCAGCAACTGTCGTCGCGAGATACCGGAGACTTTGGGCAGCATGGTGGGGTCAGGGGTGTGTCGTGCGGATGGTTTCGTTGAGCGTCATTGTCGGCCCTTAGTGTTACCCCTCGTGGCAGGTGTGACGATCGCCGGCAGAATGAGACATGCAGCAAAGCAAGATTTTGGAACCAAACAGCGGCTCACCGTGGGACGCGCTCGCCGGCCAGTACCAGTTGCGCCCGGGGCGCTCGCCCGGAGTTGCCGGCCAGAGACCGGTGCTGGGCGCAGGGCGCCTGGGACGTTTGCTGCGCGGCCAGCGCGGCGAGCAGGTAGGGCGCACGCTGGGCAGTATCTTCACTTTGTGCGCCCATGCGCATCGTGGCGCCGCCAATTTGGCGCTGGCGGCGGCGCACAGCCAAGTTGAAGTCGCGCCGACGGCCGAGCAGGCAGCGCAGTTATGCATAGAGACCGCGCGTGATCATCTGCGCGCCATCGCGCTCGAATGGCCGCAGCGGTTGGCGACACACGGCGCCGATGCCGCCGCGATCGGCTGGCTGCGTGAGTGCCCGCTGTCGCTGGCCACCGGTAGGCCATTCACGGATGCCAATGCGGCGTGGCATGCGCTACGGCAACTGCGCAGTTGGCTGGAGGCTCGCGTGCTGCAGCAGGACATCCACCACTGGCTGGCCGCGCAGCGTGAGCCGGACGCACTGGCGCAGTGGTGCAACGAGCGCGCTGACAGCTTGATGCCGGCGCGCTGTCTGTCCGACGGGCATGCGCTGGCGCACAGCATGAAGCCAGCCGCGCGTTGCCTGGACGTGCTCGATGCGGACCCGCTGCTTCAGCGCCAGCAACTGAAGCAGCTGGCAAGCGGCCTGGTGGCAGACGCCGACTTTGTGCAGCGCCCGACATGGCTTGACCGTTGTGCGGAAACCGGCCCGTGGACGCGCTTGCGCCAGCGCAGCTTGCCAACGCAGCACACCGCGTGGGCGCGGCTGAGCGCACGCTGGATCGAGCTGATCGAAATTGCTGCTATCGATCTGAGCGCCGTGAGTCAAAGCGCAATGCAGTTTCTGGCCACCGGTGCCTTGCCGCTGGGCGACGGCCAGGCTCTGGCCTGGAGCGAGATGGCGCGCGGCCTGCTGCTGCACTGGGTGCAACTCGATGCTGGCGGCGCGGTGCATGACTACCGCGTGCTGGCGCCGACCGAGTGGAACTTTCACCCGAACGGCGCGCTGTCGCTGGCCCTGACCGCATTGCCAATCGGGGCAACGGTGGCGGCGCAAACACTGGCGGCGGCGTACGATCCGTGCGTTGCTTGCGTGATTGAACCAGGAGACATTCCGTGACGCTCAATGTGCTGTGGCTGCAGTCCGGCGGCTGCGGCGGCTGCAGCATGTCGCTGCTGTGCGCCGACACGCCGAACTTTGCCGCGCTGTTGCAGCGCAACGGCGTCGAGTTGCTATGGCATCCGGCGCTCTCGCTGCACGGCGACCAGGACTTGCTGACACTGTTCGATGACTGCCTGAACGAGCGTGTTCGCCTTGACGCGCTGTGCATCGAAGGCTCGCTGCTGCGTGGCCCGCACGGCAGCGGCCGCTTTCACACGCTGGCGGGCAGCGATCTGGCGATGATCGACTGGGTGCGCCGGCTCGCCAGCGTCGCCAACCATGTGCTGGCAGTCGGCAGCTGCGCCGCCTGGGGCGGCATCACCGCGGCCGGCTCGAACCCGACCGATGCCTGTGGACTGCAGTATGAAGACGAGCACAAAGGCGGCCTGCTCGGTGCCGCATTTGTGGCGCGCTCGGGCTTGCCGGTGATCAATATCGCCGGCTGTCCGACGCACCCGGGCTGGGTAACCGACACGCTGATGGCGCTGGCCGCCAATCTGATCGGCACCGATGATCTGGACCCGTTCGGGCGGCCGCGTTTTTACGCCGACCAACTGGTGCACCACGGCTGCACGCGCAACGAATATTACGAATACAAAGCCAGCGCCGCCAAGCCGTCCGACCTGGGCTGCACGATGGAGAACATGGGTTGCAAGGGCACGCAGGCGCACGCCGACTGCAACACGCGCCTGTGGAACGGCTCGGGCTCGTGCACGCGCGCCGGACACGCCTGCATCAGTTGCACCGAGCCGGGCTTTCAGAACCCGGGCCATGCGTTTCATGTCACGCCCAAGGTGGCCGGCATCCCGATCGGTTTGCCGACCGACATGCCGAAAGCCTGGTTTGTCGCGCTGGCGTCGCTGTCCAAGAGCGCGACGCCCAAGCGGGTCAAGAAGAATTCGCACAGCGACCACGTGGCCCTGCCACCGCTGTCGCGCAAGACGGGGCTGCGCTGATGGCGCCGTTGTCGGCTTACGCTGCGTTAAGCCGACCTACACAGCTGATGGCGTCTTTCTCCGTCATTGCGAGCGCAGCGTGGCAATCCATGACCCCCGACTTCCTGGATTGCCGCGTCGCTGCGCTCCTCGCAATGACGTGGTGTTTGTGGCGAGGGGTAGGTCGGGTTAGCCGCAGGCGTAACCCGACAATCGCCCAAGCATAACCCGACAATCACGAAG
>JANNUE010000205.1:0-20684 GCA_031394895.1 Betaproteobacteria bacterium
CGTACTGCAGGGCTTCCAGATCGTTCACGCCATTGGCGGCACCGAGCGCCCAGGCCGCTTCGTACTCCAACCCGCCATTCGCACCACGGTACTGCGGCTTGTTGACAATCGTGAAGTGGTTCTCGTCCATCTTGCTGATGCGCCCGCACGCAATGGTGCAACCAAAGCAGGCCTGATTCGTGACCAGTTGCTTCTTGCCGTCGCTCTTGCGCGGCGTGGCCATGGCTTCGGCGCCAATGTCCTTGGCGCCTTCAAACTGGTTGTCGCGGTGGTTGCGCGTTGGCAAGCCGCCCACTTCATTGATGACGCTCATCAGCACCTGGGTGCCCATTGCCGGCAAGCCGGTTCCAGTGACGCCATTCTCGGCCAGCACCTTCTTGCCGGCCTTGACCGCTGCCATAAAGGCTTTCGGGTCGCGGATATTGCCGACGCCCTTGGTACCGCGCACGGCAATCGCCTTGAGGTTCTTGCTGCCCATCACGGCGCCAACGCCGGAGCGCCCGGCGGCGCGGTGCAGATCGTTCACGACGGACGCAAACAGCACCTGGTTTTCACCCGCCTTGCCGATGCTGGAGACGCGCGTCAACGGGTCTTGCAACGCCTTCTTCAACGTTTCTTCCGTTTCCCAGACGCTCTTGCCCCACAGGTGCGAAGCGTCGCGCAGTTCGGCCATATCGTCGTTGACGTACAGATAGACCGGCTTGGGTGATTTGCCTTCAAATATCACCATGTCCCAGCCCGCCATCTTGAACTCGGCGCCCCAGTAGCCGCCCGAGTTGGAGCAGGCAATGGCACCAGTCAGCGGTCCCTTGGTGACAACGGTATAGCGCCCGCCGGTGGAGGCCATGGTGCCGGTCAGTGGACCGGTCGCCCAGATGATCTTGTTGGCCGGTGACAGCGGATCGACCTTGGCATCGACTTCTTCGACCAGGTACTTACTGCCCAGACCGCGCGACCCGATGTAGGACTTCGCCCAGTCCATGTTGAGAGGTTCGGACTTGACGGTGCCAGCCGTCAGATTAACGCGGAGGATTTTTCCTGCCCATGACATGATGGTTTCTCCTTATGCTGCGGTGGGTTGATTGCCAAGCTTGTCGGCCCACTGGGCCATCTTGCCCAGTCCGGTCCAGTTGGCGTCAATGAAGGTGATGGCGCCGGTCGGGCAGGCATCGGCGCAGGCCGGCTCGCCGCCGCACAAATCGCACTTTTGCACCTTGCCGGTTTCTGCGACGTAATTGATGGTGCCGAACGGGCAGGCAATGGTGCAGACCTTGCAGCCGACGCAGGTCGCCTCGTTGACCACTTTGGCGCCGGTGGAGCGGTCCACCGTGATAGCCTCGACCGGGCAGGCATGCAGGCACCACGCTTCGACGCACTGGGTGCAGGTGTAGGGCACCTTCTTGCCGGTATGGTGAAAGTCAAACACCTTGATGCGCGATTTGGCGGTTGCGAAAGTGCCGTAGTTCTCGAAAGAACAGGCCATTTCGCACTGCAAACAGCCGGTGCATTTGTCTGCATTGATGTGCAACACCTTTTGCATTTGTCTCTCCTGTAAATGACGGCACGCAGAATAAGCAGTGCCTTGCCTATGAAATTGAATACATAGCCATTGTTAGGGGACTGGAACTCAGGCCACTTAGGGATTACCCTAGGCCGTCCGGTGAAATTCTCAAATTGAAACAGTCAGCGAAAGCGCCGGTTGTGTAAGAGAATTGCGCCGATAGCGACAACCGCAACCGACCCAGCATGAAAAACACCCTGACCCCCTGCGCCAGCGCCACGCCAGCAAGCGTTACCGCGCGGCTGGCCGGCATCGCGCTGGCCCGGCGCACAGTGTTGCAGGATCACGCGGCGCTGCCGGCGGGATGGCTTGCGCCGTCGATAGAACGCTCCTGGCAGCGCTGTATCCGCTTGGGCATGCAGCCGCAGCAGTCGGTTGGCTTTGCCGTGCTCAGTGCGCAGCAGATGCGCCACACGGCGCAGGGCAACCGGCATCTGGTGGACGCCGCCAGGCCGGTAGTGGAACAACTCGGGCGCGCCATCGCTGACACGCATTACTTTGCGATCCTCACCAATGCCGATGGCATCGTGGTTGACGTCAGCGGCGCGATCGACCGCTCGGACCGGCGCGCAGACAGCATCACGCGCATCGGCGCCGACCTGTCAGAGCGCAGCGTCGGCACCACCGCCATCAGTCTGGCGCTGGCCGAGCGGCAGTCGGTGTGGCTGCACCGGGGCGAGCATTTCTTCACCGACACGGCCCACTACAGTTGTGCTGGCGCCCCGCTGTTTGGTGCTGACGGCGCCTGCGTCGGCATGCTCGATTTGACCGGCATCGACGCCATTGAACGCCCCGAACTCAAGCATCTGGTGACGCAGTCGGCCGGCAAGATCGGCAACGCACTGGTGCTGCGCGAGCCGCACCAACTCCTGCTGCGTTTGAACTGGCCGGGAAATGCGCTCGGTGGTGACACCGATGGACTGGTCGGCCTGGACCGCGACGGCTGGATTACGGCGGCCAACCAGAATGCGCGCCAGATGGTGCCCAATCTTGCGCCGCCGGGCCAGCCGGCGGTGCATGCCAGCGAAGTGTTTGGCGCGCCGTATCAGTTGCTGTTTGACGCCGCGCAGCGAACGCCGGCAACGCTCGAGATTCCGCTCTGGAGCGGTTTGCGGTTGCTCGCGCTGCCGATCGGGCGGGCGCACGAGCTGCGTCCCATCGAGCCCGGCCAGCGCCTGCGCTGCAGCGACAACATGCCGCTCAAGGACGTCCAGACGGCGCTGATCCGCAAAGCCGTCCAGCACGCCAGAGGCAATGTGGCGCAAGCCGCCCGCGCCTTGGGCATCAGCCGGGCGACGGTGTACCGCAAGCTCGGCGAGCCAAGATAAGGCAGCATGGCTGAGCGATGCTGAACGGGACCCGCGCCGGCTTGATCGCTTTGCTGTTGTGCAGCACAGCGCATGCTGAGCCAGTGCGCGTCGCAGTCGCCGCCAACTTCGCCCCGGCGCTGAAAGCACTGGCGCCCGAATTTGAAAAGAGTAGCGGCCACAGACTGGTGCTGTCGGCCGGCGCCACCGGCAAGCTGTATGCGCAGATCAAAAACGGCGCTCCATTTGACGTTTTTCTGGCAGCCGACGAGCAGACGGCGATCAGACTGGAACAAGAGGGCGATGCGGTAACGGACACGCGCTTCACCTATGCGATTGGCAAGCTGGTGCTGTGGTCAGCCCAGAGCGGACTGGTTGATGAACAGGGCCAGGTCTTGTTCACCGGCAACTTTCGGCACCTCGCGCTGGCCGCGCCCAAGTTGGCGCCATACGGCGCAGCCGCCGTGCAGACGCTGACCTCTTTAGGCGTGCACAAGACGCTGCAGCCGCGTTTTGTGCAAGGCGAAAGCATTGGCCAGACCTACGGCTTTGTCGCCACCGGCCACGCCGAGCTGGGCTTCGTTGCACTGTCACAGGTATCCGAGAACGGGCGCATTGGCCGTGGTTCGGGCTGGCTGGTGCCGGCCAGTTTGTACCAGCCGATACGACAGGACGCCGTGCTGCTGGCGCGCGCCCGGCACAACCCGGCCGCCAGTGCATTGCTGGCTTTTTTGAGAACCGACAAGGCGAAGACAGTGATACGCTCGTTCGGCTATGAAACTCCATAAGCTGCACCTCTGATGCCCGACCTGTATTGGGGCGCCGTCGCGCTCACGCTCAAGCTGGCAGGCATCACCACGCTACTGCTGCTGCTGCTGGGTACGCCGCTGGCCTGGTGGCTGGCGCGCACGCGCTCGCGGCTGCGGGGCCCGATCAGCGCGCTGGTGGCGTTGCCGCTGGTGCTGCCGCCGACCGTCATCGGTTTTTATCTGCTGGTCAGCATGGGGCCACAGGGACCGATTGGGCAATTCACGCAGGCGCTGGGGCTGGGCTTGCTGCCTTTTACTTTTGCCGGCCTGGTGGTCGGCTCGGTGATCTATTCGCTGCCGTTTGTCGTACAACCGCTGCAAAACGCTTTTCAGGCGATCGGCGAGCAACCGCTGGAAGCCGCCGCCACGCTGCGCGCGTCCCGGCTGGACACTTTCTTTAGCGTTGTGCTGCCACTGGCGCGCCCGGCTTACCTGAGTGCCGCCGTCATGGGTTTTGCGCACACGGTCGGTGAATTTGGCGTGGTACTGATGATCGGCGGCAACATTCCCGACAAGACCCGTGTCTTGTCGATTCAGATCTATGACCATGTGGAGGCGCTGGAATATGTGCAGGCGCACTGGATGGCCGGCGGCATGCTGGCGTTCTCTTTTGTGCTGCTGCTGCTGCTCTATGCCGTCAACCCCGGCGCACGCCAGAAGCAGGTGGCCAGCCAATGAGGGCGCCGGCAAGCGACAGGATACGCGCGCGCTTCAAGCTCCACTACCCGGGCTTCCGGCTTGACGTGGACCTGGACCTGCCCGGCCGCGGCGTCACCGCGCTGTTCGGCCCTTCAGGTTGCGGCAAAACCAGTTGCCTGCGCGTCATTGCCGGTCTGCAGCGCACCACACAGAACGGTCTGACCCACGTCGCCGTCAACGGCGAGACCTGGCAGGACGACAGCCGCAACCTGTTTGTTCCGGTGCACCGGCGCGCGCTCGGCTATGTGTTTCAGGATGCGAACTTGTTTGCCCACCTGACGGTTGCGCAAAACCTGGCGTACGGGATGAAGCGCGTGGCGCCGGCGCAGCGTCGCGTGTCGCTCGATCAAGCGACCCATTTGCTCGGCATTGAACACCTGCTGCAACGCCGACCCGACGCCCTGTCAGGCGGCGAGCGCCAGCGTGTTGCGATTGCGCGCGCACTGGCGACGACGCCACGCATCTTGCTGCTGGACGAGCCACTGGCGGCGCTGGACGCCCGCCGCAAGGCCGAAATCCTGCCCTACCTTGAGCGGCTGCACAACGAGCTCGACATCCCGGTGCTGTACGTCAGTCATGCGATCGACGAAGTGGCGCGTCTGGCCGACTCCTTGGTGCTGCTCGATGCCGGCCACGTCGTCGCCAGCGGCCCCATTGATGAACTGCTGACGCGCCTGGATTTGCCGCTGGCCCACGGCGATGCGGCCGGCGCGGTGCTCAGCGCCACCGTGCTCGATCATGACACGCAGGACCACCTCAGCAGCGCCAGCTTCAGTGGCGGGCTGCTGAGCCTGCCGATGCAGCGCGCCGCCATCGGCCAGACGCTGCGCGTGCGGGTGCAGGCACGCGATGTCAGCCTGACACTGGAGAGGCACAGCGGCACCAGCATCCTCAACATCCTGCCCGTCACCGTCACTGCGCTGTCAGCGGACAGCCCCGGACAAGTCATGGTCGCGCTCGACGCTGGCGGCACTGCGCTGCTGGCACGCGTCACGTCGCGCTCGGCCCAGGCGCTGCAACTGACGCCGGGCCAACCGCTTTATGCCCAGATCAAAGGCGTGGCGATATTGGGGTGAGCCTCTACGAGCATCAGTCCTCATGTCGGTTTACGCTGCGCTAAACCGACCTACGACAAGCAGGATTTGTAGGTCGGGTTAGCCGCCAGGCGTAACCCGACAACTCACACACCATCTACGACCTGTAGGTCGGGTTAGCCGCCAGGCGTAACCCGACAACTCACATGCCTTCCAGCATGAATAGCGTGCGCTTGGCCGAGCGCTTGCTTATCTTTAGCAACTCCTGGTATTCATCCGATTGATAGAACTTCTCCACCTGCGTGGCCGACGGAAACCGGACCAGGACGATCCGGGTCGGCGTCCACAGATCGCGCTCCAGCACTGTCAACTTGCCGCCGCGCGCCAGATATTCACCACCATGGCGTTCCAGCAGCGGCCTGGCGCGCAGCTTGTACTGTTCATACAACGCCGGGTCGGTCAGCAACGTGTCAACGACCAGATAGACTGCCATTTCGATTCCTCTTTATTTGACGGCGTTCGGAAAGAAAACCTGTTCGCCGCCAATCTTATACGCGGCAATCGCCGACTGCCCGCTCGCCGACACGACCCAGTCGATAAACCGCTGGCCCTCGGCCGCTTTCACATGCGGATGCCGGGCCGGGTTCACCAACATCACACCGTACTGGTTGAACAGCCGCTTGTCGCCTTCGACCAGCAGCGCCAGCTCGGCCCGGTTGCGGAAGTTGAGCCACGTGCCGCGATCGGCCAGCACGTAGGCCGCGCTGCTCGACGCGATATTGAGCGCCGGTCCCATGCCACAGCCACACTCCTTGTAGCCGGCGCCTCTTCTGTCCACCAGTTGTGCGATGTTCCAGAAGCGCAGCTCGGCCGCATGGGTACCGCTCTTGTCGCCGCGCGAAATGAAAGGGCTGTTGCCAGCTGCCACTTTCTTCAACGCTGCGACGATGTCGCCGCCCCTGGTTTTGGCTGGATCGGAGGCCGGGCCGATCAGCACAAAGTCGTTGTACATCACCGAATATCGCTTCAGCGCAAAACCCTCACTCACAATTTTCTCTTCGGCCTGCTGATCATGCACAAACAGCACGTCGGCGTCACCGCGACGGCCCATGTCCAGCGCCTGTCCGGTGCCCAGCGCCACCACTTTCACCTCAACTCCGCTGGCTTTTTTGAACTCCGGCAGCAGGAACGAAAACAAGCCCGACTGCTCGGTCGATGTGGTGGACGCCACTACGATGGTCTGCGCCTGTGTGCCCATGGCCGCAGCCAATACTGCTGTCGCCAGCGAGCATTGAAGAACGCCTTGAAGCTTCACAGACAAAAACAACCTCACACCAATTCCCCTTTAACAAACAAATGCGCCGCCGGGTAATGCAACTGCAACAGTGGCCCACTAAAGAAATCTGTCACCGGCAAATCAGCCAGCACGCGGCCGTGTTCCAGATAGATCACGCGGCTCGCCAGACGCTTGACCTGACCCAGGTTGTGACTGGCAAACACCAGCGTCATGTCGGCAGACTGATTGGCAAACTCTTCCAGCAGTGCTTCGACTTCGCGCTTCGCATGCGGATCCAGGCTGGCCGTTGGCTCGTCCAGCAGCAGCACTTGCGGATTCAACGCCCAGGCGCGCGCCAGCGCAACGCGCTGCTGCTGCCCGCCCGACAGTTTGCGCGCATTGCGCCGCGCCAATTGGACCAAGCCCACCCGTGCCAGCGCCGTCAGCGCCAGCGCTTTGGCCTCGGCCCAGCGCTTGCCGCCGAGCCACAGCCCCAGCGCGATATTGGTTTGCACCGACAGACGCAACAGGTGCGGTCGCTGAAACAGCATCGCCAGGCGCGCCTGTGAGTCGCGTTCCACCCGGCCAGCAGTAGGTAGCGCCAATCCATGCAACAGGCGCAGCAGCGTGCTTTTGCCAGAGCCGTTGGCGCCGACCAATGCCACGCGCTCGCCGGCTGCAATCGTCAAGGTCACGTCGGAGAGCGCGCGCACCGCGCTAGCCGGGCGGCCGAAGTGAAGACTGGCGGCAGCCACGCGCAAGACAACTGTCATCGCGTGATTTCGGCGGCCAGCGCCAACCGATCATGATCGCCCTGGTTACCCTCGGCACTTTCGCGCCAGCGCCGCACGATGGCGATTAGCGCGTTGAGCAGCAGCACCACGCCCAGCAGGATCAACCCGAGACCGAGCGCCAACGGCAGATCGCCCTTGCTGGTTTCCAGCGCTATCGCCGTCGTCATGACGCGGGTAAATCCATCAATGTTGCCGCCAACAATCATCACCGCGCCAACTTCCGAGATGGCCCGGCCAAACGATGCGATCAGCACTGTGAGCAAGGCGTAGCGCTCATCCCAGGCCAGCAAAATGCTGCGCACCAGAGTTTGCGCGCCGATCGAGCGCAACTGCTCGCCGTGCAAACTCTCGGCGTCCTGCACCACCTGGCGCGTCAGTGCTGTGACCACCGGCAACACCAGCACGGCTTGCGCCAGCACCATCGCCTTGAACGAAAACAGCCAACCCAGATAACCCAGCGGCCCACTGCGCGACAACAGCAGATAGACCACCAGGCCGACCACTACCGATGGCACGGCCAGCAACGTGTTGAGTAGCGCCAACACAACGCCACGACCGGGGAAATCGGCCACCCCCAGCCAGGCACCCAGCAGCAGACCCAGTGAGCACGCAATGACGCAGGCGCTGGCGCTAACCGCCACCGAGCGAGCGACAATCGCCAGCAGGCCGGGATCGAAGGTTGTGATGAGTTGCAGCGCTGTGAACGCGCTTTCAGAGAATGACGTCATGAGTTGAGGTATCGTAACAACCGAATCAATTACCGGCGATATGAAGCAACGTGCATAGGCTCCAGTTCCACTACACCCTCTCGGGCGACGCCAGCCCGGCGCTGGTGCGCAATCCGCTGATTGACTTGCTGCAGGCAGTCAGCACACACGGCTCGATCTCGGCCGCTGCGCGCGCACTCGGTTTGTCTTACCGTCATGTCTGGGGCGAACTCAAGCGCTGGGAACAGGAGTTGGGCAATGAGCTCGTGCTGTGGGAAAAAGGCCAGGCCGCGCGGCTCAGCGAGTTTGGGGCCAAGCTGATGTGGGCCGAGCGTCAGGCCCAGGCGCGGCTGGCGCCCCAAATTGAAGCGCTGCGCGCCGAGCTCGAACGCACCTATTCACAGGCTTTTGACGACTCGGTGCATGTGCTGACGCTGTACGCCAGTCACGACGACGCGCTGAGCGCGCTGCGCGAATACGCTCTGCAACACGCGCCCGAGCTCGGGCTCAGCCAGCTCCATCTCGACATTCGATTCACCGGCAGCGTGGACGCCATTCGCGCACTCAACGAAGGGCGCTGCGTGATGGCGGGCTTTCACACGCTGCAGGGTACCGGGCGCAAGTCGCTGACCGGTCAAACCTACAAGCCGCTGCTGCGACCCGGTCAACACAAGATCATCGGCTTTGCCCAGCGCACGCAGGGCCTGATGGTGGCAAGGGGAAATCCGCTCGCACTAACGTCACTGAACGACGTTGCCAACCGACGTGCGCGTTTTGCCAACCGGGCATTAGGCACCGGCACCCGTGTCGTGCTGGATGAACTGCTGGCGCAGGCCGGGCTGGACGCCAGCAGCCTGGACGGCTACCAGCACACCGAACCGTCGCACGCCGGCGTGGCCAACGCGGTGGCAGCGGGACAGTTTGACGCCGGCCTGGGCATTGCGGCGGCGGCGCAGCATGCCGGGCTCGATTTTGTGCCGCTCGCCGTGGAGCGCTACCACCTCGTTTGCCTGAAATCGGCGCTGGCACAGCCGGCGATCGCGGCGCTGCTGGAACTGCTGCGCAATCCGGCCTGGCACAGTGTCATCGCTGCAATTGCCGGTCACGCACCGCTGCAAAGCGGTGAGGTGCTGTCCATGCGCCGAGTGTTGCCCTGGTGGGACTACCGCCAAAGCAAAGCGCATGCAGAGCCCGCGCCGCGCAGTTGAGCGGGTGGCCAGTGATCCGTGTTTGCCTTGCTAAGAATACATCGGTGTCCCAGCATTAGCGCGCGCAAATCTGGATCGGCGTGTCCGGTTTCACCTTCTTTCTGCTGCCGTTTTGTGCCGCCATCCTGTGGTGCGGAATCCCGTTCTTTCTCAAGGGTTGCCAGTCCACTGAGATGTCATCCAACGCCGGAGGCCTGATCCTGTGGCCGCTGTATGCGGTGATGCCGCTCGGTTTTGGCCTGCTGCTGCAGGCGTTGCCGGTGCGCAACTTTGGCATCATGAAGAACGACACGCTGCTGGCCATTCCGCGCTTCACGCTGATGGGCTTGATAGTGGAGCGCGGCGGCCTGGCCTTTGCCGTGATTTTTGTCGGCGCGCTACCCAAGGCCTCAGTGCGGAAGTTGGCGCGCCACGTCGGGCTGGTCCGCGCGAAACCGCCAGATCTGGTTGCGTCCGGCATGCTTGGCCCGGTACATGGCCTGGTCGCTATAACGCAACAGCACATCGGTCTCGATCGCATCTTCCGGAAAATAGGCGACGCCGATGCTGGCCGACACCCTGCAAATCTGTCCCGGATTCAACGTAAACGGCTCGGCCACAGTCTGCAGCACCCGCGTCAAAATGGCTTCACCTTCGCTTTCGGACTTCAGGTCTGTCAGTAATAGCACGAACTCGTCACCGCCGAGACGCGACACCGTGTCGTGGGTTCGCACCGCGTCCGTCAGGCGCCGCGTCACTTCCAGCAGCATCTGGTCGCCGGTCTCATGCCCGTAGCTGTCGTTGACGAGCTTGAATCCATCGAGATCGAGGTAGCAAACGGCGACCAGCGTTTTCTGCCGTCCTGCGAACGACAGCGCCTGCTGGATGCGGTCTGACAGCAAGCGCCGGTTCGGCAATTGCGTCAGCGGGTCGTAATAGGCCATGCGCTCGATCTCATGGTGCTGCCTGAGCGTCTCGGTGACGTCCGAAAACAGGGCGACATAGTGATCGACGGCGCCATCGGCATCCTTCACCACGCTGATCGTCATGTGCGCCGCAAACTGGCTGCCGTTCTTGTGCCGGTCCCATATCTCGCCCTGCCAGACTCCGGTTGTGTTGAGCGCCTGCCACATCGCCTGATAGAACTCGGGACCGTGTTTGCCGGACTTCAGCAGCCGGGTGCTGGCGCCGATGGCTTCGTCTGCGCTGTATCCGGTGATGTGGATGAAAGCACGATTGACGGCGACGATCACCGAGTTGCGGTCGGCAATGAGGATGCCCTCGCTGGCGGCAGCAAACACGCTGGCCGCCAGTCGCAATTGCGATTCGGTCCGCTTTCGCGCTTGCTGCATCTGGTTGAATTGCTGCGCCACTTGAGAAATCTCGCGCGGGCCCCGCAGCGGCGCCACGGCATCGAGATTGCCCTGGGTCGCGGCCTCGGTGGCGGCGCCCAGGGTCTGCAGTGCGTTGAGCATCTGACGGCTGAAGCTGGAGGCCAGCATCGTGCCGCTGATGACAAACGCCAGGATCGTCAGACTGGCCAGCGCCAACGGTGCGTAGAGATCGGTGTACAGCACATTTCGCGTCATCTCCACGCTGGTGGTCCAGTTCGAATAAGTCGAGCGGCTAAAGGCGACCAACGAATGATCACCTTCAGGCGTAACTCGCTCCACCCGCCCCTGCGGGTTGTTCATCATCTGCAACTTCAGATCAGGCGGCGCTTTCTTGCCAACTGCCGCAGCCGCATCGTGGCAGCGGGCGACTGCGGTTGTGCGCGAATCAAACACCGTGGCCAGCCAACCGTCGGGCAACCGTTGATCCAGCAACAGACGGCTGAAGTGCTCCGGCGACAGCCCGACACCAAGATCGTAAACCACCTCGCCATCGATGAGTACCGGCACATTGATGCTGATCAGCGGTTGCTGCGCCACAGCGCCAACAAAGAGATCTGAAATGCAGGGTCGCCCGGTGCTCACGACGCAGCGCAACTGCTCGGGGTTGGCGTGGCGCGGCAACGGCGCGGAAAACGGCACCAGTGTGTTGAGTATCTGCTGGCCCGAGAGATCGCTCAGGACATAGTGCTGGCCGACGCCGGTGATCTGCGTGACCTGCTTTGCCTGGTGATAGAAGGCGGCAAAATTCTTCGCTACCAGGTGTTCGGAGCTGGAGAGTGCCTGCGCCGCCGCCTGCGCCATCCTGAGTTCGGAATCAATCGCCCGTGTCAGTGCCCGCGCCGTCTGTATCGGACCCTCCTCCAGTTGATCGAGCTTGTGCTGGTAAATTTCATAAAAGAGAATGGAACCGGCAAGAAGCCCCGGTATCAGCGCAAGCATGAACGACCAGCGGATTCCAAGCCCGCCTCTGGCTGGTGAGCGCAGCCAATGACGAATCGACGAAAGGGGCGGTGTCATGGCTCGACGGTGTTGTGGTTGTGCCGATGGTGGTCGCAACGCCACGGCACATTGAATCCTGCGTCCCCCGGCGCTCTTGCGATTGATCAATGTTACGCCGCTTTGACAGCGACCGCCATGCAAACCGGTCCGGTCGCCGCGATGATTTTGTCGCGCAAAGCGACGGCCAAAAACCGCATCGTCCACGACGCCGCCCCGCGCCTGGCAATGCCCTGGCCAATCCGGCCCATACCCAGAATGCCGAGCGTGGCGCCATGAGTGTCGGCGCCGGCGAACATGTCGTAGCGCCAGCGCCTCCGCGGGTCGGCGCGCAAGAAAAGCTCGCTCTCTGTCACGCGCCGCGCCGTTGGCATCCGCCGGGCTGATGACAACCCATTGAAAGCCATGCCTTCTCCATTTCCACCACCAGAAACACCACCAATGCCGCAGCCATGCACACCGCCAGTTCGGGCAGACTCAGCGGCTCGGTCTTGAAAATCGGGTTCAACATGGGCACGTAGATAGTGGCCATCTGCAGCGCAAACGTCAGCAACACCGCGCCTAGCAGGGGGCGGTTGGTGCCGATGCCGATGCGCCACAGGGGGTCGTGCTCGGAGCGGATGGCCATCACATGCGCCATTTGCCCCAGCGTGAGCACGGTGAACACCATGGTTTGCCAGTGCGCATGCCCGGTTGAGATGGCCCAGGCCTGCACACCCAGGCACAGGCCACCCAGCAGCAGGCCAACACCCAGAATATGCTGCCACATCCCGTTGGCAAACAGACTCTCGGTGGGTGCCCGGGGTGGGCGCTGCATGATGCCGCGCTCGGCCGGCTCGACCGACAAGGCCAGGCCGGGCAGGCCATCGGTGACCAGGTTCACCCACAGGATGTGGATTGGCAGCAGCGGAATGGGCAACAGCAGCAGCGGGGCCAGAAAGATGACCCATATCTCGCCCGAGTTGCCGGTCATGGCGTAGCGCACAAACTTGCGCACGTTGTCATAAATGCGCCGCCCCTCGCGCACGGCTTTGACAATGGTGGCGAAGTTGTCATCCAGTAACACCAGGCTGGCGGCCTCGCGCGCCACATCGGTACCGCCCTTGCCCATGGCCACACCGATGTCGGCGCGCTTGAGGGCGGGCGCGTCGTTGATGCCATCGCCGGTCATGGCCACAAACTCACCAAGCGCCTGCAGCGCTTCGACGATGCGGATTTTTTGCGCCGGGTCCACGCGGGCATAAACACGCACTTGGTGCACGCGGGCGCTGAGTGTTTCCTCGTCCAGTGCGGCCAGGTCGGCACCCGTCAGCGCGGGTGCACTGGCATCTTCCACTATGCCCAGCCGCAGCGCAATCGCGCGCGCGGTGGCCGGGTGGTCACCTGTGATCATCACCGGCGTGATGCCGGCGGCCATGCATTCGCGCACGGCATCAGCGGCTTCGGGGCGCGGCGGATCAATCAACCCGATGAGGCCGATGAAGCACAGACCACTCTCCACTACATTGATGTCGCTGTCCACCTCTGGCAGTTGTTCGTAGTTGCGCCGGGCCAGGGCCAGCACGCGCAGGCCCTGAGCCGCCAGCACTTCAGCGCGCGCCAGCCAGGCAGAGGCATCCAGATTGCCCGGGCCATCCGCCAGCCACTGACCGATGCACAGGGGAATTACGGATTCCGGCGCACCCTTGGTGTAGGCCACATAGCCTTGCAGCGAGCTTTGAAACGTGGTCATGCGCTTGCGGCTGGCATCAAACGCCAGTTCATGCACACGGGGCCACTGCGCATCAAGTGCGGCTTTATCGAAGCCGGCGCGGGCGGCCACGTCGGCCAACGCCGTCTCGGTGGGGTCGCCCAGCCAACTGCCGTCAGCCGAACGGCTGGCGTCGTTGCACAAGGCGGCGGCGCGCAGCAGCTCGGCGTAAAGCGGGCCACTTTCATCGTCTGGCAGGACTGCGCCTGGTACCCAGGCAGGGCCGGTGCCGTTTGCGCCCGCCACCAGGCACTCGGCCTGCATGCGGTTTTGCGTGAGCGTGCCGGTCTTGTCCGAGCAGATATAGGTGATCGAGCCCAGCGTTTCGACCGATGGCAGGCGGCGAATCAGCGCATTGAACGACACCATCTTGCGTGCGCCCAACGCCAGCAGCACGGTCACGACCGCCGGCAGCGCCTCGGGGATGGCCGCTACCGCCAGGCTTACTGCCGTGAGCACCATCAGCAGCGGTGACTCACCGCGCAGCAATCCCACCACAAAGATCACGGCGCAAATGGCCAGCACCGCCAACGCCACCCGCTTGCCAAATGCTGCCAGGCGCAGTTGCAACGGCGTGCTGCGGTTGGTGTCCTGATCCAGCAGACCGGCCACCTTGCCGAGCTCAGTATTCATTCCGGTGGCCACCACCAGCCCGCGGCCCCTGCCGTGCGTGGCGGTGGTGCCCTTGAAGGCCATGTTGAGCCGATCCCCGAGCGCATGCACCACGCCTGAAAGCACACCGGGGTGTTTGTCCACTGTGACCGATTCGCCGGTCAGCGCGGATTCGTCCACCTTGAGTTGCGCAATCTCGATCAGCCGCAAATCGGCAGGCACCTTGTTGCCCGCCTCCAGCAAAACGATGTCGCCTGGCACCAGGGCATGGGCCAGCACTTGCTGCACCTGACCGCCGCGCACTACGGTGGCCTGGGCAGCGGCCAGTCGCTGCAGCGCCGCCAGCGCCTGATCGGCACGCCAGGCCTGCACCAACCCGATGGCGGCGTTGAGCAGCACAATGACCAGAATCACCAGCGTATCGACCAGGTCACCGACCACGCCCGAGATCACGGCGGCCCCCAACAGCACCAAAATCATGAAATCGCTGAACTGATCGATCAGCAGCACCCACAGGCTGCGCGTGGTGCTGGTGGGCAGTGCGTTGGCACCGTGCTGCAAACTGAGCGCAGTAACCTGATGCGCTTGCAAGCCGTGCGCTGGATCAACCTCGTGCTCGCGCGCCAGCTCATGGGCATCGCGCAGGTGCCAGTTGCCGGGTGCCTGGACGGGTGGGGGTGTCTGTTCAGTCGCCATGGAGGTAAAGAACTGCACGACACGGACGCCTCGGCACAGGCGACATCGCCGGGTCATTTTCCTTGCACCACGCGAACATGCGCATGACGCAAGGTCTTGTAAACACGGATACGCCGGGCCAGCGGCCACCAGTCGTAAAGAAAGGTCTGCAACGGTCGCCACATCGCCACCCAGCCGACGATCGTCAGGCTTTCGCGCGCGATGGTGAGGGCCGTGCCGGTGCCGAGCTGTCCGATGGCATCGGCGAGGATCAGGCACACGGTGACAAACGAGAGGCCGATCAACAGGCTGACTCGGCCCTGTTTCAAGAGCCGTTTCAGCTCGCCGCGCACGAGGCCGGCCTTGTAGTCGAAATAGTTGTGTATGGCCTCAGTCATCAGCGCACTTGGGTCACCGTCTTGCGGCAGGTGCTCAAGGTGGATGGTGATGTGAAGCCGGCTGTCCGGCGGATACCCCATCGCCCAGGTCTCGATGTACGCTTCGGCCTCACGATCGAGGTCCTTGTTGAGGAAAGGAGTCGGGTCCATCGAGTTGAACAACTGCCCCAGCTCGCGGACGCGCAGCTCGAGGTGGTGGGCGGGCAGCGAGCTTGCTTTCATGGCGTCACGCGACGGTCATCTGTTGAGTGAATCGGACGGATAACGGATAGGAAATTCAACCGCATGAGGCCAAGTATGACACCTGGGTCAGTTTGGTCAGTTTTCGGTCGGCGGCAGCACACTGCCTGGCTTGGCAGGTGGTCGCGACGAGTAACAGGGCGTCACAACGAAAATCGCAAGCTGGGATGCCCCTATTTCGGGGCTCGGCGGTTTGTCCAGGCTGACACGCCAGGGAAACATTCCCTGTTTTACGAAGTATTGCTCTTATCTATTCTGCTTTTTCTTTCATATTAGGACGCCTACGATTCAACTCCGACATCTCATCATCAATGGAGCACTCAATGAAACCTCTCTCCTTACTCGCTGTCGTTTTGACACTCGGACTATCGCTCGCAACCGGGGACGCCGAAGCGGCAAGGCGACTTGGCGGGGGCAAGTCTTCTGGCATGCAGCGCCAAGCCACCACGGAAAAGGCGTCCACGGGGACGCCGGCGCAGTCTTCCACCACCACCGCTGCTGCCCGCCCTCCGGCTGCAGCAACCCCGGCCGCAGCGGCAGCACAGCCCAAACGGTCCTGGATGGGTCCGCTTGCCGGTCTTGCCGCAGGTCTTGGTCTCGCCGCGCTGGCATCACACTTCGGATTGGGTGGGGAACTGGCTTCCATGCTGATGATCGGGCTCTTGGTCATGGCTGCGCTGGCCGTGGTCGGCTTCATCATGCGCAGACGCGCTGCCGCCCAACAACCTGCGATGGCGCAGGTCAAAGGCATGCAATATGCAGCCGTTGGGCCGGATCAGGCTGCAACTGCGCCCAAGGCTTATGACGTCTCGATGCCGGGCACAAGTATTGGTTCTGCTATCGACTCGAATGCGGCTTCGAACAGCAACATACCGGCCAACTTCGATGTTGTCGGCTTTGCCCGCAACGCCAAGGTTCAATTCATCCGCCTGCAGGCCGCCAACGATGCCGGCAATCTGGACGACATCCGCGATTTCACGACCCCCGAGATGTTCGCCGAACTAAAAATGGACATTTCCGAGAGTGGTGGTGCTGCGCAGAAAACGGATGTGGTCAGTGTCGAAGCCGATGTGCTGGAAGTGGTCGAGGAGACCGCACGCTACGTCGTCAGCGTGCGCTTCACCGGCATGATTCGCGATAACAAGGATGCTCAGGCTGAGTCTTTTGACGAAACTTGGCACTTGGTCAAACCTCGTACTGGCACGGGTGGCTGGCTTCTGTCAGGCATCCAGCAAGCACAGTAACAGGCGGTCAATACCTCAACTCTTGCACGCCGCGCTCGTCACGATGCGATCACACCCAGTGGATTCAATGGCGTCAAGGGCTTGTGGTTGACCAGATAACCAATCAGGTTGTCGGCTGCCAGATTGGCCATCGCCAGGCGCGTTGGCAACGAGGCACTGGCGATGTGAGGGGTCAACACCACATTGGGCAGCGTCAGCAATTGCGGGTGCACCTTGGGCTCGCCTTCAAACACATCGAGTCCGGCCGCCGCAATGGCTTTGTCGCGTAAAGCTGCGGCCAAAGCCGCATCGTCCACGATGCCGCCGCGCGCAATGTTGACCAGTGTCGCACTCGGCTTCATTTGCGCCAACTCGGCCGCACCGATGGCGTGGTGTGACGCCGCCGAATAAGGCAGCACCAGCACCAGATGGTCGGCGCTGCTCAGCAACTCCTGCTTGCTCACGTAGCGCGCCTGGCACTGGGCTTCGGTTGCGTCATCGAGCCGCGTGCGGTTGTGATAAATCACTTTCATGCCAAAGCCCAGCGCGCCGCGCCTGGCAATGCCCTGGCCGATGCGGCCCATGCCCAGAATGCCGAGGGTGGCGCCATGAATGTCGACGCCGGCGAACATGTCGTAGCGCCAGCGCGTCCATAACCCGGCGCGCAAGAAATGCTCGCTCTCGGTCAAGCGCCGGGCCGTTGCCATCAGCAACGCAAAACCGAAGTCGGCGGTGGTCTCGGTCAGCACGTCGGGCGCGTTGGTCGCCAGCACACCGGCTGCCGTCATCGCATCAAGGTCGAAGTTGTTGTAGCCGACCGCCATGTTGGCGCAGATCTTCAAGTCCGGACAAAGCGCCAGCAGCTCGGCGTCGATGCGTTCGCTGCCGGTCGTGAAGACCCCCGACTTGTCACGCAGGTGCTCGGCCAGCTCGGCCTTGGACCAGAGCTCATCGGCCTGATTCGACTCGACCTCGAAGTGCCGTGCCAGCTTGTCGATGACTTCGGGGAAGATCGCTCGCGCAATCAGTAGTTTGTGTTTCATTTCGGTCGTCTCCTGGTCAGCCGTTTTCCACGATGGTCTTTCACGTTCGATGCCTGCACCCAGCGGCGCGCTAATAGCGCAGGGTCACACGGTTGCCTTGCAAATCGCTTGCGATCAAGCGGCGCTGCGCGCTGCACAAGTCATCGTTGCCCCGCTTGCGGCTGTGCGCCACGGCGCCGGCGCGCTGCGCGCAGGATGCGCCCGAGAACTCAAACATAGTAGAGCAGCAAATAGCCGATCAACAGCACCAGAACCCATAACGCCATGCTCCTGGTCGGCCAGGTACGGGCCAGCGGACTGTCTTCGCCGCATTGACGCGCAACTACAGAGCGCAGGCGCGGCGCCGCGTTTTGCACGCCGCGCGTCAGCGCTGCCCAGGGCGCACCGATCCGGCGCGCGATCCGGTCCGCCACGGCTGGAGCCAGCTTGCGCCAGAGCCAATCGGCGTCGAGCGTGATGGTCAGCGTGCGCTTGAGGTAAGGCAGCATGACGAAGAACGCCAGGCCCGAGAACAGCAGCAACTGCAGTTGGGCCAGGACATGCGAGGCCGTGTACGGCTGGTACTTCACTGCATAGGGCAGCATGGCGTACAGCGGCTCGGGCCAGACACCGAGCGCGATGCACAGGAACGCGAATGCGAGCATCGCCCAACGCATGCTCGCTGGCGGCTCAGCCGGGCGCAGGCCAGAGTCCTTCTGGAAGAAGACGAACCACGGGTACTTGATGCCGGCGTGCAGAAACACGCCGGCCGAAGCGGCGGCGAGCAGCAGCCAGACCAGCATCAGGTGATTGTCGGCCGCGGCTTGCGAGATCATCGACTTGGAGACAAAACCCGAGGTGAACGGGAACGCCGAGATCGCCAGAGCACCGATCGTGCCGCACACCATGGTGAGCGGCATGCTGTGAAACAGCCCGCCGAGATCAGAACACTTGCGCCGGTTCGTCATCAGCAGCACCGAGCCGGCCGACATCAACAGCAACCCCTTGTAGATGATGTGCGCGAAGGCGTGCGCTGCCGCGCCATTGAGCGCCATCTCGGTGCCGATGCCGATGCCTGCGACCATGAATCC
This sequence comes from Betaproteobacteria bacterium, assembly GCA_031394895.1. Classification (GTDB taxonomy): domain Bacteria; phylum Pseudomonadota; class Gammaproteobacteria; order Burkholderiales; family Burkholderiaceae_C; genus Rhodoferax. The sequence goes on from JANNUE010000205.1 coordinate 18,776, forward strand.
GACCTGGTTCACGATCGAATAAGCCAGAATGCGGCGCATGTCATTTTCCAGCAGCGCATAGACGATACCGTAAAACACCATGAACAGGCCCACCCAGATCAGCAGCTCGGCTCCTGGAAAGCCGCGGATCAGCGCATAGACGGCGGTCTTGGTGGTGAAAGCCGACAGAAAGACCGTCCCGCTCCACGACGCCTGCGGGTAAGCATCGGGCAGCCAGGCCGACAGCGGCGGTGCGCCGGCGTTGACGAGAAAGCCGATCAGGATCAGCCAGTGCGCCGGCGAGTCGAGCAGCATGCGCGTGAAGGCAACGTCGCCGGTCTGCGCGATATGGCCGGTGATGCCGGCAAACAGCAGCACGCCGCCGAGCAAGTGGATCATCAGATAGCGCCGCGCGGCACGGTACGAGTCATTGCGGCCGTTGCTCCACAGCACCAGTGTCGAGCCGATCGCCATCAGTTCCCAAAAGACGAACAGCGTCACCAGGTCGCCGGCGAGGACGACGCCGATGGCTGAGCCGGCATAGACGAACGCTGCCGGCAGCTCGACGCGACTCTTCTGGCTGAGCGCGAACAGGCCGCCGCCAGCGGCCATCAGCGCAAAGATGGTGGCGAACAGGCGTGACAGCTTGTCCCCCTGCGCCGGCGTGATCGTGTAGTCGAGGAATTGCGTCTGCCATGCCGGCCCGTCGGGCACCTGCCAGACCAGCGCCAGCGCCAGCAGCGGCAAGGCCACGACCGCGCCCGAACGCCAACCGCCACGCAGCCATGGCAGCAGCATGGCGCCGATGATCAGCAGCAGTCCGGGGTGGATCATGAACTCACTCATCACGCTTGCCGTAGTAGTTGTCGCGCCGCTTGAGCAACAGCGCCAGCCCCTTGGCGCCGACGATCATCGCGATGCAGACGAGGAAGCCAAACCAGGCGTTAAAGCCGAAGACCGACTCGATCGCAAAGTGCGGATGCAGGGGGACGAACAACTCGGCCAGCAGCGTGAGCGCAAGCACGAGCAGAAAACCGCGCCACAGCAACCGGACGTTGTGCGGCTGATCGAGCCAGTGGGGCTTGTCGTTCATCGTGATCCTCCTCAGCGGGTGAGCATCTGACGCGCCAGCGCCAGCGCCACGTCGGGCAAAAAGAACAGCAGCACCGTACCGGTCGCCGTGGCCGTGAGCGCAATCACCATCAGCGCCGGCGCTTCGCCGTGCGGGTGACCGTGCGGACCATGGTCGGGCGCCACAAAGAACGCCCGGTAAATGATGGGAAGAAAGTAGCCGGCGTTGAGCAACGTGCTCACCCCGATCACCGCCACCGCCAGCCAGTGCTGCGCGGCCATCGCGCCCGACAGCATGTACCACTTGGAGATAAAGCCCGCCGCTGGCGGCAGCCCGATCATCGACAGCGCCGCGATCGTGAAAGCCCCCATGGTCCAGGGCATGCGCCGACCAATGCCGTCAAGCTGGCTGACCTCGGTCTTGTGCGCTGCGGTGTAGATCGCGCCGGCGGCGAAAAAAAGCGTGATCTTGCCGAGCGCATGCGCTGCCAGATGCAGCACCGCGCCGATCAGCGACAGCGGCGCCAGCAGTGCTGCGGCCAGCACCACGTAGGAAAGCTGACTGACGGTGGAGTAGGCCAGCCGCCGCTTGAGGTTGTCGGCACGCAGCGCGACCACGGAGCCGGCAATGATGGTAAAGCCGGCCACGGCCACCAGCCAATCGGTTGCGCCGGCCGCCGACAGAGTGTCCACGCCGAACACATAGACGATCACCTTGACCACGCTGAACACGCCCGCCTTGACCACCGCCACCGCGTGCAGCAGCGCCGACACCGGTGTCGGCGCGACCAAGGCCGCAGGCAGCCACATGTGGAACGGCCTCAGCGCCGCCTTTCCGATACCCAACACGCACAAGGCC
>JANNUE010000253.1:0-2096 GCA_031394895.1 Betaproteobacteria bacterium
ATTCCTGAAACAGGCTGTCGTACTCGACATCGGCAATGGTCGGCTCATCCAGCACGTAGTAGCGGTGCGCGTGCTCATGCAGAGCGCGTCTGAGTTGCTCGATACCAGTTGGGTCGGGCCGCGCTGCCTGGGTTGAAAACATATCGTGCATCAAGGTACTTCTATGGCCATGAACGCGCTGGATTCCCGTCTTCGCGGGAACGACAGCAGCGTGACTTCAGGAAAAAAGGCGTCGCGCCAGGACCGATCCGGCCGACAGGTCACGCTGATCGAGCGTGTCGTACAGGCGTTCAAGCTCCGCGCCGATCACATCCATCGCCTCGGGCGGCAGGGGCAGTCCGTTGTCATCGGTCACCACGCCATCCATGCAGTCGGCCAGCGACAGCGCGGCCTCGCGCATACGAACAAAAGCGCGCTCACTGCGACCAACCTGGGGGACGTCCAGACTGATCACAAGCTCCCGAATCGCCGACTGCGCCGGATCGTCGGCCAGCGCCGCCTGCGTGTCAAAACTCAAGCCCAGCACGGGCGGCAATCCTGAAATACTGGCGGGCACGACCATGCGCCCCGGAATGGACCCTGCCACAAAACCCAGACGCGCCGCATTTTGCTGCACATAACCGGGGCTCCAGGCGGAATTGCGGGCGCGCAGCACAAACCCCAACTGGGCGTCGTGGTCGCCGGCAAACAGGTCCAGTTCACGGGCACGCGCGACCTCTTCACGCATCTCCGGAAAATCCGGTGTGCCATTGATGGCGTCGCAAAAAGCCTGGGTTTTCATCACAAATTCAGAGTACTCAATTTCGTTGAGTGCGCCGTTGCGGTTGGCAAGTTGCACCCCGGCCTGAAACGTGAAGTAACGCTGGCCCGCCAGCGGCACTTCCCAACGCTGGTCAGCTTCATTGAAACCTTCGATCGAAAATGGCTTGCTGCCGGCCCGTCGTGTCGCGGGCATCGCTGCCATTGCAGCATCGCCAGAGGCCAGGCCTTCCAGGGCAATCGATGCAATGACGTCAATCAAGGCGTCCAGAGAAGGTTCCTTTTTCAACATCGGCAGGGGGAAGTTGGCAACATCGAACGCAGCCCCCGCCAGCTCCGGCTCAAACCCTGGTTCAATACCACCGCGCGCTTGCGGCTCAGTGTCTGGATTGTCAACAACGGCTTGTCGGGGTCGGTTCCTGCGCGACGTCCAGGCCGCGTGCACAGCCATCGCCGCCAGCACCAGGCCACCCACCACCGCCAAACCGATTTGCAGATTGCTCATCGGGATCAGGCCACCTGCGCCATCGACACGGCCGCTTCCATATCCACGGCCACGATGCGTGACACGCCCTGCTCCTGCATCGTGACGCCGATCAGTTGCCGGGCCATTTCCATGGCGATCTTGTTGTGGCTGATGAACAGGAACTGAGTCTCCTGACTCATACTCGTCACCAGCTTGGCGTAGCGTTCGGTGTTGGCGTCGTCCAGCGGCGCATCGACCTCGTCGAGCAAACAGAAGGGAGCCGGATTGAGCTGGAAAATGGCAAACACCAGGGCAATCGCAGTCAGCGCTTTTTCGCCGCCCGAGAGCAAATGAATAGTCTGGTTCTTCTTGCCGGGTGGCTGGGCGATCACCTGTACGCCAGAGTCCAGAATCTCCTCACCGGTTATCACCAGCCGCGCGTTACCACCGCCAAACAGCTCGGGAAACATCCGGCCAAAGTGTTCGTTGACAGCGTTGAAAGTACCCGACAGGAGATCCCTTGTCTCACCGTCAATCTTCTTGATGACGTCAATCAGCGTGCTCATGGCTTCATTCAGATCAGCCGACTGGGCATCCAGAAACTGCTTGCGTTCACGCGCGCTGTCCAGCTCATCGAGCGCGGCCAGATTGACAGCGCCCAAGGTCGCAATGTCGCGATGCAGGCGGTCAATCTCGCCTTGCATGCCAGCCAGGCGCACATTGCCGTCCTCAATCGATTTGGCAACCACCGCCAGATCAGCCTGTGCATCAGTCAGCAACTGGGTGTACTGCTCACAGCCGAGCCGAGCCGCCTGTTCCTTGAGCTGAAATTCGGTGATTCGCTGGCGTAGCGGGTCGAGTTCGCGCTCCA
>JANNUE010000303.1:0-8229 GCA_031394895.1 Betaproteobacteria bacterium
CTGGCCACAGCCCGCCAAACCGCCCGCGCCACCGGCAAGGACAAGCGTACTGACTAGAATTCGATGAAGTCTCAACATGGTGAAATTGTAATGAACGACCCCGAATTCATGGATCAGGCGGAAATTCTGCTTAAAGCGGTCGAGACAAGCTGTGATCGCATCAACGATGAGGGCCTAGCCGACATTGACAATCAGCGCACCGGTGGCATGGTGACGCTGGTCTTCTTCAATGGGAGTCAGATCGTGATCAATCTGCAAAAGCCGCTGCACGAGGTCTGGCTGGCGGCCAAATCCGGCGGCTATCACTACAAATACGATGGCATCCAGTGGCAAGACAGCAAAGGCCAGGGCGAGTTCTTCGCCAGCTTGTCGCGTTATGCGAGTGAACAAGCGGGCTGCCGCTTGCAGTTTTCGGTGTGATCAGTTTTTGAACAGATCCAGAATTCTTTTCTTTTCATCGGCTGGCGGAAGTGCCAGGGCGCCTGCTGCTTCTTCTGGCTTGTCGCTCAGGCCCAGACTGCTGATGCCTGCGCCTCTGACGTACTCTTCGTAAAACCACTCGCCACCCGAGTGGATCACGCCTTCGGGCGCGCTCGGTTCCATCACCGGCACATTTTTGAGTGCGTGCTCCATGAAGCGGATCCACACCGGCAAACTCAAGCCGCCACCGGTTTCGCGGTCGCCCAGCTTGCGCGGCGTGTCATAACCGATCCACGTGACCGCCGTCAGCGTTGGCTGAAAGCCGGCGAACCAGGCGTCCATGGAATCGTTGGTGGTGCCTGTCTTTCCGTACAAGTCAGGCCGTTTCAGCGTCGCCTGAGCGGTTGCAGCGGTACCTGAGCGGGTCACTTCCTGCAACAGACTTTCCATAATGAAGGCATTGCGAGCGTCGATGGCACGCGGGGACTCACTCAGAACGGGAGGAACGGTTTGCACCAGCACCTTGCCTCTTTGTTCGGTAACCTTGCTGATCAGCCAGGGATTGATGCGGTAACCGCCGTTGGCAAATACCGAGTAGGCCGACGCCATCTGCATCGGTGTGACCGATCCAGCGCCCAGCGCCATGGTCAGGTACGCCGGGTGTTTCTCCTGATCGAAGCCAAAGCGGGTGATCCATTCCTGCGCGTTTTGGGCGCCGACCGCTCGCAGAATGCGGATTGAGATCATGTTCTTCGATTTGGCCAAGCCGCGGCGCAGGGTCATCGGGCCCTCAAACTTGCCATCGTAATTCTTCGGCTCCCACGGTTGCCCGCCGGTAACGGACGCATCAAAAAAAAGTGGGCCGTCGTTAACAACGGTCGCTGGCGTAAATCCTTTCTCCAGCGCCGCAGAATAGATGAAAGGCTTGAAGGCTGAGCCCGGCTGACGCCAGGCCTGTGTCACGTGGTTGAACTTGTTCTTTTCAAAATCGAAGCCGCCCACCAGCGCCTTGATCGACCCGTCACGCGGATCGAGCGCGACAAAAGCGCCTTCGACTTCGGGCAATTGCGTAATCTCCCAGGTGTTCTTGGGTGTCTTGGCAACCCGAATGATTGCGCCGCGCCGGATTTTGATATTCGGCGGCGCTTTCTCCGACAGGCCCGATTGCGCCGGCTTGAGACCTTCGCCGGTAATGTCGAGCGACTCTCCATTTTGACGCACGGCCCGAATCTTCTTGCTGTTGGCCTCCAGCACGATCGCCGACATCACGTCGCCGTTGTCAGGGTGATCGCCCAGTGCATCGTCAATGGCGTCCTCAAGTTCCTGCGCACTGGTTGGCAAATCGACAAACTCCTCCGGTCCGCGGTAAATCTGGCGCCGCTCGAAGTTCATGATCCCCTGTCGCAAGGCTTTGTAGGCGGACTCCTGGTGGCTCGCGCTGAGCGTCGTGTAAACGTTCAGACCGCGGGTATAGGTTTCGTCACCATACTGGGCAAACATCAGTTGGCGCACAGTTTCAGCCACGTACTCGGCGTGCACTTTGGACTCGTTTGCGCTGGTTTTGACTCTGAGTTCTTCACTCTTTGCAGCAACGGCCTGTTCGGCGCTGATGTACCCGTTGTCCAGCATGCGTTCAATGATATGCAATTGGCGCGAGCGCGCCCGGATCGGATTGGTCACCGGGTTGTAGGCCGATGGCGCCTTGGGCAGGCCGGCCAGCATGGCGGCCTCGGCAATCGTTACGTCTTTCAGCGGTTTGTCAAAATAGGCTTCCGACGCTGCAGCAAAACCGTAGGCCCGGTTGCCCAGAAAGATCTGATTCATGTAGATCTCAAGGATCTGGTCCTTGGTCAACATATGTTCGAGCTTGAACGTCAGCAGGATTTCGTAGATCTTGCGGGTGTAGGTCTTCTCCGAAGATAGGTAAACGTTGCGCGCCACCTGCATCGTGATGGTCGATGCGCCCTGACTCTTGAAGTGCCCCAAGTTGGCCAGAGCGGCGCGCAACACGCCCTTGTAGTCAACGCCGCCGTGCTGGTAAAAGCGCGAGTCCTCGATGGACAGAACCGCATCCACCATAACTTTGGGTATCTCCGTGATGGGGGTCAGGTGCCGACGCTCCTCGCCAAATTCCCCTATCAACACGCCTTCTGCAGAGAACACCCGCAATGGTAATTTGGGGCGGTAATCTGACAGGTCGGAAATATCAGGCAGGTTCGGAAACGCCACTGCCAGCGCAATGGCAACCAGGATCAGAACCGACAAAGTGCCCGCCATGATCACTCCGCCGACCCACAACGCGAGACGCACCAGCCAGTGGGTTCCAGAGCTACCCGAGTTCGGGCTGTGACGTGAACCGGATTCGCCGGATGAGGGTGTAGAGGGCATAAAAGCTTGATAGAAATGCGTCAGCGTGGCAGCAAGGATGCTTGCACGCGTTTGCCGCGGTAGTATCCGCTATTGTTGCTGGTTCGCTGGGCGCCGCCCGTCTAAGTGTCGATCCGTGTAACATTGCAATACAAAGCGTGTACTTTTGACAACGCTTGCGGCCTTGATATTTCGAATAATCCTTTGCGGGACAACGATCTTGCTGATAGCATTGAAGTGAATTCTTAAGTTTCGCCGATCGCTGATTGGCCTGTTTCAGGGGACAGTCTTGATCTCTTTGGGGTCTTTGTTTAGCCGGCAGCCCGCGCCCATGTTGGGCTTGGACGTGAGCTCATCCAGCGTCAAACTGGTTGAGTTGGGGCGCGATAACGCGGGTCGCCTGGTGCTTGAACGCTGCGCGATTGAGCAACTTGAGCGTGGCTGGATTACCGACGGCAATATTGAGAAATTCGATGAGGTGGCCGATGCCGTTCGCCGGCTGATCAAGAAAAGCGGTACCAAAGCAAAGAACGTGGCCATGGCGTTACCACCATCGGCCGTGATTACCAAGAAGATCATATTGCCCGGGGGAATGTCAGACCAGGAGCTGGAATTGCAGGTGGAGACTGAGGCCAATCAGTACATTCCGTTTCCGCTCGACGAAGTCAGTCTTGATTTCTGTGTTGTCGGTCCGAGCGCAACCACCCCCAGCGATATCGAAGTTCTTATTGCGGCGTCACGCCGCGAGAAGGTTCAGGACATTCAAGGTTTGGCCGAGGCGGTTGGCTTGAAGCCTGTGATCGTTGATGTGGAATCATATGCAGCGCGCCTGGCAACCAGTCGACTCATTGAAAATCTTCCGAACAAGGGCGTTGGAACTATCGTCGCCCTGTTTGAAGTTGGCGGACTGACTACCAGCATGCAGGTCATCCGCAACGACGAGGTTCTATATGACAGGGACCAGGCTTTCGGGGGCGCGCAGCTGACGCAGCTGATAGTTCGCCAGTACGGGTTCTCTCTGGAAGAGGCCGAAAACAAGAAGCGCAGCGGCGAATTGCCGGATGATTATGAGTCCAGCGTACTGCGTCCGTTTGTGGAAAACATGGTGCATGAAATCGGTCGCGCGCTGCAGTTCTTCTTTACCAGCACGCCGCATAACAAGGTGGACTTTGTCATGCTTGCAGGTGGTTCGGCGGCGTTGGCCGGCCTGACAACAGCAGTCACCCAGCAAACCACATTTCCTTGCAGTCTGGTCAATCCGTTTGCCGGCATGGAGATCGGTGATGGTGTGCGTGTGGAGCGGATGAATCGGGAAGCGCCGTCTTACCTCACATCCTGCGGACTGGCCTTGCGGAGGTTCGCGCAGTGATACTGATCAATCTGCTTCCGCATCGGGATGCCGCGCGCAAACAGCGCAAAGACGCATTTAACGTCGGTTTGCTGGCGTCGGTTGTCATCGGTGGCTTGCTCGCAGCGGTGATTTTCCTGTGGTACGGAGCCCAGATCTCCGAGCAACAAGGCAAGAACAATCTGTTGCAGTCAGAGATCAAACGCTTTGATGAGCAAATCAAGGATATTGCTGCGCTTGAGGCCGAGATTACCGCGCTGAAAGCCAGGCAGCAGGCAGTTGAAGATCTTCAGGCCGACCGCAATATGCCGACTCACCTGTTGACCGAATTGGTCCGCCAACAGCCTGACGGTGTTTATTTCACCAGCATGCGTCAGGATAATCAGAATGTCACTTTGCAGGGGGTTGCGCAGTCGAATGAACGTGTCTCTGAATTCCTGCGCAATCTGACAAACAAAACACCCTGGTTTTCGAAACCAGAGTTGGTGGAAATTGTGGCTGGCTCCGTGGCGATAACACCCAAAGATCTCCGGCGCGTGGCCAATTTCACCATTCGTGTCCGGTTGACCCGTGCCAGTGAAGCTGAACGGTCGCAGGCGGCGGCCGGGGCAGTTGTTCCGGTAGCTGCCGCCTCTGCTTCTGTCAAGAAATAGGAGCCGGGCAACCATGGCAAACAAATCCTTGTTGAAGTTTGATTTCCCGCTTTGGCGGGACAAGGTCGTCAAACAACTGCGCAACCTGGATCCCAAGGATCCGTCGGTGTGGCCTTTGGTCCCGCGCTATCTGCTGTTTGTGGCGGTCGCCGGCCTGTTGTTGGTGGCGCTATGGTTTACCTGGCTGAACTCGTCCCAGTTGGAGTTGGAAGCGGAGCAGGCCAAGGAAGTGAAGCTGCGCGAGGAATACAAGGTAAAGCTGGCCAAGGCGGTCAATCTGGAGGCGTTGAAGCGGCAGCGCGAACAGGTGTTGCAGTACGTGACACAGCTGGAAAAACAATTGCCGAGCAAGGCAGAAATGGATGCGTTGCTGTCGGACATCAACCAGGCAGGCTTGGGGCGTAGCTTGCAGTTTGAGCTGTTCCGCCCCGGGCAGGTTCTAGTCAAGGACTATTACGCGGAATTGCCCATTGCGGTACGCGTCAATGGTCGCTATCACGACATTGGCGCTTTTGCGGCCGATATTGCCAATCTCTCTCGCATCGTGACGCTGAATAATCTGGCTATCGTGCCTGGCAAGGACGGAACCTTGATCATGGATACCACCGCCAAGACATTTCGTTATCTGGATGCCGAAGAAATCCTGGCGCAACGCAAGGCGGCGCCGCCAAAAGGGGCGAAGAAATGATGCCCAGGCGAATGATCTGCGTGCGCGCAATTGGCTCGATCGCCTTGTTCCTGGTGCTTGCCGGATGTGGTGTTTCGGGTGAAGATGAGTTGCGTCAATGGATGGCAACACAACGAAGTCAGACCCGACCCCAGATTGCCCCGGTTTCTGAACCCAAGAAGTTCAAGCCGGAAAGCTACGCCGAAGTTGCCGCGACCGAGCCCTTCAGCAACCAGAAACTGGCGCAAGCCTTCAAGCGTCAATCAGCGCAGGGCGCAGCCAGCGGTGCCTTGATAGCACCCGAACTGGCGCGTCGCAAAGAGGCGCTGGAGTCGTTTCCGCTGGACGTGATGACGCTGGTTGGAAGTTTGACCCGGGACGGTCAAACGGCGGCGCTGGTCAAGGTCGATAACCTGCTATACCAGGTGCGAAGTGGCAACCACCTTGGACAAAACTATGGGCGGGTTACCGCGATTACTGATACAACAGTAAGGCTGCGCGAAATTGTGCAAGACGCAACGGGCGAATGGATTGAACGCACTGCTACTTTGCAGTTGCAAGAGAGGTTGAAATGAATAGTCAGAACTACGGGTTGGGGAAACGCATGTGGGCACAGGTGTTTCTGACTATGTGGCTGACGCTGACGGCGGTTGCTGTACAAGCCCAGGGTGCGATAGAGGCGGTGTCAGGCTCCATTCAGGGCGGTGTTGAGGTCGTCAAAATTGATCTGACCCAGCCATTGGCTGCGGTGCCAACCGGGTTTTCAATCCAGTCGCCGGCCAGGATTGCCCTTGACTTCCCGGGTATATCAAGTTCGCTGGGGCGTTCCACCATCGATATCAACCAGGGCAATTTGAAATCGGTCACTGTGGTGCAAGCCGGGGAACGCACACGCGTCGTGCTCAATTTGAAACAGGCCACTACTTACAAGGCACAGTTGCAAGGTAAATCGCTGTTGGTACTGCTCGATTCGGTGGCGGTCGCCGCGCCGGTTGCATCTGCCGCACCGGTCTTTGCCGAAAGCCGTAGCCGCGACACATTGCCGCTCAAAGATCTGGATTTCCGGCGCGGCGAGGAAGGCTCCGGCCGCGTCATCGTTGACTTGCCGAACAATCAGGTTGGTGTTGATATCCGTCAGCAAGGGCAGACGCTGGTCGTTGAGTTCATGAAGTCGTCCTTGCCCGAGGGCATGCGTCGCCGCATGGATGTGACTGACTTTGGCACGCCCGTGCAAACGGTGACAACATCTCAGTCCGGAGACCGGGTGCGCATGATCATTGAGCCAAAGGGGCAATGGGTTCACAGTGCGTACCAAAGCAATGAGCAGTTTGTGGTGGAAGTCAAGCCCCTGAAGGTTGATCCTTCAAAACTGACTCAGGGACCGGGATACAGCGGGCAAAAACTGTCATTGAATTTTCAGAACATCGAGGTTCGCTCGCTGTTACAGGTGATTGCAGACTTCACGAATTTCAACATCGTCACGTCAGACTCGGTGACGGGTGCCGTCACACTGCGACTGCAGGATGTGCCGTGGGATCAGGCGCTGGATATTATTTTGCAGGCCAAGGGACTCGGCATGCGCAAGACCGACAACGTGATCTGGATTGCGCCCAAGGATGAGATCATTGCCAAGGAGAAGCTTGAGCTTGAATCGAAGGCCGCCGTACTCAGTCTTGAGCCAGTTCGTACGCAGTCATTCCAGATGAATTATGCCAAGGCGGCGGAGATCGCGGCCCAATTGAACGGTGCCACCGGCGCCGAGAAGGGCGCCAGCCGCACACTGTCTGCTCGCGGCAGTGCGACCGCCGATCCACGGACCAATCAGCTATTTGTCACCGATGTGTCGTCCCGGTTGGAGCAGGTGACGCAACTGCTGCAAAAGCTCGATGTCGCTGTGCGCCAAGTCATGATCGAAGTCAGGATTGTGGAGGCAAGCGACTCGTTCGGAAAATCGTTGGGCGTGAAGTTTGGTGCCACCGACCTCCGAGCAGGCAGAGGCGGCGATGGCGGCTATCGGCTGTCGGGGAATGACCGCATTGTTTTTGGAACCAGCTACGGCGACGCGGTGGCTGCCAGCGGAGCTGGCGGAGCGGTAAATACTTCCGGTAATTTTGTGAACATGCCAGCCAGCAACATGGGCATGGGCAATATTGCCACTTTTGGTGTCTCGATTTTTAGCTCCATTGCCAATCGCTTCCTTAACCTTGAAATCTCCGCGCTGGAAGCCGACGGCAAGGGGCGCCTCGTGTCCAGCCCGCGCGTGGTCACGGCTGATGGCAAGAAGGCGACCATCAAGCAGGGGGAGCAAATTCCCTATATCACCTGCTCCAATACCGGCACCAGTTGCACCACTTCGTTCAAGGATGCCAACCTGCGACTTGAGGTGACGCCGCAAATAACGCCCGAAGGCACTGTCATCATGGATCTCGATGTCAGCAAGGACGTCAGGGGAGCAGAGACGCAAAACGCCGGCCCAGCCATCAATGTCAAGAATATCGTCACCCAAGTTCTGGTGGATAACGGCGGCACCGTGGTTATCGGCGGTATTTTCGAACTGCAAGAGCAAGAGGATGTGGCCAAGGTACCGTGGTTTGGCGACTTGCCCGGCGTCGGGAATTTGTTCAAGAACAAGTCGCGGACACAGACCAAGAGAGAGCTACTGGTGTTTGTTACACCGCGGATCACCACGGATAAGTCGGGCGTTCGCTGAATGGGCGAACCTTGTGCAAGAAAGCAAAGGGAATTACTGGTGTTCAGCAATACGCCGAAGGTGG
>JANNUE010000328.1:0-1694 GCA_031394895.1 Betaproteobacteria bacterium
GCCTATTCTCGCGCCATCCGCCGCATCGGGGCGCGCTTTGAGCAGCAAATTGACGATCTGTCCGAAGCGCAACTGACGGACTACTTCACCGAGCTGGTGACCTCGCACTCCTGGAGTTCGGTCAAGCTTGACCTGTACGGGTTGAAGTTCTACTACGCGCATGTGTTGCGCAAGCCCTGGGTGGCGCCCGGTCTGATCAAGCCCCCCAAGAGCATGCGCTTGCCGGACATTGTCACGCTCGCGCAGGCCAAGCGGATCTTCGCCGCCACCCGCGTGGTCAGTTACCGGGTGTTCTTCTTCATCCTCTATAGTCTGGGATTGCGCCTGGGCGAAGGGCTGCGGCTGCAGGTGGGCGATATTGATGCTGAGCGCGAGCGCGTGCATATCCGCAATGCCAAGGGCAACCGGGATCGCTTCGTGCCCCTGCCGCAAGCCACACATAAGGTCTTGCAACGCTTCTGGCAAGTGCATCGCAACCCGGTGCTGTTGTTTCCCAACCGCCACGGTGGGGTGAAGGGTGCGGCGAGTGCCACGACGGCCATGGATCGTGGTGGCGTGCAGACTACGCTGCACCAGGTGGTTGCGGCCTGTGGTCTAAAAAAAAGATCACTCCCCACTGCTTGCGCCACAGCTATGCCACTCACCTGATCGAGGCCGGTGTCGAGCTGATCGAGGTGCAGAAGATCCTCGGCCATCACTCCATTCTCACCACCGTGCGCTATACCCATCTCACCGACCAGACCCAGCATCACGCCATCGATCGCATCAACGCCCTGATGGACGGCTTCGGCATCACCTGGGGGAAGGTCAAATGATCCGCCTGGCTTCGGTCATCGACACCTTCGAGGCGGAGTTCCTGGCGCACTACTGGGACCGACTCCGGCCTGAGCACACTCGGGCACTCGCGGCCATAAAACAATGCCGCACGCAAGCCAGCCTCAAGATGCAGGTCAAGTGCTCGCAATGTGCGCATCAGATCCTGGTGCCGCACTCTTGCGGCCATCGCCACTGCCCGCACTGTCAGCACCATGAGAGTCAGCAATGGCTGGAACGTCAACTGAAGAAGCAGGTGCCTGCCGAGTACTTCATGATGACCTTCACCCTGCCTGCCGAATTCAGGGCGCTGACCTGGGCGCACCAGAGCGTCGTCTACGAGCTGCTGATGCGCTGCTGTTGGGAGACGGTGCGTACCTTCAGCCACAACGACCAGCAGCTCCAGGGCACGCCCGGCGCCATTGCGGTGTTGCATACGAACACGCGCCAGTTGGAGTTTCATCCTCACGTTCATCTCGTGATGCCTGCGGCAGCGCTCGATGGCAAGCGCAAACAATGGCGAACCAAACGGCGTGGCAAGGCCAAGGGCGGCTATTTGTTTAACCACAAGGCGCTGGCCAAGGTCTTCCGCGCGAAGATGCTCGCAGCCATCGCAGCCGCCGGATTGACGCGTCCCGGCTGCTACCCCGAGAAGTGGGTGGTGGATTGCAAAGCCGTCGGCAACGGCGAGCCAGCGCTGATCTACCTCGGGCGCTATCTTTACCGGGGCGTCATCGCCGAAAAGGATATCGTCGCTTGCGACAACGCTCAGGTGAGCTTCCGTTATCGCGACGCCAAGACCGGGACGATGGAACGTAGGACCGTTGCCGGCGCGCACTTCCTGTGGCTGGTCTTGCAGCATGTGCTGCCCAAAGGCTTCC
>JANNUE010000363.1:0-2956 GCA_031394895.1 Betaproteobacteria bacterium
GCCGCAGCCAGCGATGGTCACCGCTGGTGCTAGCGCCGATAGCGCGAAACTGCTGATCTGGCTGTCTGCGGCGCTGATGTTGACCTACCTGGCCTTCAGCGTCGTGTCGATCGTGCATCAGGCCTGGGGTGCACGCTGGGGCGGCACCGAGCAAATGCGCGCGCGCATCGTCGCCTGGCGCGAAAGTGCCGCGCTGCTTGGCGTTGTACTGGCCAGTTTGTTGCCGGCATGGCTGGGGCTGCCCGCCATGAGCCTGGTGCTGGCGCTGGGTCTGGCGGTTGGCGTGCTGCTGCTGGCCAGATCGGGACACATGCCAGAAGCCAACGCGCTACCCGCTTCGGCAGACACGCCAGCGGCACTTGGCGCGTCACCGTGGGCGTCACCGGCATTTCGCGCGTTGCTGGCCGTCTTCATGCTCAACGGCATCGCCGCTGCCATCCCCGCCACACTGTTACCATTTTTTGTCAGCGACCTGCTGCAGGCGCCTGGCCGGACACCGCTATTTCTGGCCGCTTACTTTGTTTGCGCTGCCCTCGGTCTGCCGCTTTGGGTGCGGCTGGTGGCGAGCCTCGGTTTGACGCGCAGCTGGCTGCTTGGGATGGCCTTGAGCATCGCCACTTTTGCCGCCGTGCCGACACTGGTTGCAGGCGATGTCTATCAGTTTTATGTCATCTGCGCTGCCAGTGGCATGGCGCTGGGGGCTGACCTCGCCATCCCCGGCGCATTGCTCACCGGTGTTGTGCAACAGTCAGGCGCAGCCCGGCGTGGTGAGGGCCAATTCTTCGGCTGGTGGGCCTGCGCCACCAAACTCAATCTGGCACTGGCCGCCGGCCTGACCCTGCCCTTGCTGGCACTGGCCGGCTACAGCAACGGTGCGCGCGAACCATCGGCCCTGATAGCACTCAGCCTGGCCTACGGCGCGCTGCCATGCGCGCTAAAACTCGGCGCTGCAGCCTTGCTGTGGCGCACCCAACATCATTACCCACGCCCTGGAGTTCACCCATGACACAACACCACCCCGCTACAGTTCTGCGCCGCGTCCTCGGCATATGCACGATCACACTCGCCAGTCTCGGCTTGCAAGGCTGCGCGGCCCCGAGCGTGGCCGAGTACGCCAATGAAACGCCAACACTCGACCTGCGCAGTTACTTCAACGGCCCACTGCTGGCGCACGGCATCTTCACCGACCGGTCGGGCCATGTCGTAAAGCGCTTTGTGGTGCGCATGAACGGAAGCTGGCAGGGTGATGAAGGCACGCTGGATGAGCAATTCAGTTACAGCGATGGCAGCACGCAGCAGCGCATCTGGCATCTCAAGCGCAGCGCGGATGGCCGCTACACGGGTAGCGCCGCCGACGTGGTGGGCCTGGCGCAGGGACAAGCCAGCGGCAACGCTTTCAATTGGCAGTACACGATGGCGCTTCCAGTGGATGGCAAGGTTTGGCAGGTGCAATTTGACGACTGGATGTACCTGGTGGACGAGCACACCATGCTGAACAAGGCGGTGATGAGCAAGTTCGGCATCCGCCTGGGCGAAGTCACGCTGTCGTTTCACAAAAATTGATTCTCACACAGCACATGGCACTCAATCCCAAGCTTGCCGATTGGCATGGCCGCGTGGTCTGGCTGGTGGGAGCGTCATCGGGCATCGGACGCGCCCTCGCTCACGAACTGCACCAGCGCGGCGCCGTCGTGGCATTGTCAGCACGAAATGTCGAGGCACTTCGAAGCTTTGTCGCCGAACACCCGGGCAGCGTCGCACTGCCGCTGGACGCCAGCGATGTCAACGCGATGCGCGCTGCAGCGCGAAAGCTGATTCAAACCTCCGGACAGATTGACCTCGCCATCTACTGCGCTGGTCACTACAAGGCGCAACGCGCCACCAACTTCAATCTGCAAGAGATGTTGCGCCATCAGAGCATCAATTACGTTGGCGCCCTGCACATGCTGGAGGCGGTGCTGCCGGCATTCAACCAGAGCCAGCGCGGACATATCAGCCTGATCAGCAGCGTGGCTGGCTTTCGTGGCCTGCCCAATTCACTGGCCTACGGCCCGACCAAGGCCGCGCTGGGTAATCTGGCGGAGACCTTGTACCTGGACCTGCACCAGCACAACATTGGTGTCTCGGTCATCAACCCGGGCTTTGTCGAAACGCCGTTGACGGCACAAAACAAGTTTTCCATGCCGGCCCTCATTACGCCACAAGTGGCGGCGCAAAACATCTTGCGCGGCTGGGCCCGAGGGGACTTCCAGATGAACTTCCCAAAGCGCTTCACCATCTGGCTGAGCCTGTTGCGACACTTGCCCGACACACTCTACTTCGCCCTCATTCGGCGAGCCCTGCAAACGTGAAAACATCGATCCATCCAGACCTTGCCGATGCGCGAACCGAACGCGTTGCGTGTTTCTTTGAAACACTGTCACGCCAGAGCCTGCACCGTGTTGGCCAGGTGTACGACAACGACGCTCGCTTTACCGACCCGTTCAACGCGGTGCAGGGCCTGCCAGCGATCCATGCAGTTTTTCTCCACATGTTTGACACCCTGATTGAGCCGCGCTTTGTCGTGCTGGACGCCATCACGCAAGGCGAGCAAGCTTTTCTGACCTGGGACTTCACGTTCAAGCGCCAGGGCTCCCAGACTACCATTTGCATCCACGGCGCCAGCCATCTGCGCTATGCAAGCAACGGTCTGGTAGCGGTGCACCGCGATTACTGGGACGCCGCCAACGAGCTATATGCCAAACTGCCGCTGTTGGGTAGTCTGATGCGCTGGCTGCGTGAGCGCTTGCGGGTAAAGTTGCCTGAGCACTAGGGGAAACACTGGCATCTGCCAACAAGCGTTTGAGCGCAAAATTCAGTCCCATGCAAACCGGCCCAACTCAAGACACCCAGCCGCCCTACCGCGACCGCAAGCGCTACGCCTGGCTGCTGTCGTTGCTGGTGCCCTGCTCGGTGG
>JANNUE010000305.1:0-2596 GCA_031394895.1 Betaproteobacteria bacterium
CGCTCGCCCTTGGCCGTGCGCAGGCTGACCTCGGACATTAAATCATCCACCTGATTGGTGGCCGGGCGCACTTCAATCTGCGGATCAACCAGACCGGTCGGACGCACCAGCTGCTCGACCACCTGCCCGGCATGCTCCTGCTCCCATTGCGCGGGCGTCGCCGAGACGAAGATCGCCTGGCGCATGCGGGCCTGGAACTCCTCGAACTTGAGCGGCCGGTTGTCCAGCGCGCTGGGCAGCCGGAACCCGTACTCGACCAGCGTGGTCTTGCGCGAGCGGTCGCCGTTGTACATGCCGCCAAACTGGCCGATCAACACGTGGCTTTCGTCCAGGAACATCAAAGCGTCCTTGGGCAGGTAATCGGTCAGGGTGGCCGGTGGTTCACCCGGCGCGGCACCGGAGAGGTGACGTGAGTAATTCTCGATGCCCTTGCAATGGCCCACTTCGCTCAGCATTTCCAGATCGAAACGGGTGCGCTGCTCCAGGCGCTGCGCTTCCACCAGTTTGCCCTGGCTGACAAAGTCCTTGATCCGGTCAGACAGTTCCACCTTGATGGTCTCGACCGCCGCCATCACCTGCTCGCGCGGCGTCACGTAATGGCTGCTCGGATAGACCGTGAAGCGCGGAATTTTTTGCCGGATGCGGCCAGTCAGTGGGTCGAACAGTTGCAGCGACTCAATCTCGTCGTCAAACAGCTCGATGCGAATCGCCATCTCGCTGTGCTCGGCCGGAAACACGTCAATGGTGTCGCCGCGCACGCGGAACTTGCCGCGCGAAAAGTCAACGTCGTTGCGCTGGTACTGCATGCGAACCAGTTGCGTGATGACGTCGCGCTGGCCCAGCTTGTCGCCAGCACGCAGCGTCATCACCATCTTGTGATAGGCCTCGGGCTGGCCAATACCGTAAATCGCCGACACCGACGCGACGATCACCACGTCGCGGCGCTCCAGCACGCTCTTGGTACAGCTCAGGCGCATCTGCTCAATGTGCTCGTTGATGGCCGAGTCTTTCTCGATAAACAGGTCGCGCTGTGGCACATAGGCCTCGGGCTGGTAGTAGTCGTAATAGCTGACAAAATACTCCACCGCATTGTTGGGAAAGAACTCGCGAAACTCGCTGTAGAGCTGCGCCGCCAGCGTCTTGTTGGGCGCAAACACAATCGCCGGCCGGCCGAGCCGTGCAATCACGTTGGCCATGGTGAAGGTCTTGCCGGAGCCGGTCACGCCGAGCAGCGTCTGGAACACCTCGCCGTCATTGATGCCGTCAACCAGCTTGTCAATCGCCTCGGGCTGGTCGCCCGCCGGGGGATAGGGCTGGTAAAGATCGAATGGAGAGTCCGGGAAATGAACGAACTTGCCCGGCCGAATCTGGTCGTCGTCATCGGAAGCGGCAAGGGCGATCAGCGAGGTTGGCATGTGGGGACGATTCAAAGGGCGAGACAAACGGAAAGTCAACCGGCAATGATATCGACTAGTCGCAGCACGCTGCGCCAGGCGCAACAAAAGAGACTACCAAAGACCCCGGTAAAATGCAGGGTTAACCCGGATCACTTCTGCACTTTTTGTTTTTCCAACTCTTAACCAGGAACCCCCCATGTCTTTCTTCTCCGCTGTCGAAATGGCCCCGCGTGACCCGATTCTGGGTTTGAACGAGCAGTTTGCGGCCGATACCAATCCGGCCAAGGTCAACCTGGGCGTCGGCGTCTATTACGACGACAACGGCAAGCTGCCCCTGCTCGCCTGTGTGCAGGCCGCCGAGAAGACCATGATGGAAGCACCCAAAGCGCGCGGCTACTTGCCGATCGACGGCATCGTGGCGTATGACGCAGCCGTCAAGGCGTTGGTGTTTGGTGCCGACAGCGATGCGGTGACAAGCGGTCGTGTGGCGACCATCCAGGCGCTCGGCGGCACCGGTGGCCTCAAGGTCGGCGCCGACTTTCTCAAGCACCTCAATCCGAATGCCAAAGTGCTGATTTCCGACCCGAGCTGGGAGAACCACCGTGCGCTGTTCAACAACGCCGGTTTCACCGTGGAAAGCTACCGCTACTACGACGCAGCAACGCGCGGCCTGAACTTCGACGGCATGCTGGCTGACCTGAATGCTGCCGCTGCCGGCACCGTCGTCGTGCTGCATGCGTGCTGCCACAACCCGACCGGTTACGACATCACGCCAGCCCAATGGGATCAGGTCGTTACCGTCGTCAAGGCAAAGAATCTGGTGCCGTTCCTGGACATGGCGTACCAGGGCTTTGCCAACGGCCTGGCAGAAGATGGCGCTGTGGTGCAAAAGTTTGTTGCCGCCGGCCTGACCTTTTTTGTTGCCACCAGCTTCAGCAAGAGCTTCAGCCTGTACGGCGAGCGCGTTGGGGCGCTGAGCGTGCTATGCGACAGCAAGGAAGAAGCCGGCCGCGTGCTGAGCCAACTCAAGATTGTGATTCGCACCAACTACAGCAACCCGCCAACCCATGGCGGCGCCATCGTCGCGGCCGTGCTGGGCGATGCGCAACTGCGCGCGCTGTGGGAGAAAGAGCTGGGCGAAATGCGTGTGCGCATCAAGGCCATGCGCCAAAAGCTGGTCGATGGTCTCAAGGCCGCCG
>JANNUE010000386.1:0-1508 GCA_031394895.1 Betaproteobacteria bacterium
CCCTGCGCCGCGATCCCGATCATGCCGTCACTCTGCCTGACGGGCAGCCCCGCGAATTGGGTCAGTTGGGCCAATCGTTCCAATCCCTGGTGGCGGAGCTGCAGGCCTCACGTCGGGCCCTGACCGCCACAGTGGGCGAGTTGCGCCTGGCCGGCAGTGCCATTGCCGAGATGAGCGAAGGTGTGCTGATCACCGATGCGGCGGGTACCATCGTTTCCGTCAACGCGGCCTTTACCCGCATCAGCGGCTACACCGCCGACCAGGCACTGGGTTATACCCCTGCTTTGCTCAAATCAGGGCGCCAGGACACCGCCTTTTATGCCGCCATGTGGGCCCAGCTCAAGACCGAGGGGGCGTGGGCCGGGGAAATCTGGAATCGCGCCCGTGATGGCCGTGTTTTTCCCGAATGGCTGTCGATAACGGCCTCCCACGACGCACAGGGGCAAGTGCGCCATTACGTGGGGGTGTTCAGCGACATCACGGACCGCAAACGCACCGAATCGGCCCTGCGCGTGGCTGTCACCGCCTTTGAAGCGCAGGAAGGTATGTTCATTACCGATGCCAGCGGCACCATCCTGCGCGTCAATAACGCTTTCATCCAGATCACCGGCTACAGCGCCGACGAGGCCGTTGGCCAGACGCCCCGGCTGCTGCGCTCGGGACACCACGATGAGGCCTTTTACGCTGCCATGCAGGACAGCATTGCCCGTACGGGCACTTGGCAGGGGGAAATCAGGAATCGACGCAAGAATGGCGAAGTGTTTCCCGAGTGGCTGACTATCACGGCGGTCAAAGACGCGCGAGACCAGGTCAGCCACTACGTCTCCACCCTGACCGACATCACCCGGCGCAAGTCGGCCGAGAATGAAATCCAGCGCTTGGCCTTCTACGATCCACTCACCAGCCTGCCCAATCGCCGATTGTTGCTCGATCGCCTGCAACATGCCTTGGCGTCAAGCCAGCGCAACGGGACCGGCGGTGCACTGCTGTTCATTGACCTGGACAATTTCAAAACCCTCAACGACACCCGTGGCCACAGCAAAGGTGACCTGTTGCTGCAAGAGGCGGCACAGCGCCTGCTCACCTGCGTGCGCGATACCGACATGGTGGCGCGTCTGGGCGGGGACGAGTTTGTCGTGTTGCTCGAAGGCCTGGGCACGCAGGGGACTGAGGCCAGTGCCCAGGCCGATGGCGTGGGTCAGAAGATTCTGGCGCAGTTGCACCAGCCCTACGACCTGGCTGGTCAGGAATACCGGCACACCGCCAGCATTGGGATTGCACTCTTTTTGGACCAACAGTGCTCCACCGAGGACTTGCTGCAACACGCTGATCTGGCCATGTACCAGGCCAAGGCGGATGGTGGTGGCACGCTGCGGTTTTTTGACCTGGAAATGCAGGCCATTGTCACTGCCCGCGCCGCCCTGGAAGCCGACCTAACTGAAGCTGTTCGCCTGGAACAATTCGTGCTGCATTACCAGGCTCAGGTGGGCGGCAATGGACAAACCACC
>JANNUE010000408.1:0-2857 GCA_031394895.1 Betaproteobacteria bacterium
GAGCAACCCGACGGTGGCGGCGCTGGAGGAGCGCGTGGCAGCGCTCGAAGGCGGCCGTGCCGCCGTGGCCAGCGCCAGTGGCATGGCCGCCGAGGCGATGGCGCTGATGACCATCCTGCAGGCCGGCGACCATGTGGTGGCGGCTGGTGCGCTGTACGGTGGCAGCGTGACCATGCTGGCCGTCAACCTGAAGAAGTTTGGCATCGAGACCACGTTTGTGGACGCGACGAGCGCCGATGCCTTTGCCGCCGCGCTGCGCCCCAATACGCGCGCCGTGTTTGCCGAGACCCTGGGCAACCCGAGCCTGGTGGTGCTGGACATAACGGCCATCGCGGCGGTGGCGCACGCGCACGGCGTGCCGCTGATCGTCGACAACACGGTGCCCAGCCCATTCCTGTGCAACCCCTGTGCGCTGGGCGCCGATATCGTGGTGCACAGTGCCACCAAGTACCTGGCCGGCCACGGCACCACCTTGGGCGGCGTCGTGGTGGAGAGTGGCAAGTTCCCCTGGGACAACGGCAAGTTTGCGGGCATGACCGAGCCCAGCCCGGGCTACCACGGCGTCAAGTTCTACGAGACCTTCGGCGACTTCGGCTTCACGATGCGCTGCCGCATGGAGACGCTGCGCGTCTACGGCGCCGCGCTGTCGCCGATGTCGGCCTGGCAGATCCTGCAGGGCGTGGAGACGCTGCCTCTGCGCATGGAGCGGCATTGTGCGAACGCGCTGCGCGTGGCGGAGCATCTGCGCGACCACCCGGCCGTGAGCTGGGTCAACTACCCCGGCCTGCCGGACCACCCGCAGCACGCGCTGATGCAGCGCCAGATGCGCGGCGCATCGGGTCTGCTGGCCTTCGGGGTCAAGGGCGGCGTCGAGCGCGGCGTGACCTTCATCGAGAGCGCGCAGTTCATGAGCCATCTCGTCAACATCGGCGACACGCGCACGCTCATCAGCCACCCGGCCAGCACCACGCACCGTCAGCTCGACGCTGCGCAGCAACTGGCTGCCGGGGTGCCGCCTGACATGGTGCGCATCTCTGTGGGCCTGGAGCACATCGACGACATCCTGTGGGATGTTGACCAGGCGCTCGCGGCAGCGAGTGCGTAGCGGCAAGGCGCTCGCAGCCGCGGGCGCGTCGCGGCCATGCAGGTGTGCGGCAAACAGCCGACCGACCGTGGTCTCACCCAAGCCGCTGCCGCCGATCAGATGGATCCGATCAGGCCTGAATCAACCGCCCACCCGCCATCGCCACACCATCACGGCGGCGGTGTCCAGCACCAGGAACAGCGTCAGGCTGTAAAACTCATAATGCCTGAAGCTGGGCAACATCGCGCTGGTCGGTACCAAGATCGCAGCCAATGCCAGCAAGCACAAGGCGCTGTCGTGGGATCACGCCAACAAGATCGAGGCTCAGCTGCGCGAAGAAGTGCAACTGCTGCTCAAGCTGGCCGAAGAGAGCGACAGCCGCCCCGTCAACGACGGGCTCGATGTACCGGCGGAGATTGCGCGGCGTGAACAACGCCTGGGCGCCGGTCCCGGCCGGGCGTTTCGCTTCGCAGAGTCTTGGGCCTTGCCCGTGCGTTTGAAATCTCGTTGGCCCCGGTGTGCGGTGTCGCTGCGCCTCGAGCGGGCGGCGGCCGGCGAGCCAAACATCATTGCGGCCGGGGCACAGCGCGCAGATCACTGCCAGCGGCAGGGCTTGCACTTGCGGCCAAACGCTGCAAGCGACCTTGGGCAGCCCAACCCTGACCGTTCAGGCGACCCGGCGAACAGGGCCGCTGGAGTCGGCTGTGTCACGGCGGCTACGGGACCGATGGAAGCGGTCTGGCGCACCCTCACGCGGATCAGAACAGGTTGAGGAGCGTCGTCGGGCTCAGTAGCTCGATGCCGACGATGCATGGACCGTCAGGCATGTCGTCCAGCGGCGACTCCCAGCAGGTGATGCCATTGAGCTGGACGTTGTTCGTGGCATCCCGGTAGTGCAGCACGATGGCCGTCGACACGCCAACTGGCGCGGCGAGGTGCAGGCGGAGGCCCGTCGTCGACACGTCCTGGAACCCGACCACGTCGATGAATCGTTCGCCGACACGGACCGCGAATCCGCCGCGGGGCTTGCGCGTGACGGGACGGCGCGATTCGCTGCGCAGTTCGAGAGTACGGGCGACGGTCTGATCGGACATGGCGGTGGGCAAGGTCGGGCAAAGTTGAGTGGCCGGCCGGGGCGGCGCGGTGCCGGACCGATGATGCCGGTCAGCGCGCGCCAGTGCAACCGGGGCGCGTCCCGCGCGTGTCCGTCACCGCAGAACAGCCCCGCCGCGATGCCGCCGCAAGACGCTTGCCAGACGCTTCGAGTTCCTTGATGGAGGGCAGAACCCTTGTTGTGCGCCAAGGCGTGGGGCGGCCAGCAACAGCAGTTGGCCATCGCCCGCACGCTGGCCGCCGGCCCCCAGGTGCTGATGCTCGACAAGCCCACCGAAGGCATCCAGCCCCGCATCATCAAGGACATCGGCCGCGTCATCTGCATGCTGGCCGACCGCAAGACCATGGCCATCGTGCTGGTGGAGCAGTACTGCGACTTCGCGGCTGAACTGGCCGATCAGTACCTGGTGATGGAGCGCGGCGAAGTCGTGCTGCGCGGGCGCGGCGCGGACATGGCGGCCGACGGCGTGCGGCAGCGGATGTCGATTTGAAGGCGACGCCGGTGCGCGTGCGCCTGGGCGGAAGGCTTGGCGACCGGCAGCCCCAGCGGGCACCGGATGGCACGCCGGTTCACTTGCGCTCGCCACTGCCCGGAACAGACCCCGCTGTACCGCTTGGTGCAGCAGCACGCCGCGACTTTCTTCGAGCAAGCCGAAGAAG
>JANNUE010000004.1:0-3896 GCA_031394895.1 Betaproteobacteria bacterium
AGCACACGCACTCAGCCGCTGGCCGGTGGGGCGCAACCCGCCGCCCACCATAAGGGGATGGTGTTAAAAACCACGGGCGCGACCCGACAACCCAAGGGCGTGTTTGGGTACTTTGGGACCAACACCCGCGCCGCCGAGGGCTTTGCGACCTTCTCGCGCAATAGTGTCGGCCCCGGCGTCGAAGGTCGCGTGCTGTCGTACTTGCCGTTGGCGCACAGCATGGAGCGCTCTGGCGTCGAGGCCTCGTCGCTGGTGGATGGCGGCTCGCACATCTTCTTTGCCGAGTCGCTCGACACCTTCCTGCAGGACCTGCAGCGGGCACGGCCTACATTGTTCATCTCGGTGCCGCGCTTGTGGCTAAAGTTTCAGCAGGGCGTGTTTGCCAAGATGGCGCCGAAGAAGCTCGACCGGCTGCTCGGCATCCCGATCATCGGCCGCCTGGTGGCACGCAAGGTGCTCAAAGGGCTGGGGCTGGACGCAGTGACCCATGCCGCCAGCGCCTCGGCGCCGATTCCGGCCGATTTGATCGCCTGGTACCGCAAACTCGGTCTCAATCTGTTCGAAGGCTACGGCATGACCGAGGACAACTCGTATTCGCACATCTCCACCGCGCAGTTCAGTGTGCCGGGTTACGTCGGCGTGGCGCAGGTCGGCGTGCAGGTGCGCATCAGCCCGGAAGGCGAGGTCCTGATCAAATCGCCCGGACAATTCAACGGCTACTACAAGCAGCCGGAGCTGACCGCGGCGTCGTTCACCGAGGATGGTTTTTTTCGCACCGGCGACCTCGGCGAGCTGCGCCCCGACGGCCTGCTCAAGATCACGGGTCGCGCCAAGGAACTGTTCAAGACCGCCAAGGGCAAGTATGTTGCGCCGGCGCCGATCGAGAACCTTCTCAACGCCCACCCGCTGGTCGAGCTCTCGCTGGTCTCGGGAGTAGGCCAGGCGTCGGCTTACGGCATGGTGGTGCTGGCCGAAGCAATCCGCCCTACCGTGGCGGATCCGCAGGTTCGCGCCCGGGTCGAGAGTGAGCTCGCCCAATTGCTGACGGACGTGAATCAGAAACTCGCCGAATATGAACACTTGCGCATGCTGGTGGTGGTGTCCGACCCGTGGTCGATAGAGAATGGCTGCCTGACGCCCACCATGAAGATCAGGCGTGGCCGCATTGAAGCGGCGGTGGCGCCACAAGTGACAGCCTGGTACGCCAGCCCGGGCGTCGTTCACTGGGCTTGAGAGACATAGAAAATGCACAGATACCTCTTATCGTCATTGCGGGGAGCGCAGCGACGTGGCAATCCACGAAGTCCAGGGTCATGGATTGCCGCGCTTCGCTCGCAATGACGAAGCCGCATGGATTGCCGCGCTACGCTCGCAATGACGCTACCCCCGTCATTGCGAGGAGCGCAGCGACGTGGCAATCCATGACCCCGGATACCATGGACCGCCGCGCTACGCGTCGCAATGACGCTACCCCCGTCATTGCGAGGAGCGCAGCGACGTGGCAATCCACGAAGTCCAGGGTCATGGATTGCCGCGCTTCGCTCGCAATGACGGGCTAAAGGTATTTTCATCATTGCCAACTCGCTGAGAGGTCAACCGTCACAATATGCAAACCAATTCCCTTCCCCAGCACGGCGGCGACCGTGTCGCCCAGGCGCTGCAGGCGCACGGCGTGCGCAGCATTTTCACGCTGTGCGGCGGCCACATTTCGCCGATCCTGAGCGCATCCAAGGCGCGTGGCATTCGCATCGTCGATCTGCGCGACGAAGCCACCGCCGTGTTTGCCGCCGATGCCAGCGCGCGGCTGCTCGGCTTGCCGGGCGTGGCGGCGGTCACTGCCGGCCCTGGCATCAGCAATACCATCACCGCGCTGAAGAACGCGCAACTGGCGCAGTCGCCGGTCATTCTGATCGGCGGTGCGGCACCGACCGCTTTGCAGGGACGCGGCGCGCTGCAAGACATCGACCAGCGGCCGCTGGTGGCGCCGCACGTCAAGTTGTTCCTGAAGATTCGCCGTGTCTGCGACCTTGGGCCCGCGGTGGACCAGGCGTTCGAGGTGGCGCAGAGCGGCGTGCCGGGGCCGGTGTTCATCGAGTGCCCGGTTGATTTGCTGTATGACGAAGCGTCGATCCGCCAGTGGTATGCCGATGCGGCCGGCAAAGGCACGTCGGTGGCCGACCGGCTGCTGCGCTTTTACTTAAACCGGCATGTCAGGAAGATGTTCCACGGCAGTCAGGAGCCGGTCGCGTCGCAACCGCGACCGGTCGTTGCGCCGCGCGCCAGCGATGGCCAGTTGCAGGCGGCAATGGCGGCACTGGTCAAAGCCGAGCGGCCGCTGCTGGTCATCGGCAGCCAGGCGCTGGTGCTGTCCAGCGAAGCTGCTCAGTTGGCGCAAGCGGTAGCCAAGCTCGGCATACCGGTCTATCTGTCGGGCATGGCGCGCGGCTTGCTGGGTCGTGACCACGCGCTGCACATGCGTCATCAGCGCCGGCAGGCACTGCGCGAAGCCGATTGCGTGCTGCTGGCAGGTGTGCCGTGCGACTTCCGGCTCGACTATGGCAAGCATGTGCGGCGCAGTGCCACGCTGATTGCCACCAACCGCAGCGCCAGGGACGCGCGGCTGAACCGCAAACCCGATATTGCCGCGATTGGCGACGCCGGCCTGTTCCTGCAGGCACTGGCGCAAGCCTGGCCGGCCAGTCCCGCCGGCGCGACCAGTGCCGGCCACAGCGCATGGGTGGCGCAACTGCGTGCACGCGACAAGCTGCGTGAGATGGAGATCGATCAGCAGGCCCAGCTCGAAGGCGAATTCGTCAACCCGATTGCATTGCTTCGCGCACTCGAAAAAGAGGCCGGCGACAATGCCGTGCTGGTTGCTGACGGTGGCGACTTTGTCGCGACCGCGTCCTATGTGCTGCACCCGCGCGCACCGCTGAGCTGGCTCGACCCCGGTGCCTTTGGCACGCTGGGCGTTGGCGCCGGCTTCGCGCTTGGCGCCGCGCTGGCCCGACCGGACGGCGAAGTCTGGATCATCTTCGGCGACGGTGCCTGTGGCTACGGTCTGGTCGAGTTCGACAGCCTTGTGCGCCACGGCATCCCGGTGATCGCGGTCGTCGGCAACGACGCCGGCTGGACCCAAATTGCGCGCGAGCAGGTCAAGATGCTGCACGATGACGTGGCCACCGTGCTGGCGCGCAGCGCCTATCACGAGGTAGTCGCCGGCTTCGGCGCCGAGGGCATCCTGGTGAAGAGCATGGCCGAGGTGCCGGCTGCGCTGGCGCGGGCCCGCGAACTCGCTCGCAGCGGCAAGCCGGTGCTGGTCAATGTCTGGCTCGACAAGACCGAGTTCAGGGAAGGGTCGCTGTCGATGTAGGCAAGCTTGTCGGATTACGCTGCGCTAATCCGACCTACGCAAACTGAGCTCCGCGAAGGATCGCTGTCGATGTAGCTAACTTGTAGGTCGGGTTAGCCGCAGGCGTAACCCGACATTGCTATCCGTTTACAAAAGCCGCTGCAAATAACGCCCGGTGTGGCTGGCCGGATTCGCTGCAAGTTCTTCCGGACTGCCGATGCCGACCACCTGGCCGCCGCCGGCGCCACCTTCGGGTCCCATGTCGATCAGCCAGTCGGCGGTTTTGATGACGTCCAGGTTGTGTTCGATCACGACGATGGTGTTGCCGGCGTCGCGCAGTTGGTGCAGAACCTTGAGCAGCAGATCAATGTCGGCAAAATGCAGCCCGGTGGTCGGCTCATCGAGGATGTAGAGCGTGCGTCCGGTATCGCGTTTGCTTAGCTCCAGCGCCAGCTTGACACGCTGCGCCTCGCCGCCGGACAGCGTGGTGGCGGCCTGGCCCAACCTGATGTAGCTCAGGCCGACATCGAGCAGCGTGTGCAGC
>JANNUE010000316.1:0-3860 GCA_031394895.1 Betaproteobacteria bacterium
GCGCGAGCGTGCTAGACCAACCAGCCGACACGGGCGCACCCCACAAAGACCGCTAGTGTCTGCTGCGTGTTTAAAACCCCCTGGGCGCCGCCGCGCGACGCGGCTGGCGCCAGCCGCGACACCATGCTGGGCTGGCTCGCCTCCAGCACGTTGAAAGCATAGAAGAACACAAACAGCAGCAAGCCCAGTTGCAGCACGCCCGGCGCCGCGCCCGTCAGCCAGTACAGCGCCAATTGCACCGCTGCGGTCAACACGATCGAGGTCAGGAACACGGCGCGCAAATAGCCGCGCTTCTCCAGTTGAAACAGGCTGCCGCCCATCACGACAAACGATCCGAGCACGGCCGGCAGATAGACTTGCCAATGGTGTTCGCTCGCCAGACCGGCCTTGATCAGCATGGCGGGCAGCGCCAGCCACATCGCCAGTTGCACCGCATGCAAAATAAACACGCCAAAGTTCAGGCGCAATAACGCGGCTGAGCGGATGACATCGAGCACGCGGCCACGCGGCTCATTTTTGTGTTTCAACGGCTCCGCTGGCACCCACCAGAGCACCGCCACCACACCCAGCAGCGCCAGCACCGCTGTCAACACGAAGATGCCGACCAGTCCAATGTGCGCGGCGAGCACCGGTGCCGCCACCAGCGACAGCGCAAACATCAGCCCGATGCTGACCCCGACCAATGCCATTGACTTGGTGCGCACCGCGTCGCGCGTCTGGTCGGCCAGCAGCGCAGTGACGGCGGCCGACACCGCACCGGCGCCCTGCACGGCGCGGCCGACGGCCAGCCAGGTCAGCGTTGGCGCCAGCGCTGCCACCACGCTGCCAGCCGCAAACAGCAGCAAGCCAAAAACGATCACCGGTTTGCGCCCGACCCGGTCCGACGCCAGGCCATACAAAAATTGCAGCATCGCCTGCGTCAGACCGTACAGACCCATGGTTAACCCGACCATGGCGGTATCGTTGCCACCGGGATAGCGCGCCGCCTCGATCACAAATACCGGCATGATCAAAAACAGCCCGAGCATGCGCAGCGCAAAAATCGAGGCCAGTGAAAAGCTGGCGCGCAGTTCCAGCGGCGTCATGCGGCCGGCAAGCCGCGCGTTTGCTTCCCCGACCAGATCATCAACAATAGGCAAAACAGAACTCTCCAACACAAAGCCACCATTACGGCAGCCACAAAACGCCCGATTGTCCCCGATCTGACGCAACCGCACCGGACAAGCGCCTGATCTTTCACTATCATGGCACGTTTCCCCGAGCACATTCCACCTTGAATTCCACGTCCGACGACAGCTACCTCGCGAATGCCTTGCGGCAGCAGACCATCAGCATCCGAGGCGCACGCACCCATAACCTCAAGAACATCGATCTTGACATTCCGCGCAACCGGCTGGTCGTCATCACCGGCCTGAGCGGCTCCGGCAAATCGAGCCTGGCGTTTGACACCTTGTATGCCGAGGGGCAGCGCCGTTATGTGGAGAGCCTGTCCACCTACGCACGCCAGTTTTTACAACTGATGGACAAGCCCGATGTGGACGTCATCGAGGGCCTGTCGCCGGCGATTTCGATCGAGCAGAAAGCGACCTCGCACAACCCGCGCTCAACGGTCGGCACGGTGACCGAGATTCACGACTACTTGCGCCTGCTGTTTGCGCGCGCTGGCACACCGTTCTGCCCGGAGCACAATTTACCACTGCAGGCGCAGACCGTGAGCCAGATGGTCGATGCCGTGCTGGCGCTGCCTCCCGAGACGCGGCTGATGATTGTGGCGCCGCTGGCGCGCGAGAAGAAAGGCGAGTTTCTCGACGTCTTCGCCGACATGCAGGCGCAGGGTTATGTGCGCTTTCGCATCGATGGCCAGGCCTATGAATTTGACAACTTGCCGGAGCTGAAGAAAACCGAGAAGCACGACGTCGATGTCGTGATTGACCGCGTCAAGGTCCGGCCCGACCTGAAGCAGCGTCTGGCCGAGAGTTTTGAAGCCGCGCTGCGCCTGGCCGGCGGACGCGCGATAGCGGTCGAACTCGACGCCAGAGCGGAACACCCGGCGGCCAAGCCGAAGGAACATCTGTTCAATGCGAAATTCTCCTGCCCGGTTTGCAGCTACTCGATTGCCGAGTTGGAGCCGCGCCTGTTCTCGTTCAACTCGCCGGTTGGCGCCTGCCCGGCCTGCGATGGCCTGGGTTCGCAAGAATTTTTTGACCCAACGCGGGTCGTGGCATTCCCGTCCTTGAGCCTGGCCAGCGGCGCGATCAAGGGCTGGGACCGACGCAACGGCTATTACTTTGCGCTACTGGAAAGCCTGGCCAAACACTACAAGTTTGACATCGAACAACCGTTCGAGGCGCTGCCTGCGAGCGTGCAACAGGCGGTGCTGCACGGCTCCGGCGCGGAGGAGATCAGGTTTAGCTACGTGATGGACTCGGGCCTTTCAGAGGGCAAGAAGCTGAGCAAAAAGCATACGTTCGAAGGCATCATCCCGAACATGCAGCGCCGCCACCGCGAGACCGACTCGGCCGTCGTGCGCGAAGACCTGTCGCGCTACCGCAGCACCCAGCCCTGCGTCGAGTGCGCTGGCTCACGGCTGCGGCGCGAGGCGCGTCACATCAAGATCGGCGACGGGACGCAGGCGCGCGCGATCTTTGAGATTAGCCGCGTCACGCTGCGCGAAGCCTGGGACTACTTCAACGCGCTGCAGATGCAGGGCTCAAAGGGCGAAATTGCGGCCAAGGTGGTGCGTGAAATCGGCCTGCGCCTGAAGTTTCTCAACGACGTCGGCCTGAACTATCTGAGCCTGGAGCGCAGCGCCGAAACCTTGAGCGGCGGTGAGTCGCAGCGCATTCGTCTCGCCTCGCAAATCGGCTCCGGACTGACCGGCGTCATGTACGTGCTCGACGAGCCGAGCATCGGCTTGCACCAGCGCGACAACGCGCGCCTGATCGACACGCTCAAACACTTGCGCGACATTGGCAACAGCGTGCTGGTGGTGGAGCACGACGAAGACATGATGCGCGCCGCCGACCACGTGATCGACATGGGCCCGGGCGCCGGCGTGCACGGCGGGCGGGTCGTGGCGCAGGGCAGCTACGAGCAGGTCAAGGCCAGCCCCGACTCGCTGACCGGGCGCTACCTGGCCGGCAGCCTGAAGATTGCGGTGCCAACACAACGACACAGTCTCGCCAAGCAAGCCCAGCCGCAGCGGCTGCAAATCATCAACGCCAGCGGAAACAATCTGCGTGCGGTCAGTGTCGATATTCCGGTTGGGCTGTTCACCTGCGTCACTGGCGTCTCAGGATCCGGCAAATCGACGCTGGTCAACGACACGCTGTACAAGGCGGTGGCGCGCCAGTTGTACCGTGCCCACGACGAGCCGGCGCCGCACGAGGCGATCGAGGGCATCGAGCACTTCGACAAGGTGATTAACGTCGATCAGTCGCCGATCGGGCGCACGCCGCGTTCGAACCCGGCCACCTACACCGGCCTGTTCACACCGATTCGCGAACTGATGGCCGAAGTGCCGATGGCGCGCGAACGCGGCTACGGCCCCGGGCGCTTCAGCTTCAACGTTGGCGCCAGCGGCGGCGGCGGGCGCTGCGAAGCGTGCCAGGGCGACGGCATGGTGCGCGTCGAAATGCACTTTTTGCCCGACGTCTATGTGCCGTGCGATGTCTGTGCCGGCAAACGCTACAACCGCGAAACGCTGGAAGTGTTGTTCAAGGGCAAGAACATTGCGCAGATTCTGGACCTCACGGTCGAGGCCGCATATGACTTCTTCAAGGCGCAACCCGGCATTGCGCGCAAGCTGCACACGCTGCTCGATGTCGGCCTGAGCTACATCAGGTTGGGCCAGGCCGCCA
>JANNUE010000054.1:0-16369 GCA_031394895.1 Betaproteobacteria bacterium
ACATGAAAAATCGACCTCATAGAACGGCCTACAACGTACGATCGCAGATGTCGGAAGGGGTCAAGCACTCCTGGAAATGGTCTGTTTGAACGGCCCCGACGTTTTTTTACAGCCTCGTTGGGCCTCGCAAATGCGCTGAGCCTCTGACTATCTACACGATTACTAAAGCAGGAGAAAACATGAAACGAGTTTGGTCAGCTGTGTTCGCCATTTCCCTTGGCATTTGTGGCTGCTCGACGACTCCACCGCAGAGTACCGTTCAATCCGAGGTAGCCTTGGCGATTGCAAAGAAGAACAACTGCCTAGCGTGTCACGGCGTGGACAAGAGGCTTGTTGGCCCTTCGTTCAAAGATGTGTCGGCGAGATATCGCGGACAGGACGTTCAGCAGCAGCTATTCAGGAAAGTGAAAAATGGGGGCGCCGGTGTGTGGGGGGTGATTCCAGAGCCACCCAATATGCAAATTTCGGACGAGAATCTGAAGCTGTTGATTCGTTGGATTACGGAGATGGAACCAAGTCCAGGCTATGAATCCAGAAAGGCGAATAGCGCGTCAGCATCCCCCGCCAAGTGTTCGGTGACCGTGACTCAGGCAGGAAAAGAAGTCGTGAGCAAAGCCGATGGGCGCATTCAAATTTATGAGATGCAAAGCGCGCCATTCAGTATTGAAGTTTCCTCAGGCCAATGCAAACCAAGCGTTGGAACGTTCCCGAACGTTGGCGACTTCAAGTACGTTGCAGATAACCCAATCGTGTTATCCGGCCCAACGTTTAGCATGGCGGGTAGTGACGAAACGAGAGATGTTCTGCATTTCAGATCGGAAAATCCAAGACTAATCGAAGGCTATGAAGACGTCTACAATTCCTACAAGAAAGAATATGAGGTGCTATGCAGAGCGCAAGGAAAATGCCCACTGAAGATCCGAGCATATAGAACGTACTGGAATTTTGTTGCCGACAACAACAACGCCGAAAGGACGTATGCCGATTTCAAACGATTGACACTTGAGAAACCTCTTCCGGGCATTCGTGGTGACATGCCTGTAATCGTCTACACAAAGTATCGGGATTTCTTGGACGCTCAAGGCCATGCCTATCTTCAGGCTATGGAAACACATCCAATTGTCCTTAAGTTCAGGTAAAGGTTCGTGCCGCAGAGGCCCAACCCGGCAGTCGAGCAGACCTGCGAGAAAAGCCGCGCAGGCCGCTCACTTCTGCGTTGAGGTTGTAAAAAAACCGCCACTTCCAATTTGGACACCAACGACATGAAAAATCGACCTCATAGAACGGCCTACAACGTACGATCGCAGATGTCGGAAGGGGTCAAGCACTCCTGGAAATGGTCTGTTTGAACGGCCCCGACGTTTTTTTACAGCCTCGTTAAACAGGAGCCCGTCTCTGCCAATCGATTGGCTGCTGTCCCTTCCGGGCTACGTCGGCTTTCGCAGCAAACCAGTCCGAAGCATTTCCGCGTCAGATGGCGACCAGCTCGCGCACGCCGTCGGCGTCCATGTTCTGACCTTTGCCGCGCGCCAGCACGGCGCCGCGCTGCGCTGCATCACCAGATAGTCGTCGGCCAGATCGCCGGCAAAGTCGTAGTACTGCTCGACCAGCACAATCGCCATGTTGCCCCTCTTGTAGGCCAGTCCCATGCGCAAATTGTCCAGCACCGTGATGCGAGCGAAAATTTCGTGAACCTGCGGAACGAAGCCGATGCCGGCGCGCGCGCTCATAGGGCGTGGCATTTTGAATGGGTTTCCTTCATCGAAAACAAGGGTATGCTGCGCTCCAGCAACTGACAAGTTCCGTTTTAGCAGGAGACAACAATGCCAATTACCAAAGGCTACCAACAACTCGTGGCCGAAGCCATGGCGCAGGTGCGCACTTATTCGGTCGCCGAGGTGCAGGCGCGATTGAACGACGCCAACGTGCAGATCGTCGATATTCGCGACATCCGCGAGCTGGCCGAGGGCACGGTGGTCGGCGCTTACCATGCGCCGCGTGGCATGCTCGAGTTCTGGGTCGATCCGGCTTCGCCCTATCACAAGCCGCTGTTTGCCGACGAGACCAAAGAGTTCATCCTGTTTTGCGGCGCTGGCTGGCGCAGTGCACTGGCGGCCAGGGCCTTGCAGGACATGGGCATGCGCAATGTGGCGCACATCGATGGCGGTTACACCGCCTGGGTCAAGGCCCGCGCGCCGACCGAAACGCTGGAACAGCAAAAAGCGCGCCGGGGTAGAGATGTTTGACGCGGTCCGGCCTGCCAGCACTCTGCACCACACCACCGACCGGCATCGAAGCGCCGTCACGCCTTGCGCACATCCCCGTTGTGGCCCAACCCAACGCCCCTGACAGGCTACTAAATATTCAACCCGACCGCTTTGATAGCGTCAGACCACGGACTTCAGCACCATGCCCATTACCTCTTCGCTCTTTCGTTCACGCGCTGCCGGCGTGCTTCTTGCCGCGGCCTGCGTGGTCGCTCATGCGCAAACGGTGCGGCCCGCCGCCAGCAGCGCCGCCGCGACGGTCAGCGCCTTCCATGCGGCGCTGGCGGCGGCCGATTCGACCACGGCCCTGAAGCTGCTGGCCCCGGACGCCGTGATCCTGGAGAGCGGTCAGCGTGAAACGCGCGACGAATATCGCGATCATCATCTTCAAGCCGACATCAGGTTCGCCCAAGCGGTGCCGGCGCGTCGCAGCGCAGTGCAGGCCGTCACCCAGGGCGATGTGGCATGGGTCAGTTCCAAGAGCCTGACGCGCGGAACCTTTCAGGACCGTCCGGTCCATCTGGGCGGCGCCGAGCTGATGGTTCTTTCAAAGACTTCCACCGGCTGGCTGATCCGCGCAATTCACTGGTCGTCCCACCCCATCAAGTCCGCTGATTGAACCAGCCAGGCGGCTGCGCACGGGCCGTGAGCCGCTGCCCAGCGGCATGTCGTGCGGCCGGCGGCAGCGCACCCCGGCGCGTCAGATGTTGGCCGACGCCGGCTTGGTGCGTGCCAAAAGCGTGCCACAATTGACGTTGACGTAAACGTCAATTGAAGTCAAACAACTCTGCACCGCCCCTGCCGCGCTGTGCCGCCTGATTGGAAAACATCATCATGCCGATTCTGGAGACCAAACTTAACGCCCGCTCTGCGGAGTTTCAGACCAATGCCAGGGCGATGCAGGCGCTGGTGGCCGATCTCAACAGCCGGCTGGCGCAGGCCGCGCTGGGCGGCGGCGTTGCCGCCTGCGCCAAGCACACGGCGCGCGGCAAGCTGCTGCCGCGCGAACGCGTGCAACTGCTGCTGGATCCCGGCACGCCGTTCCTGGAACTCTCGCCGCTGGCCGCGATGGGCTTGTACCGCGAGGCCGATGGCAGCGACAGCGCGCCCAGCGCCGGCGTGGTCTGCGGCATTGGCCGCGTCGAGGGCGTGGACTGCATGATTGTGTGCAACGACGCGACGGTCAAGGGCGGCAGCTATTTTCCGATGACGGTCAAGAAGCATTTGCGGGCACAGGAGATATCGCTGCAAAACCGCCTGCCCTGCATTTATCTGGTCGATTCGGGTGGTGCCAACCTGCCGACGCAGGACGAGGTGTTTCCGGACCGCGAGCATTTTGGCCGCATCTTCTTCAACCAGGCCAACATGAGCGCCCAGGGCATTGCGCAGATCGCCGTGGTGATGGGCAGTTGCACCGCCGGCGGCGCCTATGTGCCGGCGATGAGTGACGAAGCCATCATCGTGAAGAACCAGGGCACGATCTTTCTCGGTGGCCCGCCGCTGGTCAAAGCCGCTACCGGCGAAGTGGTGAGCGCCGAGGACCTGGGCGGCGGCGACGTGCACACGCGGCTGTCGGGTGTGGCCGACCATCTGGCGCACAACGATTTGCACGCGCTGGCGCTGGCGCGCCAGGCGGTAACGCATTTGAATCACAAGAAAGAACCGGCGCCGGCCGTGCGGACCTCCGTGCCGCCGAATTTTCCGGTGCAGGAGTTGTATGGCGTGATACCGACCGACACGCGCAAGCCGTACGACGTGCGCGAGATCATTGCCCGCATCGTGGACGGCTCCGAGTTCCACGAGTTCAAGCCGCGCTACGGCACCACGCTGGTGACCGGCTTTGCACACGTCGAGGGCATGCCGGTCGGCATCATCGCCAACAACGGCATTTTATTTGGCGAGTCGGCATTGAAAGGCGCGCACTTTATCGAGCTGTGCTGCCAGCGCAAGATTCCGCTGGTGTTCCTGCAGAACATCACCGGCTTCATGGTCGGGCGCAAGTATGAAAACGAAGGCATCGCGCGCAACGGCGCGAAGATGGTGACGGCGGTCGCCACCGCAGCGGTGCCGAAGTTCACCATCATCATCGGCGGCAGTTTTGGCGCCGGCAACTACGGTATGTGCGGGCGCGCCTACAGCCCTCGCTTTTTGTGGATGTGGCCGAACGCGCGTATTTCGGTGATGGGCGGCGAGCAGGCTGCCAGCGTGCTGGCCACTGTCAAACGCGACGGCATGGAAGCCCGTGGCACGAGTTGGAGCGCGGCCGAAGAGGAAGCCTTCAGGGCGCCGATCCGCAACCAGTACGAGGAGCAGGGTCACCCTTACTACGCCACGGCGAGGCTGTGGGACGACGGCATCATTGATCCGGCCGACACGCGCCGCGTGCTGGCGCTGGGACTGAGCGCGGCGCTGAACGCGCCGATACCTGACACCAAGTTCGGCGTGTTCCGGATGTAGCCGCAGTTGTCGGCACGCCGTTGCACTTGACATAGCAAATAACGAAGCCCAGCGATGCAAAGCCTGGATACCGCGCAATTGATGGCTCTGGCCGCAGCCCTCGGCTGGGCCGCCGGCGTGCGCCTGTATCTGGTGCTGCTGCTGACCGGGCTGGCGGGGTTCATGGGCTGGGTACAACTGCCGCCGGGCTTGCAACTGCTGGCGCATCCGGTGCTGATGGCGGCCAGCGGCTTCATGGTGCTGGTGGAGTTCCTGGCCGACAAGGTTCCCGGCGTCGATTCGATCTGGGACCTGGTGCACACGGCGATCCGCATTCCAGCCGGCGCGGCTCTGGCGGCCAGCGTGTTTGGCGCCGACAGCACCATCATGACTCTGGTGGCAGCGCTGCTGGGCGGCTCGCTGGCGGCGACCAGCCACGTGGCCAAGGCCACCAGTCGCGCCGCGATCAATACCTCGCCCGAGCCATTCAGCAATATCGGCGCCTCGCTGCTGGAAGACGGCCTGGTGCCGCTGGCGCTGTGGCTGGCGCTGACGCAGCCACTGGTTTTTGCGCTGCTGCTGGCGCTGACCCTGCTGCTCAGTTTCTGGCTAATCCGCATCTGCTGGCGCTACCTGCGCGCACTGCTGGCGCGACTGACGCGGATCTTTAGCGGCAAGGCCGACCCAGGCACCACGCCAGCTTTTCATTTTTCCAAGAACGCTCCCGGAGAACCTCCTCATGTTTAACAAAATACTTATTGCCAACCGGGGAGAGATCGCCTGCCGCGTCGCTGCCACGGCGCGCCGCATGGCGATCAAGACGGTCGCCGTTTATTCCGACGCTGACGCCAACGCCAAACATGTGAGTTTCTGTGACGAGGCGGTGCACATCGGCGCCAGCGCACCGAAAGACAGTTATCTGCGCTGGGAGAAGATCATTGCCGCAGCGCTCTCCAGCGGTGCGCAGGCGATCCATCCCGGTTACGGTTTTCTGAGCGAGAACGAGGAGTTCGCGCAGGCCTGTGGCGCGGCCGGTCTGGTCTTCATTGGCCCGCCGGCCTCCGCCATCAAGGCGATGGGGCTCAAGGCTGAATCCAAGCAACTGATGGAGCGTGCCGGCGTGCCGCTGGTGCCCGGTTATCACGGTGCCGATCAGGACGGCGCGCTGCAGCAGCGCGAGGCCGACCGCATCGGTTATCCGGTGCTGATCAAGGCCAGCGCCGGCGGCGGTGGCAAGGGCATGCGCGTGGTGGACAAGAGCGAGGATTTTGCTGCGGCGCTGGCGAGTTGCAAGCGCGAGGCGATCAACAGCTTTGGCATCGATGCGGTGTTGATAGAGAAGTATGTGCAGCGCCCGCGCCACATCGAGATTCAGGTGTTCGGCGACAGCCAGGGCAACTATGTGTATCTGTTCGAGCGCGACTGCTCGGTGCAGCGCCGGCACCAAAAAGTGCTGGAAGAAGCGCCAGCTCCCGGCATGACGCCCGAGTTGCGCGCGCAGATGGGCGCGGCGGCGGTGGCGGCCGCGCGCGCCGTCAACTATTGTGGCGCCGGCACGGTCGAGTTCATCGTTGAACAGGCTGACGATGGCGCGATGAGTTTCTTTTTTATGGAGATGAACACGCGGCTGCAGGTGGAGCATCCGGTCACAGAAGCAATCAGCGGGCAGGACCTGGTCGAATGGCAGTTGCGCGTTGCGTTTGGCGAGCCGCTGCCGCTGCGCCAGGAGCAGCTCAAGATCCAGGGCCATGCGATCGAGGCGCGCATCTGCGCCGAAAACCCGGACAACAATTTCCTGCCCGCAACCGGCACGCTGCAGGTCTATGGCCTGCCGCAGTGCCTGACGTTCGAGCGCAGCGCCGGCGTGCGGGTTGACTCCGGCGTGCGCGAGGGCGACGCCATTTCGCCGTTTTACGACTCGATGATTGCCAAGCTTATTGTGCACGGCGACACCCGCGAGCA
This sequence comes from Betaproteobacteria bacterium, assembly GCA_031394895.1. Lineage (GTDB taxonomy): Bacteria > Pseudomonadota > Gammaproteobacteria > Burkholderiales > Burkholderiaceae_C > Rhodoferax. Next base: position 6,666 of record JANNUE010000054.1, read on the forward strand.
GGCGCTGTCCAGACTGGACACAGCGCTGGCGCAAACGCATATCGTCGGGCTCAACACCAACGTCCAGTTCTTGCGCAACGTCGTGCAAAGCCGCTCGTTTGTGCAGGCGGATCTGGACACCGGCCTTATTCCGCGTGAAGCAGCGGTGCTGTTCAAGCAGGAAAAAGTCGGCCTCAACCTGGCGGTGGCGGCGGTGATTGCCGACACCTTGCTGCAGGAAAAAGCGCGCGAAGCTCAGGTGAGCGACACGGCGCAGTGGCTGGACCCGTGGTCCCGCGCCGACGGCTGGCGCTCGCACGGCCCCAGTACGCGTCGCTTTGACTACCAGTTTCAGGGCGAGCTGCAGATTGTGCAGATGACTACCTTGCACGACGGCGCGCTGCAACTGACGGTGGCGGGCGAAGTTGCGACCTTTGCGTTCGCGCCGGTGACCCAGGGCATCGACGTGCGCTTTGGCGCGCAGCGCAGAATCGTCAGCGTCTATCGGCGCGGCGACATCGCCCATGTGTTTAGCGCGCAAGGCGCCACGCAGATCGTCGCGATTGACGCGCTGGCGCATGCCGGCGACGCGCAGGCCGAAGGCGGGCGCCTGACGGCGCCGATGCCGGGCAAGGTGGTGTCGTTTGCAGTCAAGGTTGGCGACAAGGTCAAGCGCGGCCAACCGCTGGCCGTGATGGACGCGATGAAGATGGAGCACACGATTGCCGCGCCGGCCGATGGCATGGTGGCGGAACTGCTGTACGCGCCGGGCGACCAGGTGACAGAGGGCGCCGAGCTGCTCAAGCTGGTGGCGCAGTGACGCGGCAATCCGGGACTTCAGGGTGCATGGATTGCCACGCTTCGCTCGCAATGACTGCAACACCGTCATTGCGAGGAGCGCAGCGACGCGGCAATCCGGGACTTCGGGGGGCATGGATTGCCACGCTTCCCTCGCAATGACTGCGACCTCGTCATTGCGAGGAGCGCAAGCGACGCGGAAATCCGGGACTTCGGGGGGCATGGATTGCCACGCTTCGCTCGCAATGACTACAACACCGTCATTGCGAGGAGCGCAGCGACGCGGCAATCCATCTGCCCGGTTGGGTAGCGATGAATCGTCACATGATCGATGGGATACCTTGTGAAAATTATTTTTTGCTGCACCGGCACCAAGGCTGAGCCGTGGCTGGACGGGCTGCGCAGCGCGCTGCCGCAGGCCGATGTGCAGCTTTGGCAAGCCGGTGCGGAAGCGGCCGATTACGCCGTGGTCTGGGCGCCGCCGCAACAGTTCTTTGACGAGCAGGCGCAACTGCGCGGTGTGTTCAATATCGGCGCCGGTGTCGATGCGCTGCTGAAGTTGAGATTGCCAGCGCAGGCCGCCGTGGTGCGGCTCGACGACGCCGGCATGTCGGTGCAGATGGCCGAGTATGTCTGCCACGCGGTGATCCGCCATTTTCGCGAGTTTGACCACTACGAGGAGGACATTCGCGCCGGCCAGTGGTCGTATCGCAAGCCACGCGAGCGCACTGATTTTCCGGTTGGCGTGATGGGCCTGGGCGTATTGGGCCAGCGCGTGGCGCGCGCGCTGGCGCAGTTTGAATTTCCGGTCAACGGCTGGAGCCGCAGCGCCAAGGTGCTGGACGGCGTGCGCTGCTTTGTTGGCGCCGGGCAGTTCAATGACTTTCTGTCAGCAAGCAAGGTGCTGGTCTGCCTGTTGCCGCTAACCGCCGAGACCGCCGACATCATGCGGCTGCAGACTTTGTCGTTGTTGCAACGCGGTGGCTATGTCATCAACGTGGCGCGCGGCGCGCATTTGGTGGAACAGGATTTGCTGGCGCTGATCGACAACGGCCATCTGGCCGGCGCCACGCTGGACGTGTTTCGCACCGAGCCGCTGCCGCCAGAGCATCCGTTCTGGCAGCATCCGAAAATCACCATCACGCCGCACACCTCGGCGCGCACGCTGCGCGATGAATCGATCGCGCAGATTGTGGGCAAGATCATGGCGCTGGAGCGCGGTGGCGACGTTGCAGGTAAAGTTGACGCGCAGCGCGGTTATTGAGCGGCCGTGCAAATCCACAGGAAAAGAGAATGAGCCTTCCCAAGCGTGTCAGCATTGTCGAAGTCGGTCCGCGCGACGGGCTGCAAAATGAGAAGCAGCCAGTGCCGGCGGCGGTCAAGATCGAGCTGGTGCAGCGGCTGCAAAGCGCCGGCCTGAAGGCGATCGAGGTCACCAGTTTTGTCAGCCCGAAATGGGTGCCGCAAATGGCCGACAACGCCGACGTGATGGCCGGCATTGCACGCTTGCCCGATGTGCGCTACTCGGTGCTGACGCCGAACATGAAGGGCTTCGAGGCGGCGCTGGTCAGTCGGCCCGACGAGATCGTGGTGTTTGCCGCCGCCAGCGAGGCGTTCAGCCAGCGCAATATCAACTGTTCGATTGCTGAGAGCATTGAGCGTTTTCGCCCGGTTGTCGAGGCGGCGCGCGCGCACAGTATTCATGTGCGCGGCGCCATTTCCTGCGCCGTCGGCTGCCCGTATGAAGGCGACGTGGCGCCCGAGCAGGTGGGCCGCGTGGCGCGCCTGCTGAAGGAGATCGGCGTGCAGCACGTCGGCGTCGCCGACACCATTGGCGTTGGCACGCCGCTCAAGGTGCAGCGCGCAATGGCGGCGGCGCTGGAACACTACGAGCTTGATGCCGTGTCGGGCCATTTTCACGACACCTACGGCCAGGCTCTGGCCAACATTCTGGTTTGCCTGCAAATGGGCGTCTGGCAGTACGACACCTCGGTCGCCGGCCTGGGCGGCTGCCCGTATGCCAAGGGCGCGACCGGCAATGTGGCGAGCGAAGACGTGCTGTTCATGCTGCACGGCATGGGAATTGAAACCGGCGTCGATCTGGACAAGCTGGTCGATGCCGGGGACTTCATCAACACTTTTCTGCAACGCAACTCCGGCTCGCGCGTGGCTCGTGCCATGCTCGCCAAGAGGGCCGGCTGAGATGATGACGGCCGCGAAGAAACCATTGCCGGAAGGCGTGCAGCGCGTTGCCGCTGCGCTACGGCTGCAGGACCATCCGCATGCACCAGTCATGCTGGCCGACGCCGCACGCACCGCGCAGCAGGCGGCCGATGCACTGGGCATAACGCTTGGCCAGATTGCCAAGAGCATTATTTTTCGGCGCCTGTCGGATGATATGGCGGTGCTGGTCGTGACCTCTGGCGACGAGCGCGTGGACGAGAAAAAGGTGGCTGCGCTGGTTGGGCCGCTGGGCCGCGCAGACGCCGCTTTTGTCAAGGGCAGGACCGGCTATTCGATTGGCGGTGTGCCGCCGCTTGGCCACGCCAGCGAATGCCTGACACTGATCGACCGGGAGCTGCTGCGCTTTGACGAAATCTGGGCCGCTGGCGGGCACCCGCACAGTGTCTTCAAACTGCGTCCGCAGAACCTGCTCCGCATGACCGGCGCAGCGCTGGCCGACGTCGCGCAGGATGTGGCGTCGCCGTGCACCTCGGTCTGCCGCATGGATGAAGATTCCGGCGTGTGCGAAGGTTGCCGGCGCACGATCAATGAGATCGCGCAGTGGGGCAACGCCAGCAACCAGACCAGACGCGAGATCGCCGCGCGCATCGCGCAGCGCAGCCAGCAGGGCCAACCATGAAGCACATCACGTTCTATCTGGATTTCATCTCACCCTACGCCTATCTGGCGTTCGAGAAATTGCCGGAGGCCTTACTCGGCCACAGTTACAGCGTGCGCTACAAGCCGGTGCTGTTTGCCGCGCTGCTCAAGCACCACGGGCAGCTCGGCCCGGCGGAGATGCCTGGCAAACGCGACTGGACCTACCGCCAGGTGTTGTGGCTGGCGCGCCAGCATGGCATTGCGCTCGACTTGCCCGCCAGTCATCCGTTTAACCCGCTGGCGCTGTTGCGCCTCGCTGTGGCCTGCGACGCGCAGGGCCTGCCGAACCGCTATGTGTGTGAGACAGTGTTTCGCCACGTCTGGCGCGGCGGCGCTGAAGCCACCGACCCAGAGCGCCTGCAGGCGCTGACGCAGCAACTCGAACCACAACGCCCGGTCGCCAGCGACGCGGTCAAGGCGCAACTCAAATCACAGACCGATGAGGCGATTGCACTGGGCGTGTTTGGCGTGCCGACCTTTGCGGTCGATGGCAAACTGTTCTGGGGCTTTGATGCCTTGCCGATGCTGCAGGGCTATTTGTCCGGTGACGCCTGGTTTTCGCAGGGGCATTGGGATGGCGTCAGTGGCGTCGGGGCCGGTACCACCGTGCGCCGATCCGGCTGAGTCATGACGGCCGCCGCGCCGGGCCGCCCCAAGCAAGGCACGGCCCCCTCGGGGGGAAGCGCAGCACACGAAGTGGCCAAGCGTGGGGGCAACAACTGCCGCCGCGCCGGGCCGCCCCAAGCAAGGCACGGTCCCCTCGGGGGGAAGCGCAGCACACGAAGTGGCCAAGCGTGGGGGCAATATCACAAGCGGTAATCCATCTTAAGCCGGTTCTGCAGCTTGCGCGCCTGCTTGAAGGACTCCTTCAAAATGTGGCGATCGAGCTCATTCAACCGGTCCGGGTTGATGCGGTTGCCACCACCCAGTTCACCCACCCCATGGTGCTGGTGGCGCAGTCGCAGCAACTGGATGTAATAGAAGCTGTCCACCATGGCGGCCACGTCGTCGCCACCAAACTGGACCGACTCGGCAGCGCCCATGAGCCGCTGTGCGGTGCTGGTCTGGCGCACGCCGTGGGTCAGCGAGAGCAGGCGCGCTGCATCGACAAAGGGCCGCGAGCCATACATCTTGAGGTCCAGCGTGTTGGGGAATTCCCTGTTGTTGTCAAAAACAAAATCGCGAATCAGCCCCAACGGCGGGGCACACTCCAGGGCGTTGGCGGCCATCAAACGCAGGAATAGTTGAGCGCTGCGGGCCTTGTCGAGCAACCAGTCACGCAGCGCTTCACTCAGGCCGTCAAAGCCATACAGCGGGCGGAAGTCAAAAAAGATGGCAGCGTTGAGCAAGGCTTTGGGTTGCGGGTGCTCGATCCAGTCGCTGAACCTGGCCTGCCACTCCGCCAGCGACAGGCACCACTGCGGGTTGCCGGCCATGATGCCGCCCTTGCACAGCGGGAAGCCACAGGCATCGAGCTTCTTGTTGACGGCCTGGGCAAACGGCAAGAAACGCTGACGCAATCCTTCGGTGGCGGCGCTGTCCTCGCACTCAAAAATGATGCCGTTGTCCTGATCGGTGCACAGCGTTTGTTCATAACGCCCTTCCGACCCGAGCGCGATCCAGCACCATTTGATCTGTGGCAGGTCGAACTCGTCGTGCGTGAGTTCGATCACGCGCAGCGTCAGCAGATCATTGAGGGTGGACAGGAACTGGGTGAGTTGCGCCGCCACCATGCCCTGCGTCAGGGAGGCCATGGCAATGCGACGGATGTCCCCGGCACATGCCTGCAGGGTGAGCAGATCACGCGCCTGGCGGATGTCGTTGCTGACGTCCTTCAGGCTGCTGCGCTGCAAAGCAAACAAATCGTTCTGCGACACGATCGACACCAGTTGTGCGGACTCGTCCACCACCAGCAGGTGACGCAGTCCGCGCCTTGCCATGATGACCGAAGCCTCGTAGGCTGTAGTGTGTGGCTTGACCGTGATCACGCCGCCGGTCATCACGCTGGCAATCGGCTCATCCAGGCTGACCTGCGGCAGCGTGACCCGGTGCAACACATCGCGCAGCGTGAAAATGCCCAGCGGAATGCGGCCCTGATCATCGACCACGATGATCGACCCAATGCGCAGGCGATCCATGATGTCGAGCGCCTCACGCACGGTTGTGTCCAGCGTCACCGTCACCGGCGCGCGTCGGGCAAGCTGGCTGAGCGGGCTGTGCATGGCGTGAACATCCTGGCGCGTGGTGGGGTGCGGCGGCTGTTCCATGCTGCGGTGCTGCGGTTTAGTAACTGGTGCGCGCGTGATAGGTGCGCGCGGCGGCCGCGCGAGCCTGTCCCAGCGTGCGGATGTCCTGCTGGGCCAGCAGGGGAATCATCCGCAGAAAGATTTCGCCGGTGACAATGGCGTCGCCCAGTGCCGTGTGACGGCCGATCACATTGACGCCCAGGCGTTCGGCAATGGCTTCCAGCCGGTGCGATTGCTGGTTCGGGTGGATCACGGCCGACAGCAGCAGCGTGTCGAGCACCGGATGGGTAAAGGTGATGCCGGTCGGCGCCTCCTTTAGCTGCAGAAAGCGCATGTCAAAGGCCGCGTTGTGCGCCACCAGCACTGTGTCCTCGCAGAACTCATGAAAGATCGGTAACACCTGATCAATGGTGGGTTGCCCCTTGAGCATGTCCGCAGTGATGCCGTGAATCTGGCTGGATTCAGGGTTGAGACGCCGCCCGGGGTCAATAAGTTGGTCGATGGTTTCGTTGCGCAGCAGGCGGCCATTGACAATGCGGGTGGCTCCAATCTGGATAATTTCGTCGCCCTGCGATGGCTCCAGCCCGGTAGTCTCGGTATCGAACACGGTGTAGCTCAGTTGCGTCAGCAAGCGCTCATCGAGCGCGCGTGTCTCCTCGGTTTGGCGGAACAGGTCGAAGTCGTAGTACTCCGGGCGACTCTCACTGCGCAGCCACACGGCCGGGTCGGCAGCCGCTTGCACCAGCGCAGTTGGCAGCAGGATGCGCACCAGCGACAGCGGCGTCTCCTGGTCATGTTGCTGCCAGAGTTCGCCGCCATGGCGCTCAATTACCTGGTGCAGTGTCAGTGGCGTGTCTTCGCCGCCGGCGCTCATCGCAGCGTGCTCCCAACTGGCCAGCACGGCGCTACCCAGCGCGCTGCCGGACCAGAGCAGGTCAAGCTCTGCCAACCGTCCGGACTGACGCAGGCGCAGCGCAACAGCGTCAATGCCGCAACTATCCTTGAGCCGGGCAGCGAGGTAACACATACCCTGCAGCAGCGAGAAGCTGTCAACCCTGATCAACAAGTCGCTGCCAAGCGCCTCCGTCGTGACACTCAGGCCGAGCTTCTGCTCGATGCGCCGCTGCGCCGCCTGCAGCAGGTCCGATCCATGCATGTCCTCCAGCGGCCAGTGCGCTTTGAGTGTGTCGGCGAACTCGGCGCTGGCCTGGTTGATGCGCTGACTCATGGTCTGCACCTCAGCGCGGATGACTCCAACGAACTGGTCACGCTGGTCGTTCTCCATGTCTGGGTACTGCAGCAGGTTCTCCGCCGCCGCCCGCACATTGCCCAGCGATGCGCGACTGCCCTCGGTCAGCGCCTGCAGCAGCGAGTCGCGTCGGCTTTGCGCCTCCACATTGCGCGTGATGTTGTCGAGCACCAGCACGTAGCCGCTGATGACCCGCTCCGCCGGGGTGCCATCAGTCGTGTCCTGCTCACGCCCGCTGTTGCCGAAAACCGGCGCCATTTGAACGCGTATCAACTGCCCGGCGCGCGTGCTAGTGACGAAGTTGGCCGACGGTTGCGCGCTGCCGCGCTTGAGGCGGTGCTGCACGCTCTCGAGTGCGTGTGTGATCAGGCTGCGCTCGATCGTGGCAAAGATCGAGCGGCCGAGGCCGATCAGCGCGCTGCCACCGCCCGGCGCGCCCGCTCCCAGTACCTGAAACTGCAGCCGTGCCCGGTTGTTGTAGAGCAGAATGCGACCATCCAGATTGCACACCACTACGCTTTGGGTGAGTTCCGACATCAACGCGGCGAGGCGGTTTTTTTCTTCTTCGAGCGATAGCCTGGACTCCACGATCTTCTGTTCCACATCGCGCTGCAGCGATTCGCGCTGATCGGCCAGCGCATTCACCACCTGCGCCAGTGTCCGGATCTCGGGTGCGCCAATTGCCTGCAGACGCAGTGCCGGGTTCGTGTTGACCATCACCAGCGCCTGTTCGCGCAGACGCAACGGGGCCAGCGCATAGGCCCGGTACAGGGCCCACGCTAGCAGCCCAAGCCCGAGCCAGGCCAGCAGGATGATGACCACGGCCATGGCGTAGCGTGGCCGCATGATGGATAGCATGGCCTGACGCTCGGCCACCAGCATGTCGGCCCACAGCACCAGCCCGAGAATGCCAAAGAGTATCGCCAGCAAGGCGTACAAACCTCCAAGTCCGACCGCCAGTCTGATCCGGTGATTCATGGACGCCAGGCGCTGTGCGGGGACTCGGCCAGCCGCCCGTTACGCAACAGTCAGGCCGAGCAGTTGGCGCACCTGTGTCACCAGGTCCCGGGTTGAAAAGGGTTTGGTCATATACGCGTCAGCCCCCAGCGCGAGCCCTTTGTTGACCTCGGTGTCGCGCCCCTTGGCGGTGAGCATCACCACTTTGAGCGATTGCCACGCGGGATTGGCGCGGATTTGCTGGCAGACCTCGAATCCGTCCATTTTCGGCAGCATGATGTCGAGCAGCACCAGGTCTGGCAGTTGCGTGCTGATCGCCTGCAGCACGGTTTCGCCGTCGGTCGCCACCTGGACATCGAATCCTTCGCGTCGCATCAAAAACTCAAGCGATATGACGATGTTCGGTTCGTCGTCCGCAATCAGGATACGTTTGCTCATGACTTGTTCCAATCTGGCTGGTGCGGCGCTCCTGCCTCGGCACTGGTGCCGTGGCTGAGGGGCAGTGTAAACGAGAACGTGGCCCCGTTGCCGGGTTCGCTTTGCACCCACAAGCGGCCACCAAAGCGTTCGATGATGTGCCGACTGATGGGCAGTCCCAAGCCGGTTCCCTGCGGCTTGTTGGTCAGCGTGTTGCCGACCTGGCGAAAGCGTTCAAAAATAACTTCCTGATTACTGGCGCTGACGCCAACGCCGTTGTCGCGCACGTCCACCCGCACAGCGTCGGGTTCCTGGTGCAGGCTCACATGCACCTGGCCGCTGGCTGCATCGCAAAACTTCACCGCATTGGAGAGCAGGTTGAGCATCACCTGAATAAGCCGGTCCCGATCCGCCAGCACGCGGGGCACGCGTAGTGCCAGGTCTTGCGTCAGCGTCACGTGCCGCTCGTTGAACAGTGAGGAGGTGGCAGCCATCGACTCCTCGATCACTTCGCGCAAATCGAACTCCGCCGTGTGCCATTCGGCGTTGCCAGATTCGATCTTGGCCATGTCCAGCACCTGGTTGATCAGGCGCGTCAGGCGTCCGGTTTCTTTGACAATGATGCCGAGGAACTTCGCGCGCTCGGGCAGGTCCGTTTTGGGATCTTCCAGCAGGATTTCAGACAAGGCGCGAATCGAAGTGAGCGGCGTGCGCAGCTCATGCGTCACGGTGGAGATGAAGTCGTCCTTCAAGCGGTCGAGCTCTTTCAGGCGCTCATTGGCGGCGCGCAATTGTGCAGTGGCGGCGTGCAGCTCCCGTGATTTGAGTTCGAGTTCCCGCGAGTAGGCGCGCACCTCGGACGCTTCATCAAGAATGTTCATCACCTCGTCCAGGCTGAGCGGCTCCTCCTGCACCACCGAGGCCACCATGGCGCGCGCCGAGGCGCCGCCAATGGCGCCGGCCAGCACGCTCTCGGCGTAGTGCACCAGGCTGGCGTCGGCTTTCAATTCGGCGATCGATGTCTGGCCGCGTCCGCGTGCATAGCTCAGGAACGCTTCCTGCGCCCGCACCGGCCCGAGGAAGCGAGCAATCAACGGCAGCAGATTCTGCACCTGGGCGCTGCCGCGCCACAGCGGCGAGCTGCCCGCGGTGTTCACGGTATGACGAAACACATC
>JANNUE010000323.1:0-19296 GCA_031394895.1 Betaproteobacteria bacterium
ACCGTGTTTTGCAAGTGTGGACGTCGATTTGCCCATCAAATCCGATGACACGATGTCGTCCAAGCCATCGTCCTGCAAGACGCAAACCTGGGAAATCCAGGCCAGCGTAACTGATGCGGCTACCGGCGCGAGTGTGACGCAGGTTCAAGGTCTTTCCATCCGGGTCCCGACGACGGTGTCCTGTCCCACCTGATTGAGAGGAAAACTCATGAAGATCAAACATTTGTTGCGCGTCGCCGTGGCCTTTGCCATGCTTGGTTTGTCTGCGTTCGGGTATGCCGAAGACATTGATCTCTACAGCGACAGTAACGCGACCACCGGAGTGCCCAATGTGCTGTTCGTCATCGACACCGGCGCCAACTTCAGTTCCAGCGCCGCTGCACCCTGCACGGCTTATTCTGCAGCAGCCGGCGGGGGCGCACCGTCGCTGGGCGGCACCGGCGGCGGCGTCGAGCAATGCGCGCTGGTTGATTCGATTGCGGCCCTGCCGACTGGCACCGTGAACATCGGCATTCTGGTCAACAACAACAACAACTTTGCCACCGACGTGCGGCTAACGACTGACGCGGCCTATCACGAAACCTGCATGGGCAGCGCGGGCGGTTGTGTGATTCGAAAATTGACCTTGATGACGGCGCCCAACAAGGCCAACCTGATCAATTTCATCAAGAGCTGGACGGCGTCAGGAAGCAATACCGCGACGATCTTCAACGTGAAATCCGGTGGCGATGCCACAGCCAGCGATATGCAGGAAGCATGGGCCTACTACAACGGCAAGATCGGCATGTCTGGCAAGAATTACTCAGGGTCGGTTCTTGCTTCAGGTTGCCAGAGGAACTTCATCATCTTCATTGGCAACTCGCTCAACAATTCAGGCGGTCCGGCCGATTCGGCGACACCAGCGCCGGATAATTCGACCACCGGCCTGCGCTCGGCCCAGGTTGCTGCTACCGCCAGGCAGCTATTAAAAATCAGCGAGACGGTGAAGTTCGATGCGCCGACCTGCGGTGTGACATCGATCGCAGCCGGAACCTCGTCCAGTGACTGGTCGCAGAACTGGGCTGACGAATGGGCGCGACTGATGCGTGAGCAGGACGGATCGACGACGCTGGACGGCAGGCAAAACATTACGACTTACACGATCGGCATTATCGACAACAGCGGCAGCAACACTTGCAAGCCTGACTATCCTGCGCTGTTGAAGACCGCAGCGAAATATGGCGGAGGCAAATACTTCCAGACCGGCAATGCCGGCGAGGTGAAGGCGGCGCTGGACGCAATTCTGAATGAAATACAGGCCACCAACAGCGCATTTGCCTCGGCCAGTTTGCCTGCCAGTGTGAACGCGCAGGGCACTTATCTGAATCAGATCTTTATGGGGTTGTTTCGGCCGGATGCCAGCGGCAGCCCGCGCTGGGTTGGCAACCTCAAGCAGTACCAGTTTATTTACGGGAGCACCGGGACACTGGCTTTGGGTGACGCTACCGGTAAAGAAGCGCTCAATGCTGCCGGAACCGGCTTTATCATTCCTGGAGCGGTGAGTTTTTGGACCAAGAAAGATACCAGCAAAGCGCCAGATTCGACCGGAGGGTTTTATGTGAATGATCCTCGCCTCAGCAATGGCGACCCCTATGATTGGCCCGACGGTGAGTTGGTCGAACGCGGTGGCGCAGGGCAGCAACTGCGACTGGAAAATTTGACGGCAAATTTTGCTGCCACCGCCGGTGGCAGCACTAACCCGCGCCGACTCTATACTTATTGTCCAGGCGGATCAAGTTGCGTTTCAGCCTTGACCAACAGCGGCAATGCCTTTGCGATTGAGAACACCGCAATTGGTGCTGCGGCGTTTGGCAGTTCCACCACCGTCCCGATTTCCAGCATCGTGCGAACCGGCACCACAGCCCTGGTGACAACTTCCGGTAACCACGGTTTCACGGCTGGTACGACCAGTGTGGCGATCAGTGGCGCTCTCCAGAATGAGTACAACGTGTCGCAGGTGATCGGGTCGCCGGCGTCTTTGAACACATTCACCATCACCGGGCTGCCAGATTACCCGACGACACCCTCGACCGGCACCTACAGCGTCACTTCGGTGGGTGGAACTTCTGTCGCGATCACTTCGATCACGCGCTCAACCGTTAGCAGTCCGAGCCTGAATTCCGAAACCGCCACCGTCACTACCGTCAGCCCGCACGGGTACACGACGTCCTCCAACATCGCCATCAGCGGCGCGTCCCCGACCGAGTACAACTACGCCGGACTTCCTTCTGCGGTGCCGACGACCACCACGTTCACGTTTGCGGTTGCCATCCAGCCGACATCCCCTGCAGCAAACACTTATACAGTGGCGCTTAGTTCAACCGCCTATCCCGGCATCACGGCCAATCTGACCAACCCTGCGACCGGGACTTTGGTCGGTACCACTGTCAATCCACACGGTTTTCTGGCAGGTCAGACCATCACGATTTCGGGTACCGCTAGCTCCACGGGATACAACGGTACTTATGCCATTACGTCAGTGACTTCGACCACGTTTACCTACACCGGGATGGGTAGCGGTTTCAAGAACAAGGCGAACTCAACGGGTACGGCAACGCCAGCTTACACGGCCCAAACCATCACGGCGCTGTCCCGCGCGACCACGGTGGTCTCGGGGGCAACGGCCAGCGCAACCGTCGCAACGTCCAATTGGTTTGGCACGGCGTCAATCGGCATGACCAGGGTCGTCAATATTGCCAAGACAGCAGGCTCCTCCGCTGCGGAAGGGGCTTATGCCGTCAGCGGGGTCACCATCACCTGCACCAATGCCACCTGTACACAGTTTACTTATCCGATTGTGATAAGCCCGGTCCAGACGGCGACGCTGACCAGCGCGACCGTCAATTTGGCCGGAGCTGCCTCGGTCAATCTTTTGGCTGGTGCCATCACCCGTAGCGGTGCGACGGCCAGCGTGACCGGGGTGACTGCCAACGCCTTTACCAATGGACAGACGGTGACGATTGGCGCCACCGGCACGCCCCAAGGCACCGAATCGGCCTATCTGGGCTCCTGGCCCATTACCTGTACCGCGCCATGCAGCACGTTCACCTTTGGCCCGGTGACGCTCACGCCAACCACGCCGGCGACCGGCAGCATGAAGGCCTATAGTGCTTCAACTCCCCCGGACCGGGACTCATTGATCAAGTGGGTGCGGGGTGAGGACAATTTTGGCGACGAGAAGAGCCCTGGCAGTGGTTACACGGTGCGGCCCTCGATCCATGGTGACGTGCTACATTCGCGCCCGTTGGTGATCAATTATGGCGACAGCCGTGGCATGGTGGTTTATTACGGCAGCAATGACGGCGTGTTTCGCGCCATCAATGGCAGCCAGACTGCAGCCATCGGGTCGGTGCCGGCCGGGGGCGAACTGTGGGGTCTGGTGTTACCCGAGCACTACAACGAACTAAACCGCCAGCGCGTCAATAGCCCGGAACTCAAGCTGTCAACTACGACCTTGAGTACTGCGCTACCCAAGGACTATTTTGTCGATGGCTCAGCCAGCGCTTATCAAAAGCTCAATGCCGATAACACCATAGACAAGGCCTACATCTACCTGACCATGCGCCGAGGCGGGCGCTTCATTTATGCGCTGGACGTTTCCACCCCGACCGCACCCACCGTGCTGTGGAAGATCAGCGCCGGTGATGCGGGTTTTGAAGAGTTGGGGCAGACCTGGTCTCGTCCCCGTGTCACGCTGGTCAAAGGCTATGCCAATCCGGTATTGGTTTTTGGCGCCGGCTATGACACCGCTGAAGATAGTGAGCCGCCGAGCGCCGCTAGCACGGGTCGCGGCCTGTTTGTTGTGGATGCGGTAACTGGCGTGCGCGTGTGGAGCGCCATCTATGGAACCAGTTCAGCATGCAGCGGCATCAGCACGCAGGCGAACTGCACCGTATCCGGGATGAATTGGGCCATTCCATCGGATATCAGCTTTGTTGACCGCGATAACGACGGCTCGACTGACCGTTTTTATGCGGCAGATGTGGGGGGCAACGTCTGGCGGGTTGACCTGGAACCGACGGCTGGCTACGCACCTGACAAGTGGAAAGTTACCAAACTGGCGGCGCTCGGCTGTGACGCTGGAATTTGTTCGTCTGGAACGGCTCAGCGCAAGTTCTTCTTCCCACCCAGCGTGGTGTTCGTCGGAGTGACCGGAGGCACTACGTCCTACGACGCTGTATTGCTCGGCTCGGGCGACCGCGAGCACCCGCTCATCAGCTCGGCGAGCGGATCGGCTTATGGTGTGACCAATCGGTTTTATATGCTCAAGGATGCGCAGACTGGAAAGGATGCAGGATCACCCACGGCCCTCACGGAAGCAGAACTGTTTAACAGCACCAATTCGACTTATGACGATACGCTCACAGGCTTTTACGTCACCTTGGCCACCGGAGAGAAAGTTGTCAATGCCTCCGTCACAGTTAAAGGCACGACATTTTTTGGGACTAATCAGCCAAAACCACTAGCGGAGGGTTCCTGTTTGTCAAATCTTGGCTTGGCCAAGGGTTATGCAATCAGCCCGTTTACCGGCAGCAAAAGCTCTGCGGAATATGACGGCGGCGGGCTGCCGCCGACTCCGGTGGTGGGCGTGGTGACCATTACCACGTCGGACGGCAATTCAACCCAGCAGGAATTTTGCATCGGTTGTGGTGGCCTTGCAGGAGCCACTGGCGGTGATTCGAAATCTGGTTTTGGCGCTGCTAGTCTGAGCAACCTGGTACCCAAGCAGCCACGACGCACTTACTGGTATCGGCGTTAAAGCCCGGTCCATCGGCGACATTGGATATCCCCCATTTGGGGGATAGCTTCTCCGTTCGGCTTGCAGTAATCTCTTTCCCCCGGGGTCGGCGCAAGACTGGCCCCGCCCCACAGGGAGGAGATGCGCATGCGTACGCAGTCAGGGTCTGCCGGCTTCACGCTGGTCGAGTTGCTGGTGGTCGTCGCTCTGGTGGCGATACTTCAGTCGCTGGCAACGCCAGCCCTGTCGGCCATCGTCAATTCGATTCAACTGACCACGGCTGTCAATTCATTACTTTCCGGTTTGCACCTGGCGCGCAGTGAGGCCGCCAAGCACAATACGCGCACCGTGGTATGCAAGTCCGCCAACGGCGACGCCTGCACCACCGCAAGCGGTTGGGAGCAGGGCTGGATCGTATTCCACGACAGCAACAACAATGCCACTCTGGATTCGGGCGAAGCGGTGCTGATGCGCCAGCAGGCCTTGCCGCCAGGCGTCTCGTTGAAGGGCAACATGCCGGTCGCGAATTACGTGTCGTTCACGCCGGTCGGCACCACACGCTACGTTTCAGGCGCCTTTCAGGCTGGCACGCTCACCGTCTGTCAGCAGTCTGCTACCCGGACCGATGCGCGCCAGATTGTGATCAGCAGCTCGGGGCGACCTCGCACTGTTCGTACCACGGTTGACCGTTGCCCTCAAAATTAACGCCGCACCTCATCGACCAGTGTTTTGAACTCGTCAATGTCTTCAAAACTGCGGTAAACACTGGCAAAGCGCACATAAGCCACCTTGTCGAGCTTCTTGAGTTCGCGCATGACCAGTTCGCCGATGCGGGTTGAGGGCAGTTCGCGCACGCCCAGGCTGAGCAGTTTCTCTTCCATGCGTTCTACCGCGCTGTCCACCTGCTCGATGCTCACAGGGCGCTTGCGCAGCGCCAGCTTCATCGAGGCCAGCAGCTTGGCTCGTTCGTATTCAATGCGCCGCCCGTCCTTTTTGACCACTGCCGGGAAGTTGACATCCGGGCGCTCGTAGGTGGTGAAACGCTTCTCGCACGAGGCGCACTGGCGTCTGCGCCGGATCGTCGCCCCGTCCTCAGAAATCCGGGTTTCCACCACCTGGGTGTCGGCATGACTGCAGAACGGGCACTTCATTCAGGCAAGCTTATTGATAGACCGGAAAGCGTGCCGTCAGCGCGTTGACTTTGGCCCGAACCGCCTCGATATTGGCGTCGTCCCTTGGTTTGTCGAGCACATCGGCGATCAGATTGGCGGTGAGCCGCGCTTCCTCGTCCTTGAAGCCGCGCGTTGTCATGGCCGGCGTGCCGATGCGCACACCGCTAGTGACCATCGGTTTTTCCGGGTCGTTCGGAATCGCGTTCTTGTTGATCGTCATGTGGGCCGCGCCCAGCACCGCCTCGGCCTCTTTGCCGGTGATGCCCTTGGCACGCAGGTCAACCAGCATCAGGTGGCTTTCGGTGCGACCGCTGACGATGCGCAGGCCACGCCCGGTCAGTGTTTCGGCTACGATGCGCGCGTTTGTCAGCACCTGCTGCTGATACGTCTTGAACTGCGGCGCCAGCGCTTCCTTGAACGCCACTGCCTTGGCCGCTATCACGTGCATCAACGGGCCGCCCTGAAGGCCGGGGAAGATGGCACTGTTGATGGCCTTTTCGTGTTGCGCTTTCATCAGTATAATGCCGCCACGCGGGCCGCGCAGGCTCTTGTGCGTGGTGGAGGTCACGACGTCGGCATGCGGCACCGGGTTCGGGTACAGTCCGGCGGCGAACAGGCCGGCGTAATGCGCCATATCCACCATGAAAATGGCGCCCACGTCGCGGGCTACTTTGGCAAAGCGTTCGAAGTCGATGCGCAGGCTGTACGCAGAAGCCCCGGCAATGATGAGCTTGGGTTTGGACTCATGGGCTTTGCGCTCCATCGCGTCGTAATCAATCTCTTCCTTGTCGTTCAAGCCGTAGCTCACGACGTTAAACCACTTGCCGCTCATGTTCAGGGCCATGCCGTGCGTCAGGTGACCACCTTCGGCCAGCGACATGCCCATGATGGTGTCTCCCGGCTTCAGGAAGGCCAGGAACACGGCCTCGTTGGCCGATGCGCCGCAATGTGGTTGCACGTTGGCTGCATCGGCGCCAAAAATCTGCTTGACCCGGTCAATGGCCAGTTGTTCGGCAATGTCCACAAATTCACAACCACCGTAGTAGCGTTTGCCGGGGTAGCCCTCGGCGTACTTGTTGGTGAGCTGCGTGCCCTGCGCCGCCATGACGGCGGGCGAGGCATAGTTTTCGCTGGCTATCAGTTCAATATGCTGTTCCTGACGGGTATTTTCCGATTGGATGGCAGCAAAGATCTCGGGGTCGGTTTGTTCAATAAGGATGTGGCGGTCGTACATGGGGTTGCTGGCAGGCTGTTGTAGCCTTAAAGGTCATTGATAAGTCGGGATTGAAACAGGGCAGTCACTTTGTCAGGACTGGTGGCTGGGCTGCCCGATGTCAACGCAGGAACCATGGCAGGCAGCGGCTGACTTGCGATCAGCGGCACCGAGCGTCCCTTTGCCACCTGCTGCAACCGGGCATGTTCGGCCATGACTTTGCCCACGTAGCCGTCACCACCATCATCGACATTGACGGCGCCTACATAGGACTTAAGGCCGCCCTCGAGTGATCCGGCGCGCGAGATGCATTCCTGCAATACCCGTGCACCGACACGCAGGTTGGTCACGGGGTCAAAAGCCGCCAGTTTGCCGCCAAAGCTTTCATACTTGTCGCTATGGACCTTGGTCATGACCTGCATCAACCCCTGTGCCCCAACTGGGCTCTGAGCGAACGGGTTAAAGCCGGATTCAACCGCCATGACCGCCAGGATCAGGGTCGGATCGAGCTTGGTGCGAACACCGGTTTCATAGGCGGCTGCAACCAGCGCGCTCAACGGCTCGGGCGCCACGCGGTACTTCTTGCTCAACCAGTAGGCGACCGCTGACTGCTGTTTGGGCAAATCCTGCGGGTCGCTTGCGGTGGCGCGGTCAATCGCGTCAAGTTCGGCGGCCAAGCCCGTCGTCGCAATCTGGCGCGTTTGCAGCCAGCCAAAAAGCTTGACCTCTCCGACTTCGCGCAGTTCCGGGCGGGCCGTCAATGCAATCACGGCAAAGATCACAGCCAGCCCGATCAGGGCGAAGCCGTTGTGGGTAATTTCAAAGAATCCCTGGCTGATGTCGGTGGCGAAAGTTCGCAAGCCACGGGTAAATTTTTTTGACGCTGTCATAGCTCTTCCTTCGTTCGCGCGGGGCCTGCTGCGTTACATTGCGGGCAATGCAACACCAGCGGCTCCTCGTTTGGGTTGGTACGCTATCAATATCCTGCGGTGGTTTTACCGGTGAGTTGAGCAGAGATTTGAATATGCCGGGTTCGGCAGCGGGTTCGGGTTGATCCCTGGACTTTCGTCGGGATGGCGGATTCTAGGTGGACTTCATATATCCAGTCAACAATATGAAACACGTTCATTATCTCAAAACTGTCAGGTTGTGTGCATGATAGGGTTTGAATTCCTTGCCCTGCTTGGGTACACTGGAGTTGCTGGTCATATGACTGGCAACAAGTCGGCAGTAGCCAGTCCCTATCGAGAGATAGCAGCGATAAAGCGGCCCCGGCGATTAGTGGAGGCAATCTTTTGCTTCCCGGCACAGTGGGACTTTAATCTCCCGTTGTGCGAGCCCTGACGGCATGAACCTCGTGTTCGCCGTCGAGCCCGGAGGGTTGGTTTTTGGCCAGCCGACCGGGCTTTCTCTTTTTTTTTCCGATTCGCGGTATTTGCGGTGAAAATAGCGCCTCAACCCGGCCCTCAACGCGGCCGGGTCCTTCATCCTTGTTTGCGCGACTCATGTTTCCTTTTCCTGTTCATCAAAAACCTGCCCAAGCTTCCGACGTGACCAAAACACCCACAAAAACCAGTGATCTCCATCCACTTGATGAACTGACTGGCGGCGCGTTTTCTGCGCCGACGTCGAGCGAGCGCACGGCACGAATCCGGGACTGGCTTGTCAGCGTGCCGAGCCCGGAACAAATGCAGGCGGTCTTCAAGGACCTCAGCGGCAAAGACAAAGGGGCCGCCAAACTGCTGCGCGAGAAACTGGACGAAATCAAGCGCAGCAAAGGCCAGGAAGCGCTGGGGCAAGAATGGGCTGGCCGGGCCCAGACGCTGCTCGATCTGCCCAAACTCAACATCGCCGACGCCATGGCCTGGCAACGCGACGCCGCCAAAGCCGGCGCTCCCCTGAGCAAGGAGCCGCTGACCACACTCAAGAGTCAACTCAATGAGCGGGTGAAAGTCATAGAAGACTTGCAGCACCGGGTTCAGGTGCAACGCGAAGCGGCAGTGCTGCTGGCGCAGCGCATTGAAGTGCTGTCCACCAAGTCCTGGCGCGACGCGCAGGCAGTACTGGAGTCCTTGCACGCGGATGTGCAATATTGGCAGTCCCAGGCCAGTTCGCTGCTGGGCGACGGCAATTGGCCGAGCGTGGACTTGAAATTGCCACCGCTGCTGGATGCGTCACGCGGTCAATTGCTGGTGGTTTGGGAAGCTTTCAAGGGCGCTCTGGCACAGGCTTCGGCGGCCGCCGACGATGGTGCTGCGCCGTTGCCGCCAGTGCCGGTGTGGGCCGATGAACTGCGCCTGGCGCGCGGTGTTGCGATCGAAGTCGCTGCCAAGCCGAAACGGGCGGCGATTGACCCGGAAGTCAAGGCCAAAGCCGTGGCGGTGGTGCGCGAATCGCTGACCAAACTGGAGCAGGAGATTGCCCAGGGGCACGGCAAAGCCAGTGCCGGCGCTGCCAGTTCCTTGCGCAATGCGCTCAAGGAACACGGCAAGATCATTGACGACAAGCTGGAGAACCAGGCGCACGCGGCGCTCGCCGCTGCCGGTGAACTCGAGGGCTGGCAGCGCTGGCGCGCCGATCAGTTACGTGAAGAACTGGTGGTCAAGGCGGAAGGGCTGCTCAACCGGCCCGAAGGACAGGCCATGGGCGGGCGCAAGATGCAGGAAAACCTGCGTGCCCTGCGCGATCAGTGGAAGCAGACCGACCAGGGCGGCGTGCCCAATCATGGTTTGTGGAAGCGCTTTGACGACGCCTGTAACGAAGCGCATAAAGTGGTCGAAGTCTGGCTGGAGAAGGTCAAGGCCGAGTCGGCCGAGCACCGCGCGCAGCGCCTGGCGTTGATCGAAGAGGTCAATGTCTGGGCTGGCGCCAACCCGGTCGCGCTGGACGACGACTGGAAGGGTTTCAACCGTGTGTTGCACCAGTTTGGCGATCGCTGGCGCGACGGTGGTCACGTCGGAGAAAAGATGTTTGCCGAGTTGCAGCCGCTTTGGAAAGCGGCCATCAGCGCGGCGGCAGCGCCGCTTGAGGCGATGCAAGACGCAAGCTTGGCAACGCGCCAGGCGATGATTGAAGAGTCCAGACTGTTGGGCGCGCAGGCCGAACTGCGCATTGACGCGGTGAAAGCGCTGCAACAACGCTGGCAGGCCGAGACCCACGTAGTTCCGTTGGACCGCCGGCTGGAACAAAAACTGTGGGATGCGTTTCGCAAACCGATCGACGAGGCGTTCGAACGCAAGACCGCACAGCGCGAGCAGGCGGATGCCGCCCTGGGCGAACGCGATCGTACCGTTCTGAGTGCCGCCAAAGCGCTGGAAGCGGCCAACACAGCGGGTGATGCCCAGGCGATCCGGGCGGCCATGGCTGCGCTGGAAGCGGCCCTGCGCGGTCAGGCCCAGGCGCAGGCGGCGCTCGCCGCTGCTGAAGTGCCGGTCGTTGAATCGCCGGCGCTAGATGCGGCGGCGCAAACGGTTGCCCCAGAGGGTGCAGTAGCGGAGCCTGTGGAGCCCGCAGAGCCGGTAGAGGCAGCAGAGGCAGCAGAGGCAGCAGTGCAAGCACCCAAGCCGGTCGCCAAACCGGTGGTGGCGATGCGTGGCGATGATCGTCCTGGCATGAAAAGAGCTGAGCCGGCACCGATGGGTCGGGGCGGCAAGTTTGGCGATCGCAAAGAGGGCGGCCGGGACGGCGCCAGAGACGCCAATCGCGGCGCGCGTCCCAACGCCTATGCCGCGCGCACCGATGATCGGGCGCCGCGCCGCGATGCGCCCGAGCATGACCGCACCAGCGGCTCCTGGCAAGCGGCGCCGCGTTTGGGTGACAGCGCGTTTCGTGCCCAGCGCGACGCGCTCGAACACGCCCAGTTTGCACTGCGCAAATTGGCGGCGCAGGCGCACGGTGAAGCCTTGACGCAGTTGCTGCATGCCTGGGAACAGCGCGACATTGCCCTCATTCCATCGTCCCAGGATCTTGGCAGCCGTGTCACCGCAGCAACCCGCGCCGCCTGGTCCAAAGCGCTGGCGCAGACGCCTGCCGGCGACCCCGGCACGGCCTTGTTGCGGTTGGAGATGGCATCTGAGTTGCCGACAGCGGCCGAGCACCTGAACGCCCGTCGCGCGCTGCAGTTGCAACTATTGACCAAGCGCCATGATCCGACGCCGGTTCAAACCTGGGGGCACGACGCAGCCGCAGTGCTAGGCGCCGGTTTTGAGGCCGGTGTGGCGCGCCGACTGCAAAACGTGCTCAAGGTATTGCTCAAACCCTGAGCAAGCTGCTACAGCGCCAGACGTTCGACGCTGCAGTTGGCTTGCCCGGTGCGCGCTACCGTTAGGCGCAGTACCTGGAGTCGCGCCGGACTGGCGGTGGCGTCCCAGTCGCTCAGGACGTGCCGCTGCAAATCGTCGCCCAGTGAGTGATCGGCCGGTTGGTGCGTATGGCCATGAACAAGCGCCTTGGCCTGCGCCTGGTTGAGCCAGGCACAGGCGGCGTTCTCGTCAATGTCGGTATAGACAATACTGCCCTGTTTGCGCGCTTCGCTTTGCCTGCGCAACTCGGCCGCGATGGCCCGGCGCTCGGCTAGCGGTTTGGCCAGAAAATCGTGTTGCCAGTTGCCATTGCGCACCTTGGCACGAAACTGCATGTAGTCGCTGTCGTCCAGGCACAGTGCGTCGCCATGCGACGCCAGCCAGCGTTGCCCGCCGAACCCCAGCACCGTGGGATCATCAAGCAGTGTCAGGCCGCAGTATTTGGCAAAGCCTTGACCGACCAGGAAATCGCGGTTGCCGTGCATGAAGAAGATATCGCAGCGCTTGGCCGCATGTTGCAGAACTTGCGCGCAGCGCGCTTCAAAATCTGCCGCTTCATCCGGGGCAACACCCTGGCCAGCGCGCCTGCTTTCGACGAAGTCGTCGCCGACCCAGACATCAAACAAATCGCCCAGGATAAAGACCGCATTGGCGGGCGTGCTGTGCATGTAGTCACGCCATGCGTCGAAGGTTGCTGGCTGCCCGACCTGCAGATGCAGATCAGAGATGAAGTCAATGCTGCGCCAGTTCGAGGGTGCTTGTAGTACCGACCAGGGCGGCGCGGCAGGCGCCACTGCTCCTGGTACGGGCTGTTTCATGTCAAAGGGCCACGGCCTTTTCGATCACAACGTCTTGCACCGGCACATCCTGATGGTGTCCCTTGCTGCCGGTCTTGACGGTCTTGATCCTGTCCACGATGTCCATGCCGGCGACGACTTTGCCAAATACCGCGTAGCCCCACCCCTGCGCCGAGATCGCCGTGTGGTTCAGAAAGCCGTTGTCGGCAACATTGATGAAGAACTGCGCGGTTGCCGAGTGCGGGTCACTGGTGCGGGCCATGGCCACCGTGTAGTTAAGGTTCTTCAGGCCGTTGTTGGCTTCGTTGTCAATCGCCTTGTCGCCGCGCTTTTCTTTCATGCCGGGCTCCATGCCGCCGCCTTGCACCATGAAGCCGGGAATGACGCGATGAAAAATCGTGTTGTTGTAATGGCCCTTGTTCACGTAGCTCAGGAAATTGGCAACCGATTTGGGCGCTTTGTCCTGTTCGAGTTCCAGCGTGATGACGCCGTAGTTGGCGATGTGCAGTTCTACTTGGGGGTTGCTCATGATTTATTTCACCAGGGTTGCAGAGTTGATAACGATGGGGGTTTTCGGGACGTCGCTCGGGAACGGGCCGCCGGCGCCGGTCGGGCTGGTTCTGATGCGCTGCACCACGTCCATGCCGGCGACAACTTTGCCAAATGCCGTGTAACCAAACTGTTGCTCGGTCGGGTCGAGGCGCGTGTTGTCGGCGACGTTAATGAAGAATTGGGCGGTGGCCGACTGCGGGTCGTTGGTGCGCGCCATCGCCAGCGTGCCACTGGTGTTTTTCGGTCCACCCTTGGCCAGTGCCTCGCGGCCCTCGTGAACCACCGGCGCGCGCGTTTTCTTCTGGCTGTAGCTGGTGTCAAAGCCACCGCCCTGGACCATGAAGTTCTCGATCACGCGGTGAAAGATCGTGCCGTCGTAGTGTTTCTCATTGACGTACTGCAAGAAGTTGGCAACGGTCTTGGGTGCCTTGTCGGGGTAGAGTTCCACGACGAAATCGCCCGCGCTGGTGGCGAATTTAACCCGTGGCGCATCCTGCGCCTGCACGTTTTGCGCCGTAAAGACAACAGTCGCTGCGGCAATCACGGCTGGAACCAGAAACCTGAAAAGTCTTGTCAACATTGAATTACTCTCTCAAAAAAATATTTCTCTGAAGCTATCTTTTGACAGCATCAGAAACTGAAGGAACGCTGTGTTGCCAACGCCGTTAGCTTCCTGTGGATTCGCGCACGATCAACCATTTGTCACCGGCCTTTACCAGCGCCAGTGTCTTGCGGCTGGAGACGGCCAGCGCGTTGGCACGATAGCTCTGGCGGAACTTGACGATGGCCTGGTTCGCGGTCACGCTGATCTGGATGTTTTCCAGCTTCACACTGATTGTCGATTTTCCGGCAATGCGCGCCCGGCGTTCCTGTTCCCAGGCGCTACGCGACAGTTTTGACGGAGGCGAAAATTCCTTGCCGTAGGCACCCAGATAGGCCGGCAGGTCTTTCGCAGACCAGGCGCTGGCCCAGGCGCGCACCGCTGCTTCGACCGCTTTGCTGTCGTGCGCGGCGTTGCTGGTGTCGGTCGGTTTGGCATTGGCAACTGCCGCGCTGGCGCCGGGCTTGGCCGCCGGGGCAGACGCAGCGGCCAGGGCTGGCGGCGCCGTCGCCGCTGGCGGCACGGGAACTGTGGCTGGCGCGGCAGGCACAACCGCTTGGCCCTTGGCGCCGGGCTTGAATATTTCCCGAATCAAGGCCAGTTTGGGCGGTACCACTGCGTTGGCGCCATCGAGCTGCAACGCCTTGTTATAGGCTTGGCTCGCCAGTCTGGCGTACACGTCGCCCAGGTTCTCATGCGCAGTCGCATAGCTCGGGTTGGTACGGATCGCCAACTCCAGCGCGTTGCGCGCCTTGTCGTACTGATTCTGCCCCGCATACAACACCGCCAGATTGTTGTAGGGCTCGGGCAACTCGGGGTAGTCTTCGGTGAGTTTGGTAAAGGTTGCGATCGCCTCGGCAGACTTGCCCAGACCACGCTGAATCACGCCCTTGAGGAAGCGCATTTGTGGGTCAGTCGGCTTGTTGCTCAGGTAAGTGTCGGCCATCACCAGCGCATCACCCAGTTTGCCGGCACGCACCAACTGGTTCACGTCGCCATATTCGTCAGCGTGGGCGGCCAGTATTGTGCAGGCGGCGGTCAGGGCAAGCAGGCGAAAGAGTGTGGACAAAGTAATGCGGAGGTGCTTCATGAAGACTCAGGTTTTCAACCGATTGAACGCTGGTCACAGCCGATTGGCTGGCAGGGTTATATACTGGCCCGAATTGTAGCTTAGAGGGTGTTTTTCAGCGCTCTCAAGAATCTCCTTATATTGACAGACTTTGCCCATGTTGCCATCCGGTTCCATGTGAGTCGAAGCTGTCGTTTGAAACGCTTATGAGCTTGCGAATTTACAACACACTGTCGGGCGCCCTTGATCCCTTGTCGCCACTGCAGCCGGGCCACGTGCGGATGTACGTTTGCGGCATGACCATTTACGACCTGTGCCATATCGGCCATGCGCGCATGATGATGGCGTTTGATGTGGTGCAGCGCTGGCTCAAATGCAGCGGCTATCGGGTAACCTATGTGCGCAACATCACCGACATTGATGACAAGATCATCAAGCGCGCGGTCGAACGCGGCATTGCCATCCGGGCCCTGACCGACGAAATGATTGATGCCATGCGCGTGGATATTGGCAAGCTTGGCATCGAGCCGCCCACGCTGGAGCCGCGCGCCACTGAGTACGTGCCGCAAATGCTGGGCCTGATCGGCCAACTCGAAGCCAAAGGTCTGGCCTATCAGTCGTCCAACGGCGATGTCAACTATGCGGTGCGCAAGTTTGCCGGCTACGGCAAGTTGTCCGGTAAATCGGTGGATGAGCTGCGCGCCGGTGAGCGCGTTGCAGTGGCTGATGGCAAAGACGACCCGCTCGATTTTGTGCTGTGGAAGTCAGCGAAGGAAAGCGAGCCGATGGATGCCAAATGGGACAGTGCGGCGCTGGGTCATGACTACGGCATAGGTCGGCCCGGCTGGCACATCGAATGCTCGGCGATGAGCTGCGCCACGCTGGGGGAAAGCTTTGACATCCACGGCGGCGGCGCGGACTTGCAGTTTCCGCACCACGAGAACGAAATTGCGCAGAGCGAGGGCGCGTTTGGCAAGCCGTTGGCCAGCATTTGGATGCACAACGGTTTTGTTCGCATGGACAACGAAAAGATGTCCAAAAGTCTGGGCAATTTTTTCACTATCCGCGAGGTGCTCGCCAAGTACGACGCCGAGACGGTGCGCTTTTTCCTGGTTCGCACGCACTACCGCACGGCGCTGAACTACAGCGATGTGCATCTGGACGACGCGCGCAATTCACTCAAGCGTCTGTACACGGCGCTAGCTCTGGTGGCGCCGGCAGCGCTGCCCGGCATTGACTGGACGCAGGCTTTCGCCGCGCGTTTCAAGGCGGCGATGGACGATGACTTTGGCACGCCCGAGGCGGTTGCCGTGCTGTTTGATCTGGCGTCTGAAGTCAACAAGACGCGCTCGGTTGAATTGGCCGGGCTGCTTAAAGCGCTGGGCGGTTGCATCGGGCTGTTGCAGGGCGACCCAAAAGTTTTCTTGCAGGCTGGCGCGGCGCTGGACGACGCTGCCATCCAGGGGTTGATTGATGCGCGTGCAGCGGCCAAGGCAGCGAAGAATTTTGCCGAGGCTGATCGCATTCGGCAGCAACTGCTGGGCCAGCGTATCGTGCTCAAGGATTCACCAACCGGCACGACGTGGGAGGTTGGGCAATGAAGTGCGCAAATGTCTTTTTTGGATGCGCAGGGCAGGGGTAGCGCTATGGCCGCCAGCAAAACCACAGCCGTGTGTGTCAAGCCAGACTACTGGGAAGATGCCTGCAAGCACCTGATGAAAAAGGACCGCGTCATGAAGCGGCTGATACCGCAGTTTGGCGACGCCTGCCTGCAAACACGGGGCGACGCCTTTATCACGCTGGCGCGCAGCATTGTCGGGCAGCAGATCTCGGTCAAGGCGGCGCAGACGGTGTGGGACCGCTTTGCGCTGTTGTCCAAGAAATTGACCGCCGCTCAGGTGCTCAGGCTGAAGGTGGATGACATGCGCGCGGCTGGTCTGAGCGCGCGCAAAGTCGAATATCTGGTCGATTTGGCGCTGCACTTTGACAGTGGCGTGGTGCGTGTCAAGGCCTGGGAGTCGATGGACGACGAGGACATCATTGCCGAGCTGGTCGGCATTCGCGGCATTGGCCGCTGGACCGCAGAGATGTTTTTGATCTTTCACCTGATGCGCCCCAACGTGTTGCCGCTTGACGATGTCGGCCTGATCAATGGCATCAGCAAGAGCTATTTCTCCGGCGACGTGGTCAGTCGCAGCGACGCGCGCGAGGTCGCCGCGGCGTGGGTCCCATACTGCAGTGTTGCAACTTGGTATATTTGGCGCTCGCTGGACCCGGTGCCGGTGGAATACTGATAAGGAGCGTTGATGGCCAAGAAATCATTCCTCGACTTTGAGCATCCGATTGCCGAACTGGAAAACAAGATTGAAGAACTGCGCTATGTGCAGACTGAATCGGCAGTGGACATTTCGGCTGAGATCGAGCAGTTGGCGAAGAAGAGCCAGCAACTCACCAAAGACATCTACAGCGACCTGACGCCGTGGCAAATCACCAAGATTGCGCGCCACGCGGAGCGTCCCTATACGCTGGACTACATCAAGGAAATATTCACCCATTTTGTTGAGCTGCATGGCGACCGTCACTTTGCCGATGACCTGAGCATTGTCGGCGGCCTGGCGCGTTTCAACGGCGTCCCGTGCATGGTGCTGGGCCAGCAAAAAGGGCGCGATACCAAAGAGCGTGGCCTGCGCAATTTCGGCATGAGCAAGCCCGAGGGTTATCGCAAGGCACTGCGGCTGATGAAGACGGCGGAGAAATTCAACTTGCCGGTGTTTACCTTTGTCGATACGCCCGGTGCCTATCCCGGCATCGACGCCGAAGAGCGGGGCCAGTCAGAGGCAATCGGGCGCAATATTTTCGAGATGGCACAGTTGGAGGTGCCGATCATCACGACCATCATCGGCGAGGGCGGCTCGGGTGGCGCGCTGGCGATATCGATTGGCGACCAGGTGCTGATGCTGCAGTACTCGATCTACTCGGTCATCAGCCCGGAAGGCTGCGCCTCCATCTTGTGGAAGACGGCGGACAAGGCGCAGGAAGCGGCCGACGCGCTCGGCATTACCGCGCATCGCCTCAAGGCACTCGGCGTTGTGGACAAGATCGTCAACGAGCCGGTCGGTGGCGCGCATCGCGATCACAAACAGATGGCGGCGTTTCTCAAACGCGCGCTGGCAGACGCGTTCCGCCAGGTCAGCGATCTTAAGGTCAAGGAACTGCTGGAGCGCCGCTACGACCGCCTGCAAAGCTACGGCCGATTCACCGATACCAAGGCCGTCAAGTAGCACGTCATCAGGCCGCTTGTGGCTGCGACACTGATTGACGCGATCTCGGCCTTCACGCCGGCACTGCCGCTGGCAGTCGCCTTCAGCGGCGGCGGCGATTCCACCGCATTGCTGCTGGCCTGCGCCGAAAAATGGCCGGGACAGGTTCATGCGCTGCACGTTCACCACGGGCTGCAGGCGGCAGCCGATGACTTTGAACAACATTGCCGCGCGGTGTGTGCGCAACTTGGCGTGCCGCTA
The DNA here is from genome assembly GCA_031394895.1 of Betaproteobacteria bacterium. Classification (GTDB taxonomy): domain Bacteria; phylum Pseudomonadota; class Gammaproteobacteria; order Burkholderiales; family Burkholderiaceae_C; genus Rhodoferax. The sequence continues at coordinate 18,004 of JANNUE010000323.1, forward strand.
CGGGTCAAACGGGTCGATGCCCGCCACGCTGCGGGACAAAGCCCGGAAGACGCCGCGCGGCGCGTGCGCTATCGGGCGTTGCAACAGCTTGCCACCGATGCCAGCACGCCACCGGTTCTGCACAGCATTGCCATCGCGCAACATGCCGACGATCAGGTCGAGACGCTGCTATTGGCACTGAGCCGTGGCGCCGGCCTGGCCGGTTTGAGCGCCATGCCAGCCAGTTGGACGCGCGCCGGGCTGAGCTACCACCGGCCCTTGCTGCAGGTGCCGGCGCAACACATCCGGTCCTGGCTCGCGCAGCGCGGCGTGGCATTCATTGAAGACCCGACCAATCGTGACGAGCAATTCACTCGCAACCGGATCCGGGCTCGTTTGTTGCCGGTACTCGAAGCCGCCTTTCCGCAATTCCGGGACACGTTTGCGCGCAGCGCTGTGCATGCCGCGCAGGCGCAGGAACTGCTGCGCGAGATCGCCGCGCAGGACTTGGAACTGGTTGGCGTCCCGCCGGTGATCGCCACGGTTCAGCGTTTGAGCCGGGCGCGTCAGGCCAATGTGCTGCGCCACTGGCTGCTTGCCACACATGAAGAAGTGCCGAGTGCCGCACAGTTGGCTGAACTGCTGGACCAAATCGCCGCTTGCAGCACGCGCGCTCACCAGATCCGGATCAAGGTCGGCTCCGGTTTCATCGAGCGTAGTGGCGCTGCGCTGCGTTGGTACAATCCGCAGGGTTTGACCTAACAAATTACCCTCCAATGGCATTGATTGTTCACAAATACGGCGGCACGTCGATGGGTTCCACGGAACGCATCCGCAATGTCGCCAAACGCGTCGCCAAATGGGCGCGCGCCGGCCACCAGATGGTGGTCGTACCGTCCGCCATGAGTGGCGAAACCAACCGCTTGCTGGCGCTGGCCAAAGAGCTGGCTCCAGCCAAAGTCACACAGGCCCACGGGCGTGAGCTTGACATGCTGGCCGCCACCGGCGAGCAGGCCTCCAGCGCCTTGCTGGCGATCGCGCTGCAGGCCGAAGGGCTTGAAGCCGTCAGCTATGCCGGCTGGCAGGTCCCGATTCGCACCGACAGCGCCTACACCAAGGCAGGTCGATCCGGAACCGGCCGACACCTCGCCGCGATTGGCCGAAGCCAGGACAAGCTGAGCTTCGGGTTCGGTGTACCGACTTTAGTCGGAATCTGTAGGTGTTTGAAGCTGCAGCCGACTAAAGTAGGTACACCGAACGCACTTTCTAAACACGCTTTCAGGCTTCCGACTTCGACTCAGCTGCCGGCTCGGG
>JANNUE010000153.1:0-3899 GCA_031394895.1 Betaproteobacteria bacterium
TTTCTCGAAAGTGCCCAAAGGTGCCAGCTCGGAGCCCTTGTGTTTCATCATCGAGTAGGGGCCGTAGTCTTCGGCCGTGAACTTGCCGTCCTTCACCAGTTTGATGGCCCGGTCGATGCTGGGCTCCATTTTCCACAGCGCCGAGGCGACCACGGTGTCGGGGTATTTGTCCTGCGTATTGATCACGTTGCCAATCGCCAGCTTGCCCTTTTCCTTGGCCGCATCACTCACGCCAAAGCGCTCGGCGTACATCACGTCGGCGCCTTTGTCGATCATCGCAAAGGCGGCTTCTTTGGCCTTGGGCGGATCGAACCAGCTATTGATGAAGCTGACGCTGAACTCGACCTTCGGGTTGACCTCTTTGGCGCCCGCCATAAAGGCATTCATCAGGCGGTTGACCTCGGGAATCGGAAAGCCGCCGACCATGCCGATCTTGTTGCTCTTGGTCATGCCGCCGGCGATCATGCCGCTCAGGTAGGCCGGCTCCTGAATGTAGTTGTCAAAGACGCTGAAGTTCGGCGCCTGCGGTTTGCCGGAGGAACCCATCAGGAACGAGACTTTCGGGAAATCCTTGGCCACCTTGCGTGCCGCTGCCTCGACCGCAAAGGCTTCACCGACGATCAGCACATTGCCGGCCGTCGCGTATTCGCGCATGACGCGCTCGTAGTCGGCGTTGGAGACGTTCTCGCTGGCCTTGTATTCAATATCGCCGCGCGCTTCGGCGGCTTTGAGCGCGGTGTGCAGGCGCCCGGCCCATTGCTGCTCGAACGGCACGGTGTAAATGCCGGCCACTTTGGGCTTGGCTTGCGCGAAGGCCGAGCCGCAAACCAGGCTCGCCATGGCGGCGGTCACGACTAGCACAGTACGGCGATTAAGAGCTTGCATCACGATAATGTCTCCAGGTTGTTGTGGGTGCGTAAATTATGAAGCAGTTTACGTGCCGGCGCGCTCCAGCATCGCATGCAGCAGCACATTGCAGCCGGCCGTGATGTGCTCCGGCTTGGCGTATTCGATCTCGTTGTGGCTGATGCCGTCTTTGCACGGAATGAAGATCATGCCGCTGGGTGCGAGGCGCGCCATATAAACGGCGTCGTGGCCGGCGCCCGAGACTGCCGGCATGTTCGAGTAGCCCAGCTTGCTGGCGGCGCGCTGCACGGCGGCCTTGCAGTCGTCATGAAACACCTGTGCCGGGTAACTCGATACCAGCTCTATCTGGATGTCCAGGCCGCTATCCTTGGCCAGTTTGGCGGCAAACGCCTTGACTTCGTCGGCCATGGTGTCGACCAGCGCGTCGGTGCTGTTGCGCAGGTCGATCGAGAACTTGACGCGCCCCGGAATGACGTTGCGGCTGTTCGGGTGCACCTGCACCATGCCGACCGTGCCGCGTCCATGCGGCGCGTGGCGCAGGGCCGCCGCGACGATTTCCTGCATCAGAGGGGTGGCGACCTGCATCGCGTCCTTGCGCAATGCCATTGGCGTCGGGCCGGCGTGCGCTTCCTGGCCGGTGACGGTGCAGTCAAACCAGCGGATGCCCAGCACGCCCTGCACCACGCCAATCGTCTTGTCGTTGTCCTCCAACACCGGACCCTGCTCGATATGGGCTTCGAAGTAGGTGCCAATCGGATGCTCGCCGGGCTCTTGCGTGCCGACGTAGCCGATGCGGGTCAACTCGTCCTTCACCGTCTTGCCTTCGGTGTCGGTAGCGGCGTAGGCGTGCTCCAGCGTGAACACCTTGGCAAACACGCCCGAGCCCATCATCACCGGCACAAAGCGCGAGCCTTCCTCGTTGGTCCAGAACGCGACCTCGATCGGCGCTTCGGTCTCGATGTTGTGGTCGTTCAGCGTGCGCACCACTTCCAGTGCGGCCAGCACGCCGTAGTTGCCGTCGAACTTGCCGCCGGTCGGCTGCGTGTCGATGTGGCTGCCAGCGACGATGGGTGGCAGGCTGTTGTTGCGCCCGGCGCGACGCATGAAGCCGTTGCCGATTTTGTCGATCGTCACCGTCAGGCCGGCCTCGCGCCCCCAGCGCGTCACCAGGTCGCGGCCCTGGCCGTCGAGTGTGGTCAGGGTCAGGCGGCAGACGCCGCCCTTGGGCGTGGCGCCAATCTGGGCCAGTTCCATCAGCGACTCCCACAGGCGTTCGCCGTTGATGCGCAGGTTGTCAATGACTTGGTTGGCTGGGTTCATGGTGTGTTTCCTTTGACGTGTTGACGCGGCCGGTCATTGCGATGCCGCAGCTCGCGTAGGTCGGATTAGCGCAGCGTAATCCGACAAACATGGGAATCATGTCGGGTTACGCCCTGCGGGCTAACCCGACCTACAAATCGTTGGTCATTGCGAGGCATTTGGCAAGCAGAAATAGGGATCAACGCACTACCGCCGTCGGTGCCAATGCCTGGGCGCGCAGCTTGGCCGCAGCGAAATTGGTACTGAAGGCCGGACGCTTGATGTAGCGCCCAACGCCGCGCTCGGCGCGCAGATCGCCCTGCACAAAGACCAGCTTGCCCTGGCTCAGGGTATGGCTGGGGATGCCGCGCACGGTGCGCCCTTCAAAGACATTGAAGTCGCCCTTGCTGTGCTGCGTCTTGGCGGACAGCGTTTTCGTGCCCTGCGGGTCCCACACCACCAGGTCGGCGTCGGCGCCGACCGAGACGCTGCCTTTTTGCGGATAGATGTTGAACAGCTTGGCGCTGTTGGCGGACGTGATCGCTACAAACTCAGATGGCGTCAGGCGCCCGCTGTTGACGCCGGCGTCCCACAGCACGGCCAGGCGTTCCTCGACGCCGCCGCAGCCGTTCGGTATTTTCGAAAAATCATCCTTGCCGGCGGCTTTTTGCGCCGCGCAGAACGTACAGTGGTCGGTCGCCGTGGTATGCAGATTGCCGGACTGCAGCCCGCGCCACAAGGCTTCCTGATGCCCCTTGGGGCGAAACGGCGGGCTCATCACGTGCGCCGCCGCAGTGGCAAAGTCGGGGTGGCGATAGACGCTGTCATCGACCAGCAAATGGCCGGCCAGCACCTCGCCATACACCCGCTGGCCACGGGCGCGCGCGCGCGCAATCGCTTCGGCTGCTTCGCTACACGAGACGTGCACCACATAGATCGGCACACCCAGCACATCGGCAATCGCAATCGCGCGATTCACCGCTTCGGCTTCGACAATCGGCGGGCGCGACAGCGGGTGTCCCTCGGGCCCGGTGATGCCCATGGCGGCAATCTCTTTTTGCATCAGGAACACCAGCTCGCCGTTCTCGGCGTGCACGGTTGGCATCGCGCCCAGCTCCAATGCGCGCTGGAAGCTGTTGACCAGTGTTTCGTCGTCGCACATGATGGCGTTCTTGTAGGCCATGAAGTGCTTGAAGCTGTTGATGCCTTCGCTTTGCACCAGCGTCCCCATGTCGCGCCTGACGCTCTCGTCCCACCAGGTGATCGCCACGTGAAAGCCGTAGTCGCTGGCGGCTTTCTCGGCCCAGCCGCGCCAGGTTTGATAGGCCTCCATCAGCGACTGCTGCGGGTTTGGAATGACGAAGTCGATGATGCTCGTCGTGCCACCGGCCATGGCCGCTGCGGTGCCGCTGAAGAAGTCGTCCATCGTGGTGGTACCCATGAACGGCAGTTGCATATGTGTGTGCGGGTCAATGCCGCCCGGCATCACATACTGGCCGCCGGCGTCCACCACAGTGGCGCCGGCGGCTTTCAAGTTATCGCCGACCGCCACGATGCGCCCGTCCTGACACAACACATCAGCCTGGAAAGCGCGGTCGGCATTGACGACCGTGCCGCCTTGAATCAATACGGTGCTCATCGTGGGTCTCCTAATCAGTCTTTCGTAGGTCGCTCCCGCCAGGTGGCAATCCGATATCAACAAAAAGGCTCGGAGGCAATCGTTTGTATGTGCT
>JANNUE010000173.1:0-8454 GCA_031394895.1 Betaproteobacteria bacterium
CCACCGAGCACCGACAGCGCCGACAAATTGATGCCAACCAGCGACAGCGCCAGCAGCAAACCGACAAACATCAGCAGCGCGCGCGTCGCGTTGCTGACCGCCTTGCGCACCGACAATTCTCCGCCGGTGGCCGAACGCAGCAGGCGTGCCTCGATGCCGGACGAAATCCACAGTGTGAAGATCAGCACCGCGCCGGCCGTCAGCGCGCCCTCAATCAGGTTGCGCACCGACAGCGAGGAACCGCCGACTTTCCAGGTGATCTGGTCGAGTTCTTCCAGGATCACCGGCAGCAGGCCGCTGACCCACAGCACCATGGCCAGCCAGGCCAACCACGACAAGGTCCGTTCCAGCAGACGTATCAACGGCGAATCGCGGAACGCCGCCTGCAGCACCTTGACGCCAACCCGGATCACCAGCAGCGCAATCAGCACCGGAATGGCAATCTTGAACAGCGCCAGCGGCACCCAGCGCAGCAGCACGGCGCGCGCCAGATAAGCCAGGCACAGCAGCAGCAGCGGGAACAGGACGCCGTCAACGACGTGGAGGCCGAACATGATGGAAGCGCGCTCGCGCGTGACCGCCGCCCGACCCGCCAGCGCCGCTATCGCCCACGCCAGCACGGCACAGGCGAGCAGTGCGCCGATTTCAATCAAAGCGCCGGCCCTGGTCAGCGCGGCCAGCCAGGCGTCCAGGTCGGTAAAACCGGGGCTAAACATCGGCCAGGACCCGGATATGCGCCTCCACACTACGGCCCAGCGCGCTCAGCGCGTAGCCACCTTCCAGGCACGAGACGATGCGCCCCTTGGCGTGGCGCCGGGCAACGTCCTTGATGCGGTGCGTGATCCACGCGTAGTCCTGCTCGACCAGGCCCATCTGCCCCATGTCGTCTTCGCGGTGCGCGTCAAAGCCGGCACTGATGAAAATCATCTGGGGCTTGAACGCCTCGAGTCGCGGTATCCACGCTGACTCAATCAGTTCGCGTATTTCCATGCCTTTGGTATAGGCCGGCACCGGCAGATTGACCACATTGCTGGCGCCGGAATGAACCCAGTCCATCGGATAAAACGGATGCTGAAAAAAGCTGACCATCAGGATGCGCTGGTCGTTGGCCACGATGTCTTCCGTGCCATTGCCATGGTGCACGTCGAAATCGACAATGGCAACGCGCTTCAAACGGTGGCGCTCCAGCGCGTATTTGGCGGCGATGGCGACGTTGTTGAAAAAACAAAAGCCCATCGCCTTGTCGCGGCAGGCATGGTGACCGGGCGGGCGCACGGCGCAAAAAGCCGTCTCCATCTCGCCGGCCAACACCGCATCAGTCGCCGCCAAAGCCGCACCAGCGGCACGCAAGGCGGCGTCCCATGTATTGACATTGATCGAGGTGTCTGGGTCAACCTGGGCATGGCTCGGGCCACCGGCATTAATTTCTTCCTTCAGGCCATCGCTCAGGCCGCGCAGCGCCGCCACATGCATGCGCCCGTGCGCCAGTTCAATGTCGGTCAGCGACGCCAGCGGCGCCTCGCGCCGGTCCAGCGCAACGTCCAGACCCGAGATCAACAGCCGGTCTTCGATCGCCGCCAACCGCTGGGGGCATTCCGGGTGCCCTGCTCCCATTTCATGCAACGCGCAATCGCGGTGCGTAAAGTATCCGGTCATAGTCACAGTGTTCGTCCGCCTCTTTAAATATTTGGTAAGGTCCTGCCATGGATACACAACAGAAACTTAAATCACTGGTTGATCAGCTTAACACGGTGGTCGTTGGCAAGGCGGCGCAGATGCAGGATTGCGTCGCCTGCCTGCTGGCCGGCGGCCACTTGCTGATTGAAGACGTGCCCGGCGTTGGCAAAACCACGCTGGCGCATGCGCTGGCAAAGACCTTTGGCCTGCAATTCTCGCGCGTGCAGTTCACCGCCGACCTGATGCCAAGCGACTTGTCCGGCGTCTCAATTTATGAGCGCGCCAAGGAAGCTTTTGTGTTCCACCCGGGACCGCTGTTTGCACAGGTGCTGCTGGCTGATGAGATCAACCGGGCCAGCCCGAAAACCCAAAGCGCCCTGCTCGAGGCGATGGAAGAAAAACAGGTCACCGTGGACGGCGAAACGCGCGCCCTGCCCTCGCCGTTCTTTGTCATCGCCACGCAAAACCCGCTGGACCAGATCGGCACCTATGCGCTGCCGGAGTCGCAAATGGACCGCTTCTTCATGCGCATCTCGCTCGGTTACCCGGATCGCCAGTCCGAGCGCGAGCTGCTGACCGGGCTGGACCGGCGCCAGATGGTGGAGTCCCTGCCCAGCATACTCAGCGTCGCCGAACTGCAGGACTTGCAGCAACAGGTGCGCGCCGTGCATGCCGCGCCGGCCCTGCTCGACTATGTACAGGACCTGATTGCCGCGACTCGCTCCGGCCAGTGGTTTTTGCAGGGCCTGAGTCCGCGCGCCGGCATGGCGGTGCTGCGCGCCGCGCAGGCACAGGCGCTGCTGTCTGGGCGTGACTTCGTCGCTCCCGACGACGTGCAGGCGACTCTGGCACAAACCGTCGCGCACCGTTTGGTGGCACTGCCGGGTGCCGGCCGCGGCTCGGTTGGCCAGGTGCGCGCCATGCTCGACGCGGTACCCTTATCGTGAACTGGCTGCAGCGCTGGATAGCGTCGCGCCTGCCGCTGCGCGACAGCATCACGCTGACGCAGCGCACCGTCTACATCCTGCCCAGCGGCGCCGGTTTCATGCTCGGCGCCACGTTGCTGGTGCTGCTGCTGGCCAGCATCAACTACCAGCTCAACCTGGGTTACCTGCTGACCTTTTTGCTCGGTGGCAGCGTCGTCGTCGGCATGCACGTGGCGCACGGCAACCTGCGCGGCATCACCATCAGTCTGAGCGCGCCGCACGCGCTGTTTGCCCAGACCAGTGCGCTGCTCGACATCCATCTGCAATGCAACCGGCGCAGCGTGCGCCATGGCATAGGGCTGGCCATGCTGGGTTCCGGTCAATGGGTCTGGACCGATGTGCCGGCGCAGGGCAGCGCCACCGTGCAGATTGCCTTTAAGCCGAAACGGCGCGGCCTGCAGCGGGTGCCGACGCTAACCGCGCAGACCCTGTTTCCGCTGGGCACGTTTCGTGTCTGGACAATCTGGCGCCCGGCCACCACGTTGCTGGTCTATCCGGCGCCAGAACCGTTGCCTCCGCCGCTGCCGCCCGGCGAGCCGCGCTCCGGTGTCAGCGCGGTCGCGCAGGTGCACGGCAGTGACGACTATGACGGCGTGCGCAGCTACCGGCGCAGCGACCCGCTCAAACTCATCGTGTGGAAGAAGGTCGCCAAGGCCGACGAACTGGTGAGCCGCGACGCGCAGCAGGCGCAGCGGCTGGAGCTGTGGCTCGATCAGCAACGCTGCGGCACGGTCGATACCGAGTTGCAGCTGTCGCGCCTGTGCGCCTGGGTGCTGCTGGCAGAAAGAATGGAACTCGATTACGGTCTGCGCCTGTCTGGTCTGGAAGTCAAGCCTGACCGTGGCGACGCCCATCAACAACAGTGCCTTGAGGCGCTGGCCCGGCACGGGCTGAACCCGCAACCAGCATGATGAAAAGCGCGCTCGCCAAACTCGACAAGCTGCCGCGCGACAGCCGCGACACGCTGTTCCTGCTGGCGGTGATCGCCTGGGTTATCGCGCCGCAGACCAGCCATATTCCGCTGTGGTGCAGCGCGCTGGCCGTGGCCTTGATCGTCTGGCGCGGCGCGCTGGCGTTGACGCGGCGCGCACTGCCGTCGCGTTGGTGGCTGCTGGGCTTCTTGCTGCTGTCGGTGGCGGCCACGCTGCTGGGCTACCGGACCGTGCTGGGGCGTGACGCCGGAGTCACCATGGTCGTGCTGCTGCTCGCCCTCAAGACTCTAGAGCTGCGCGCCCGCCGTGATGCCTTTGTCGTGTTCTTTCTCGGCTTTTTTGCGCTGCTTTGTAACTTCTTCTATTCGCAGTCGCTGCTCACGGCGCTGGCCATGCTAATCGCGCTGCTGGGCCTGCTGACGGCACTGGTCAATGCGCACATGCCGGTCGGCAAGCCGCCACTATTGGAAGCTGCCAAAACAGCGGCCTGGATGGCGCTGCTGGGCGCGCCCATCATGGCCATCCTGTTTGTTTTGTTTCCGCGCGTGGCTCCGCTGTGGGGCATGCCAGGCGACGCGATGAGCGGGCGCAGCGGGCTGTCGGGCACGATGCAGGTTGGCGCGATTGCCGAGCTGGCGCTCGACGACAGTATTGCGCTGCGAATCCGCTTTGAGGCGGCGCCACCGCAACAGGCACAGCTATATTTTCGCGGGCCGGTGTTGTCCACCTTTGACGGGCGCCAGTGGTTGCCGCTGCGTGCTGGCGCGCTGGCGCGCACGCTGTCGAACGCCGGCTTGCAGGTGTCGGGGCCGGCTGTGCGTTATGAAGTCACGCTGGAGCCCAATCTGCGCCCCTGGCTGCTGCTGCTTGACGTCAGTCCGGCCAAGCCTGCAGTCAAGGGGTTTGACGCCAGCATGACGGCCGAGCTGCAGTGGCAGGTCGAGCGCCCGATCACCGAGCTGCTGCGCTACCAGGCGCAGAGCTATACCGAATTCCGGTACGCGGTGAATAGCCCATTGGCCGCAATGCAGGCGTATCTGTCGCTACCCGATGGCTATAACCCGCGCACGCTGCAACTCGCGGCCGAGCTGCAAGCCGACCCACGCCACGCCGGCGCCGATGGGGCGCACTGGGTCGCTGCGGCAATGGAGCGGCTGCGCAGCGACGGCTATCGCTACACGCTGGAGCCGGGCGTGTATGGCGAGCACAGCGCCGACGAATTCTGGTTTGACCGCAAGGCCGGCTTTTGCGAGCACATCGCGTCGAGCTTTGTCATTCTGATGCGCGCACTCGGCGTGCCGGCGCGCATCGTCACCGGCTACCAGGGTGGCGAGCGCAACGCGGTTGATGGCTTCTGGACCGTGCGCCAAAGCGACGCGCATGCCTGGGCCGAAGTCTGGCTGGCCGGGCGCGGCTGGTTGCGCGTCGATCCGACTTCTGCCGTCGCGCCAAGTCGCACCGGCACGCTGCAACGCCTGCTGGCGCCGCGCGGTCGCGTCGCCACCGCGCTGCTGGGCAATATCAGTCCAGCCATGGCGCAACAGCTGCGCCAGCTGTGGGAAGCTGTCAACAACCAATGGAACCAGACGATACTGAACTACACCCAGGGCAAGCAACTGCAGTTGCTCAGGAACATCGGGTTCGAGGCGCCCGACTGGCACGATCTGGCGTACCTGCTGATCGCTGCCGTGGTGCTGGCCAGTCTGGGCGGCGCCGGCTGGACGCTGTGGGAGCGCAGCCGCCACGACCCGTGGCTGCGACTGCTGGCCCGCGCCACGACCCATCTGCAAAAGACCGGCCTGAGCATTGCACCCAACAGCCCACCGCGCGCCATCGCCGCGCAATTGGCAAAGCAGCGCAACCCGGACCAGGCGGCGACGCGCGCCATGATCGACTGGCTGCTGCGGCTGGAAGCGCAGCGTTATGCGCCGGCACGGTCACCGCCGGCGCGGCTGGCTACACTGCAACGAGAATTCAACCAACTGCGGCGATCCAAGTGACGTTCAAGCCAGCTCTATTTATTGCGCTCGTGTCAGCCACCCTGGCGCTGCCCGCATTCTCCGCTGCGCCCAGCGCCGCCAGCAAGAAAACCAGCGCCAGCCAACGCGCGCGCCAACCGGCGCCGAGCGGTCCGGCCTACGCCTTGCGCGGCGACGCGATGCAGGCCGCAGACGACATTGCCGAGCGCTACGAGCTAGACCGCAACTGGGTACGCAAAATCATCGCACAGGCGCATTACCTGCCGCAGGTTGCCAAGTTCATTCTGCCGCCAGCGCCCGGCACGCCAAAGAACTGGGCTCTGTATCGAAGCCGCTTCATTGAGCCGGTGCGCATCAGGGCCGGCGTCAGGTTCTGGCAGGACAACCTTGATGCGCTGACGCGAGCCGAACTTGAGACCGGCGTGCCGGCCGCGATCATCGTCGGCGTCATCGGGGTCGAGACCATTTACGGCCAGCAAATGGGCAAATACCGCGTGCTCGACGCGCTGGCCACGCTAGCTTTTGACTTTCCGGCCAGTCACCCGCGCGCGCTCGAGCGCAGCCAGTTCTTCCGCGCCGAGCTGGAGCAGTTCCTGGTCCTGACGCAGCGCAGCGGCATGAAACCGCTGGCGCAACTGGGCAGCTACGCCGGTGCCATGGGCATGCCGCAGTTCATGCCGTCGAGTTGGGTCAAGTACGCGGTCGATTTTGACGGCGACAACCGGATTGACCTGCTCAGCAGCGCCACCGACGTGATTGGCTCAGTCGCCAATTACTTCAAGGTCTTCAACTGGCAGCCCGGCATGCCCACGCATTACCCGGTGCGCATTGACGCCGCCACGCTGGAGCTTGAGGCGCTGCTGACGCCCGACATACTGCCAACCTTCAGCGTTGCCAGCTTTGTCGCCAAGGGTGCGCTGCTGGACGAGGCGGCGTTGCAGCACAAGGGTGCGCTGGCGCTGGTGGAATTGCAAAACGGCAATGCACCGCCGAGCTATGTGGCCGGCACCGACAACTTCTATGCGATCACCCGCTACAACTGGAGCAGCTACTACGCGATGGCCGTCATCGAGTTGGGCCAGGCGGTGGCTGCAGAGCTGAGCCGGCAACCCTGAGGTGTAGCCGCAGGAATCGTCGGGTCAAGCCGGCAAAATCTGGTCCAGCGCGGCAGCCAGCTGCGCCACCGTGCGGTCAACGTTATGCCACTTATCCAGGCCAAACAGGCCCACGCGGAACGTCATGAAGTCGGCCGGTTCGTCGCACTGCAGCGGCACGCCGGCCGCGGTCTGCAAGCCCTGGGCCAGGAATTTGCGGCTGGACTGAATCTCCGGGTCTTCGGTGTAGCTCACGACCACTCCGGGCGCCTTGAAGCCTTCTGCAGCAACGCTGGAGATGCCGTGCGCCTCGAACAGCGCACGCACCTTGCGCCCGAGATCGATCTGCTCGGCGCGCACCTTGTCAAAGCCGTAGGCCCGGGTCTCCTGCATCACGTCGCGCAGGCGCGTCAATGCGTCGGTCGGCATCGTGGCGTGGTAGGCGTGGCCGCCGCCCTCATAGGTCTCCATGATCTGAAGCCACTTCTTCAGGTCGCAGGCAAAGCTGCTGCTGGTCGTGGCGTCAATCGCCGCGCGGGCGCGCTCGCTGAGCATCACCATAGCGCAGCACGGTGAACTGCTCCAGCCCTTTTGTGGCGCGCTGATCAGCACATCGACACCGGTGGCGAGCATATCGACCCAGACCGCACCCGAGGCAATGCAGTCCAGCACAAACAAGCCGCCGTGCTCGTGCACCGCAGCGCCGACCGCGCGCAGATAGTCGTCGGGCAAGATCATGCCGCAAGCTGTCTCGACGTGCGGGGCGAACACCACGTCGGGCTTATTCTGGCGGATCGCCGCCACCACCTCGTCAATCGGCGCCGGCACCCACGGTGATTGTTTGGCGCTGCCAACGCGGCGCGCTTTCAGCACGGTAGCTTCGGCCGCGATGCGTCCCATATCCAGAATCTGCGACCAGCGAAAACTGAACCAGCCGTTGCGGATGATCAGCACTTTTTTGTCAGCGGCAAACTGGCGTGCCACCGCTTCCATGCCGAAAGTTCCGCTGCCCGGCACCAGCGCGACCGATTTGGCCTGGTACACATCCTTGAGCATCGCGGAGATATCCTTCATCACGCCCTGAAAGCTTTTCGACATGTGATTGAGCGAACGGTCGGTATAGACCACAGAAAATTCGAGCAGACCGTCGGGATCGACGAGAGGCAAAAGGCCGGACATGAAACACTCCTACTTGATGGATTTGACAGCTTACCACGCCAGCCATTGGCAATGCTCTGGTCGCGCTCAGGGTTATCCGGCGCTGTCGAACGCCAGGCGAATCCATTCGACAACCTGCGCATCCACTTCGTCGGCCGACATCAGCTTGACCTTGTAGTTGCACATGCCGCCGCTGGGCTGCTCCAGCAGGCGATCGGTGGCCACGACGCCTTTCATGTTGAGCCCCAATTCAACCCGGGTGTTGGTGGCCGGGCCGATCATCGCGAACTGTTTGTTGCGGCGCAGGCTGACGTAACCCTTCTTCGGTGCGGTCTCGTACGGACCCAAGCGGTTGATGGCCTGCACCAGCGCCTCATGAATCGGGCGCAGCGCTGCCTTCGGACCGACGTAGATGTCATTCAAAAGATCGACAGAAGCAGCGGCAGGCGCGTGCGTCGCGCCAGTTGCCTGGGCCAGAAAATGCTGCGCAACAGCATTCGCGTCGCCATGCCCCATGCCCAGTTCGCGCTTGAGGTGGGCCAGCAGTTCGCCGTGCTTTTTCAGACCACTGGCACCCAGCAGCCCAGCCAGTTCGGACAGTGTCTTGCCACTGCGCTTTTCGATATTG
>JANNUE010000182.1:0-1713 GCA_031394895.1 Betaproteobacteria bacterium
AATGTATAGGATTGCCCGTAACATATAAATCCGTCTGCACCTGCATCTGGTATGGGTGCTGCATTTACATTTACAACTGGTGTGGACTACGCCCAATACCTTTGTCGCTTCCGCTAATTGCGCTCTGTATTGCGGCGCCAAGGTCGATTTCGCGGACATCGATCCGGACACCTGGTGCATGAGCGCGCAGGCCTTGCGCGACAAGCTGGAGCAGGCCAGACGGCATGGCCGGCAATTGCCCGACGCGGTGATACCCGTGCACTTCGGCGGCCAGTCGTGCGACATGGCGGCGATGGCCGAACTCGCCGCGGAGTACGGTTTTCACTTGATCGAAGACGCCTCGCACGCATTCGGCGGCCGCTATCGCGATCAGCCAGTAGGAAGTTGCCGCCATAGCGCAATTGCCGTGCTCAGCTTTCATCCCGCCAAGATCGTCACTACCGGCGAGGGCGGCATGGCGCTTACCAACAGCGCGGAACTGGCGTCGAAAATGGAAAGGCTGCGCAGCCATGGCATCACGCGCGACGCAGCCCAAATGACGCACGCGGCCGACGGCCCCTGGTATTACCAGCAGATCGACCTTGGTTTCAACTACCGCATGACGGACATTCATGCGGCGTTGGGGTTGAGCCAACTGCGACGTCTGGAAGGCTTCGTTGCGCAGCGCAATGGCCTGGCCGCGCGCTACGATGCTTTGCTGTCGAAAGTCGGGGTGCAGTTACAGCACGTTCCGTCGAACGTGCTGTCTGCGCGCCATCTGTATGTGGTGAGGGTTCCGGCAGACAGGCATGCACGCACGTTTGCAGGCCTGCGCGAACGCGGCGTGGCCGTGAACCTGCACTACATACCCGTGCACCTGCAACCCTGGTATCGGCGCATGGGCTTCGCAGACGGCCAGTACCCCGAAGCCGAGCGGTACTATAGCGAGGCGATCAGCCTGCCGATGTTCGCGACGCTGACGGAAACCCAGCAGCGACACGTGACCGGCGCGTTGATGGAGGCGATCGCGTGAAGATCGCGATCATTCCCGCGCGCGGGGGCAGCAAGCGCATCCCGCGCAAGAATATCCGCGCATTTGCGGGCAAGCCGATGATCGCCCATGCGATCGATGCAGCGCACCGCTGCGGCCTGTTTGACCGCGTCGTCGTCAGCACGGACGACGAGGAAATCACGGCGGTCGCAAAGACGCATCGCGCCGAGGTGCCGTTCACGCGGCCCGCCGAACTGGCGGACGACCATACGCCGACGGTTCCCGTGATCGCGCATGCCGTTGAAGCTTGCCGCCGGCTGGGATGGGGCGTGAGCCACGCCTGCTGCATATATCCAGGCGTGCCGTTCATCGAAGCCGAAGATCTGCGCGAGGCGCTGGCGCTGCTGGAGAGCACTGGCGCCGACTACTGCTTTCCCGTCACCGAATTCGCTTCAGCGGTTCAGCGCGCATTGCGTCGTCTGCATGACGGAAGGATGGAGCCCATCGATCGCCGATACGAGCTCACCCGTACCCAGGATCTGGAGCCGGCCTACCACGATGCCGGGCAGTTCTACTGGGGAAAGGCCGAGGCATGGCTGACCAACAAGCTGATCCATAGCAGCGGCGTCGGCTTGCCCATTCCCGGCTGGCGTGTCGTCGACATCGATACGCCCGCCGACTGGGATCGCGCCGAGCTGCTCTACAGGGCCATCAGCACACCGAGGGCGCAATGACAAAGTTCA
>JANNUE010000206.1:0-4605 GCA_031394895.1 Betaproteobacteria bacterium
CGAACGGGATGTCTTGCCACGAGCGAAATACCAGGTCCATCAGTTCGGCATAACCGGCAACCTCCTGCTCGTCACGCGTTGCAAAGGATTTGATCTCCAGTTTGGCGAGAAGATTTTCGACCTCACGGTCAGACAACTTGCTGCCTTCGATGCGGGTTGACGAGCCAATGCTTTCAATGGTGGCAACACGGCGTAGCGCCAGCAGGCGCTCAGGGGCCAGCGCACCCATGGCGCGCCAAGCGCCTTTGAACTCGTCGATGCTGGCGATGAGACTCAGAATCTCCGGGGTGATCAAAATGGTGTCAGCTTGCAACATGAAACCAATACTACACCCAATTACACCCAATTACTTCGCCATGAGCACCCTTACCTCGCTACCGAAGTCTGGGGCCATGGTCGCTGGTCATCAAAGCAACTGCGTCACCAGCTTGAAATCCGGGTCGTCGGCAAAGGCCTTGACGGTAAAGCCCAGGCTGCGCATCAGCTTGAGCATGGCAGGGTTGTTGGCCAGCACCAGGCCCTCAATTTCGACCAGCCCTTTTTCGCGGGCAAACTCCATGATCGATAGCATCAGGCGCGAGCCCAGGCCCTTGCCGGCAAAGTCGTCGGCCACCACCAGCGAGAACTCGCAGGTGCTGCGGTCCGGGTTGGTGATGTAGCGCGATACGCCGACGATGCGCGCAACCTCAGCAGTTTGCCCGTCGGCGTCGGTCGTCTGCACGCGGTGCACCGCCACCAGCGCCATCTCGCGGTCGTAGTCGATCAACGTGAAGCGCGACAACATGGTGGCCGGCAGCTCCTGCATGCTTGAGACAAAGCGGAAGTAGCGGCTCTCGGGCGACAGATCGCGCACAAAACCCTGCAGCATCGAGGCATCGTCCGGATGAATCGGGCGCACCGTGTACTCGCCGCCACCGCGCAGCGGCCAGAGTTGCTCGTACTGCGCCGGATACGGCAGGATCGCCAGATGGCTGTAGTTGCGCGCCGATGGCGGCGCGTTGTCGACGACGATGCGGGCATCGACCGCCACGGCGCCGGTCTCATCGACAATGATCGGGTTGATGTCCATCTCGCGCAGCTGCGGCAGCTCGCACACCATCTCGGACACGCGCAGCAGCACCTGCTCCAGCGCGTCCATATCGACGGCGGCGGCGCCACGCCAGTCGCCCAGCGTCTCGGCCACGCGGGCACGCTCGATCAGGCAGCGCGCCAAAAATTGATTGAGCGGCGGCAACTCCATCGCGCGGTCGTTGATCAGCTCGATCATCGTGCCACCGGCACCAAACGCAATCACCGGGCCAAACGGATCGTCGGTCACCATGCCGATGTAGAGCTCGCGCCCGCGCTTCTGGCTCGACATGTTCTGCACCGTCACACCGTTGATCTTTGCGCCGGGCTGCAGTCTGGCCACCGTCTGCATCATCTCCAGGTAGGTGTCGCGCACGCCCACGGCGCTGAGCACATTGAGCGCGACGCCCTGCACGTCCGATTTGTGGCTGATGTCGGGCGAGTCAATCTTGAGCGCCACCGGGTAGCCAAGCTGCGAGGCGATCATGATCGCCTCGTTCACGCTGCGCGCCAGTATCGTCTTGGTCACCGGAATGTGAAACGCCGCCAGCAGCGCTTTCGATTCCATTTCGGTCAGCACGTTGCGCCGCTCGGCCAGCACGCTTTCGATCAGCATGCGCGCGCCTTCCACGTCCGGTTTCGCCAGCGTGGACATCGGCGGCGGCGTCTGCTGCAGCAGCAACTGGTTGCGGTAAAACGCCGCAATATTGCCAAACGCGCCGACCGCCGCCTCCGGTGTGCGAAAGGTTGGAATGGCCGCCTCGTTCAGAATGCTCCGCGCCTCGCCGACCGTGGCGTCGCCCATCAAGCAGGTGAACAGCGGCTTGCCAATGAGTTTGTTCGATTCCGCCAGCGCGGTCGCAATGGCCGCGCTGTCCACACCCAGCTTGGGCGAATAGATGGCCAGCACGCCATCGACCTGTTTGGCCTTGCCGGCGACCTCGATCGCGGCCCTGAAATGCTCGGGGCCGGCCTCCTCCGACACGTCGATCAGATCGCTCAGCGACGCCAGCGGCGGCAACTGGACTTTCAGCGTCTGCGCCTGCTCTGGCGTCAGGCAGGCCAGTTGCAGATTGATCTCGCTGATCCAGTCGGCTGCCAGCACGCCGGGGCCGCCGCCATTGGTCACCACCGCCAGCCGGCGATCAACCGGGCGGTAGCGCGACGCCAGGCATTTGGCGGCCGAGAACAGTTGCACAAACGAGCGCACGCGCACCGCGCCAGCGCGGCGCAGCGCCGCATCAAAAACATCATCGCTGCCGACAATCGCGCCCGAATGGGTCAGCGCGGCACGGTTGCCGGCCGCTTTGCGTCCGCCCTTGAGAATCACCACCGGCTTGGCATTGGCGGCGGCGCGCAGCGCGCTCATGAAGCGCCGCGCGTTGCTGATGCCTTCGAGATAGACAACGATGCTGTGGGTATGGCGGTCGGCCGCCAGAAAGTCGAGCACCTGCGCCATATCCACCGCCGGGTTCGGTCCGAGCGATACCACGGTCGAAAAGCCAACGCCGTTCTTCTGTGCCCAGTCCAGAATCGACGAGGTCAATGCGCCGGACTGCGACACCAGCGCCAGCGGACCGGCGGCGCACAGCGGCCCGGCGACACTGGCATTGAGGTACAGATGCGGACGCTGGAAACCCAGGCAGTTGGGGCCGAGCAGATGGATGCCGTCGCGCTGCGCAATCTTTTGCAGTTGCAGCACGTGCGCCGCATCAATGCCATTGGCCAGAACCAGCGCGGCGCGGCACTTGATGCGCCCGGCCATCTCGAGCGCCGCCGCCAGCTCTGGCGGCGCGACGGCAATGATTGCCAGATCGGCCTGGACATGGGCCAGGTCGGCCAGCGTTCCGCTGACATCGGTGTCGATAAACACCAGCGTGCCGGCAAAGCGCTGTGCCCGCAGCGCCTGATGCAAGGCACGCGCCTGTGGCGTCTGTGCCGCCGGATCATCCGCCTTGCCGGCAAACACGGCAATTGAGTTGGGCGAAAAAAGTGGCGTCAAAAAGTGCTTATCCATGCGGATTCCCGTCAAAAAATCAACTGCTGCAGCGCAGCATAGCGCGATTGGGCCATGGCCGCATTGACATTAGACAGTATCCGTTCGCGCTATCCTCACTGCATGACTGAAAAATTGCGCCGCATCGCGCACCTCGACATGGACGCCTTCTATGCGTCGGTCGAGTTGCTGCGCTATCCGCAGCTCAAAGGTTTGCCGGTGGTCATTGGTGGCGGGCGCGGCAGTGTGGACGAGAGCATGCGGCTGACCTACGCCGACCAGCCTTTGGCGCGCATCCCGGTTGACGCTTTTGCGCGCTTGAGCAGCTATACCGGGCGCGGCGTCATCACCACCGCCACCTATGCGGCGCGCCAGTTTGGTGTCGGCTCGGCGATGGGGCTGATGAAGGCCTCTAAGCTGTGCCCGCAGGCGATTTTGCTGCCGGTCGATTTCCCGCAGTACCGCAAGTATTCGAGCGCCTTCAAGACCATCATTACCGACATCGCGCCGCTGATGGAAGACCGTGGTGTGGACGAGGTCTATATCGACTTCACTGACGTGCCGGGCGGGCAGCGCGAGGGTGGCCGGGTGCTGGCGCGGCTGATCCAGAAAGCGATTTTTGACCAGACCGGACTGACCTGCTCGGTCGGCGTGGCGCCCAACAAGCTGCTGGCCAAGATGGCCAGCGAGTTCAACAAGCCCAATGGCATTGCCGTCATCTTTGAGTCCGACCTGCAGCAGAGAGTCTGGCCGCTGGCGTGCCGCAAGATTAACGGCATTGGCCCCAAGGCCGACGAAAAGTTGCAGGGCCTGGGCATCCGCACCATCGGCGAGCTGGCGCAAAAAGAACTGGGCTGGCTGATCGATCACTTTGGCCAGAAAACCGGCGCCTGGATGCACGCGGCAGCGCACGGCCTCGACGAGCGGCCGATTGTGCTCGACAGCGAACCGGTGTCGATCAGCCGCGAGACCACCTTCGAGCGCGACCTGCACGCGCTGCACGACAAGGCCGAACTCGGCGTCATCTTCACCCGTCTGTGCCAACAGGTGGCGCAGGACCTGCAGCGCAAGGGCTATGTCGGCAAGACGATCGGCATCAAGCTGCGTTATAGCGACTTCAAAAGCGTCACGCGCGACCTCACGATTGACGACTACACGGCCGACGCCGCCACCATTCGTCGTAGTGCCGGCCTGTGCCTGAAACGGGCCGCGCTGGAACTGCGCTTGCGCCTGTTAGGCGTGCGTGTTGGCTCGCTGCTCAAGCTGGGTGGCACCGAAGCTGCGGCGCAAGGTGGTTCGCCAGCGCCTGATGCACAGGCCATGTCCACCACTGATCAGCAAGCAACAACCGGGCAGTTGTTTTAACTTTCATGCAGCAAGTTGGCAGCAACCTGGATCATCAAGAACCCGTCATCGCGAGGCCGCAGGCCGTGACGATCCATGAAGTCCTGGATTGCCGCGTCGCTACGCTCCTCGCAATGACGGCGTATCTTCGCTACGTTCCTTTCCATGAACCGTATGCCAAACGCAACATTTTCGTC
>JANNUE010000256.1:0-4336 GCA_031394895.1 Betaproteobacteria bacterium
CATGGTGGAGTCACCGCTGGACATCGCGCAGGCGGTGCGCACGCAACTGATCAAGCCCGCGCCAGAGGGGGCGCCGCGCCAGTCCTGGATATTTACCTCGGCCACGCTGGGCGACGATGCGCAACTGCGCTGGTTCACCGAACCCTGCGGGCTGGCGGACGCCGAAATCCTGAAGATCGGCAGTCCGTTTGACTATTCGACGCAGGCCGCCTGGTATGTGCCGCCACACTTGCCCAAACCGGGGCAAGCCGGGCACAGCCTGCAGGTGGCCGAGTTTGTCGCCAGAACGGCCAGCGTGCTGGGCGGGCGTACGCTGGTGCTGACGACTTCGCTGCGCGCGTTGCAAACCGTCAGCGAGGCGTTGCAGCGCCATTTCGCCGATTCGCAGGCGCTCAACGTTCTGGTGCAGGGGCAGCAACCGAAGCGCGAGTTGCTGGAGCACTTTCGCCGTGGCAGCCAGTCAGGCAACGCCGGCTGCATTCTGGTCGCGTCGGCATCGTTTTGGGAAGGGGTCGATGTGCCGGGGGACGCGCTGCAGATGGTCGTCATCGACAAGTTGCCGTTTCCATCGCCCACCGATCCGCTGGTGCAGGCACGCGCCAGGCGTCTGGAGGCCAACGGTCGCAGCGTATTCAACGACTACTTCATGCCGGAAGCCGCGATTGCCCTTAAACAGGGCGCCGGCCGTCTGATCCGGCGTGAGTCTGACCAGGGAATTCTGGTGGTCTGCGATACGCGCTTGCTGCGCATGGGATATGGCCGGCGCCTGTTAAATGCGCTGCCGGCGATGCGAAAGATCGCTTCGGAAAATGAATTGAATCAGGCGCTGGCGGCGCTTACCAGAACTTCCACCACGGATCCTGACTGGCTTTGAAGCCGCGGGTCGTGAACTCGGATTGTGGATAGGTCTTGGTAAACACCCGCTGTGCGTCGTCGCGCAGCTGTGTCATGCCCAGCGCGTCATAGGCCTTGATGATGATGAACAGGGCTTCTTCGATCGCTGGCACGTCCTGGTAGTCCGACAGCGCGAGCTGTGCCCGATTGATTGCCGCCACATAAGCGCCGCGGCTGAAGTAGTAGCGCGCCACGTGCACTTCGTACTGGGCCAGCGTGTTGACGATATAGGCCATGCGCAGATTGGCGTCCGGTGTGTAGCGCGATGCTGGAAAGCGCGTTACCAAATCCTTGAACGATTCAAAAGACTCCTTGGCGGCCTTTTGGTCGCGCTCTGCCAGATCCTGGCGCGTCAGCGACGAAAACAGGCCCAGATTGTCATTGAAGTTGACCAGACCTTTGAGGTACAACGCGTAGTCCAGCGCCGGACTGGCCGGGTGCAGTTTCATAAAGCGGTCCAGCGTCGCAATCGCCTGCGCCGCTTCTCCCGATTTGAATTGCGCGTACGCCTTGTCGAGCTGGGCCTGTTGCGCCAGCGGTGTGCCGGCGGCCCGGCCTTCGAGCTTTTCAAACAGCGCGATCGCTTTTTCGTAACTGCCCGAATTCAATTCATCCTTGGCTTCCGAATAAATCTTGTTCGGACTCCAGTCCGCCGCCTTGTCCTCCGGCGTGGATGAGCACCCGCCCAGCAGCAATGCTGCGCCTGCTAACGACAATGCACAGACAACCGATAATTTGGCTCGAAGCATGGGGACAACTTTCTTGAAGAATTCCGAAATGATTATATCGAGCGGGTCGGCCGCCGACGATAACGACGACCGGGCCGACGCCGGACCGGATGTCGAGTTGCGCCCGCTGGTGTTCGGCGCCGCCCAGCACGGGCAGCGTCTGGACCGGGCACTGGTCGAACTGGTGCCCGAATTCTCGCGCAGCTATTTGCAGCAATTGATCGATTTAGCCGGCGTGGTGATCAATGGCAGCGTGGTGAGCAAGGCGTCAACGCGCGTCAAGGTGTCCGACGTGGCGGTGATTGAACTCAGGCCGACACCGCAAAGCCAGGCTTTCAAGCCGGAACCGATGGCGCTCACGCTGGCCTATGAGGATGAGCACCTGCTGGTGATCAACAAGCCGGCCGGTCTGGTGGTTCATCCGGCACCAGGCAACTGGAGCGGCACGCTGCTCAACGGTTTGCTGGCGTATGACAGCCGGTTTGCCAACCTGCCACGCGCCGGCATTGTGCATCGGCTGGACAAAGATACCAGCGGCTTGATGGTGGTGGCGCGCACGCGCTCGG
The DNA here is from genome assembly GCA_031394895.1 of Betaproteobacteria bacterium. Taxonomy (GTDB): domain Bacteria; phylum Pseudomonadota; class Gammaproteobacteria; order Burkholderiales; family Burkholderiaceae_C; genus Rhodoferax. Next base: position 2,189 of record JANNUE010000256.1, read on the forward strand.
TGATGGACGCGTTGATCCGCGCGATCGCCGAGCGCGACGTCAAGCGCCAGTATCTGGCGTTGGCCCACGGTGCGTGGCTGGGTGGCAGCAGCCGCGCCGTGACGGCGCCGATCGGGCGCGATCCGCGCAACCGCCTGCGCATGGCGGTGGTCGATATGGACAAGCATCCGGGCAAGCTGGCCAGGACCGATGTGGATCTGATTCAGAACTGCGAACAGGGCTGCCTGGTGCGGTGCACGCTGCATACCGGCAGAACGCATCAGATTCGCGTCCACATGATGTCCATCGGTCACCCGCTGGTCAGCGATGAACTGTATGGCGGTGTGGCCGCGGCCGGTATGCGTCGCCAGGCGCTGCATGCCGCCCGGCTGGCTTTTGCCCACCCTGAAACCGCGCAGGCCATGCAGTTCGAGGCAGCGCCGCCGGATGATTTTCAGCAAGCGCTGGAGCAGTGGGGCCTCAGTTATAATGCGGGCCAACGGCGTAACGGCCGGTACACCGGCGGGCCGCCGGGGTAGGCGCTGCGGATTTATCAATCTGCCGGATGCGCTTCAATGAATCAAACTGATTTTGCACCCCGACGGTGCGCTTCCCGGAAATCGCAAGACCATGAATACGGCGGATGCCAAGCGCGTTCTAGAAACCGCCTTGATTTGCTCGCAACAGCCCTTGCAGCTACGCGAACTGCGCGTGCTGTTTGACGACGTCCTCGGCCTGGACACACTCAAATTATTGCTGCACGAACTCCAGCAGGACTGGGCGCAGCGCGGCGCCGAACTGGTATGCGTAGCCAGTGGCTGGCGTCTTCAAAGCCGCCCCGAGATGCGACAGTATCTGGAGCGCTTGCACCCGGAAAAGCCGCCGCGCTACAGCCGCGCGACGATGGAAACGCTGGCCATCATTGCCTATCGCCAGCCAGTCACGCGCGGCGATATCGAGGATATCCGGGGCGTCACCGTCAATTCGCTGCTGCTCAAGCAACTCGAAGACCGGGGCTGGATTGAGGCGATCGGCCATCGTGACACGGTGGGGCGACCGGCGCTGTTTGCCACCACCCGACAGTTCCTGGACGACCTGGGGCTGGCGTCGCTGGATCAATTGCCGCTGTTGCCCAGCACCGAGCAGCAAGCTGCTGGGTTGCACGCGCTCGATACGCAGGCGCCGCAGACGCGGGCGCAGCCGCCTGCTGAGCCGGCGCCCAATGAAGCTGACGAACTTTTTTTCTTGACGGGGAATCTTCCATGACCGTAAACAGTGCCGACGTCGCAGCCCAATTCGCTGCAGATTCTCCCGAGCCCGGCGAACCGCCGGCGGCGCCAGAAAGCAGTGCTGCGGCGCCGTTGGCCGTGCCCGCCACCATCCGGTTCGAAGACGTGGTGTCCGGGCAATTTGACGCCGACGAGGAAATCGTTGATCTGGTTCCATTCAAACGGGTGCTGGCACCGATGGTCGAAACGCCCAAGCTGCATAAAGTTCTGGCGCAGGCCGGCATGGGGTCGCGGCTGGAGATGGAGCAACTGATCATGGAAGGGCGCATCACGGTCAACAACGAGCCGGCACACATCGGCCAGCGCATTCAGTTCGGTGATCACGTCAAGGTCAACGGCAAGCCGATCCGCTTTCGCATCGACGCTCCGCCGCCGCGCGTCATCGCCTATCACAAGCCGGTCGGCGAAGTGGTGACGCACGATGACCCGCAAAACCGTCCCACCGTGTTTCGCAAATTGCCCAAGCTGTTCCAGGGCAAATGGCAATCGGTCGGCCGACTCGACCTCAACACCGAGGGCTTGCTGCTGTTCACCAGTTCCGGTGAGCTGGCCAACAACCTGATGCATCCGCGCTTCGGGCTGGAGCGCGAGTACGCCGTGCGGGTGCTGGGCGCGCTGAACAAGGACGAGAAGCAGCGGCTGCTCGAAGGCGTCAAGCTCGACGATGGTCTGGCCCAATTCGGTTCCATCGAAGAGGGTGTCGGCGAAGGCTCCAACTGCTGGTACCGCGTCACCATCTCCGAGGGTCGCAACCGCGAAGTGCGGCGGCTGTTTGAAGCGATCGGTCATGCTGTCAGCCGGCTGATCCGCATTCGCTACGGCGCCATGCTGCTGCCGCGCGGACTCAAGCGCGGCGCCTGGATGGAACTCGACGATATTG
>JANNUE010000318.1:0-14151 GCA_031394895.1 Betaproteobacteria bacterium
CTCGCAATGACAGCCGAAATCGTCATTGCGAGCGCAGCGCGGCAATCCATGACCCGTGAACCCTGGATTGCCGCGTCGCTACGCTCCTCGCAATGACAGCCTATATCGTCATTGCGAGCGCAGCGCGGCAATCCATGTCCCCTGACTTCCTGGATTGCCGCGTCGCTACGCTCCTCGCAATGACGGGAAGGGGTGCGGGGGCTCCATCGGCAACGCTACCCACTGATGGGACACCGCGTGAATCGCAATGCGGCCTTCGAACACCTGCTCCAGCGCGCGGTGCGTGAGCGTGTCGGCGCTGGCGCCCTGATGCGTGATGCAACCGGCCGCCATCACCACCACCTGGTCGGCGTGCAGCGCCATGGTCACCTCGTGCAGCACGCTGACCACTGTTTTGCCCTCATTCACCAACGCACGCACGATAGCCAGCCAGTCGGCCTGATGCGGCGGGTCGAGGTTGGCCAGGGGCTCATCCATCAGCAGCACCTGCGCCTGCACCGCCAGCGCCCGCGCCAGCAGCACGCGCTGGCGCTCGCCGCCGGAGAGTTGCCCGAGCGAGCGGCCGCGCCAGTCCCAGGCCTGCGTGGCGCGCAGCGCCTGCTCGACCGCCACATGGTCGGCCGCACTCGGAGCGCCCAGCCACGGCTGATGCGGCAGCCGCCCCAGCATGGCGACGTCGAACACCGTCAGGTCGTCGGCGCTGACCTCGCTTTGGCCAAGCCACGACAGGCGCTGCGCGCGCTGGCGCCCTGGCATTTTGCTCAAGGGTTCGCCGAGCAGCGTGACTTCGCCGCGATGCGGCAGCAGGCCGGCCAGCACCTTCAGCAGCGTTGATTTGCCGGCGCCGTTGGGGCCGACGATGCTGGTCCAGCGCGCTGCCGCCAACGACAGCGCGATGTCATGCAATATCTCGGTCTGGCCCAGACTGGCCCGGATGGAACGCGCCTGCACGGCGATTGAATTCATGACGTGCCACCGCCCGCAACGCGACGGTGCATCAGCCACAACAGATAGCTGCCGCCCAGTACGGCGGTGAGCACGCCGACCGGAAGCTCCTGCGGCGCCAGTAGCCAGCGCGCCAGAATATCGGCCGCCAGCAGCAAGGCGGCGCCCATCAGGCTGCTGAGCCAGATCAATCGGCCATGGCTGGTCTTGACGACCGAGCGCACCAGATGCGGCGCCGCCAGGCCAACGAACGCAATCAGCCCGGTTTGCGCCACGGCCGTGCCGGTGGCCAGCGCCAGCACAATGACCAGCGCCACACGCAGCCGCTGCAGCGGCAAGCCCAGGCTCAGCGCAGTGGCTTCGCCCAGCGACAAGCCGTCGAGCACCGGCGCCAACGCCCACGCCGCCGCCATGCACAGCAGCCAGACGCAGGCCATGATGAGGCAGGCAAACCAGCCCACGTACGCCGTGCTGCCGAGCATGAAGGCCTGCATCGATTGCAAAAAATCAGGCCGTGCCAGCATGATCAGTTCTTTGGCGGCACCAAGCACAACGCCGACAATCACCCCGGCCAGCAGCAGGCGCAAGGTGTGCTGCACGCCCTTGGCCAGCAGCAGTGTCAGCAGCACGCCGAGCACGGCGCCGACAAACGCGCCACCGGTCAGGCCCAGCAGCGCGAGCCACTGGGTGGCCAGCGGCGACACGCCAAACAGCACCAACACCAGCGCGACACCGAGCGACGCACCGGACGCACTGCCAAGCAGATAGGGGTCGGCCAGCGGGTTGCGAAACAGGCCCTGCGCGACGGCGCCGGCCAGTCCCAGCAAGGCGCCTGCGACCCAGGCACCGAGCGTGCGCGGCAAGCGGATGTCCCACACAATTCTCTGTGCCACCGCGTCGTCTTGCAGGCCCAGCAGGCGCTCGAAGCCGGTGCTGCCGACAGCGACGCCGAGCAGCACCAGCGCCAACGCCAGCGCCAGCAGAACCCAGGCCAACACGTTGACGCGGCGCTGGTTCATGGTGGCTGGCCGCTGGTCGTGTTAAGCGCTTTGTCAGCGATGCACTGCGCCATGATGCGCGCGCCATCGGCAAGGCGCGGTCCAGGGCGCACCAGCATGTCGGATTGGGCGGACGTGAAGCGGCAGACGCGCTGCTCGCGGATAGCGCGTATGTCGCTCCAGCCGGGGCGCTGCTCGATGCCAATCGAGTGCGTGTCGCCGATCATGATCAGGTCCGGATTGGCGCGCACCACGTATTCCGGGTTGAGTTTGGGAAACGGCCCGAGACTCCCCGGCACGATGTTTTTGACACCAAGCCGGGTCAGCGTCTCACCAATGAACGATGCCTCGCTGGCCGCATAAGGGCCGCTGTTGACCTCAAAATAAACGCGGCTGGTGCGCGCCGCTGGCGGCACCGATTGCGCCGCAGCTTCGAGACCGGCATCGATCTCGCGCCACACTCGCTCAGTGTCGGCAACGCCGAGCAGCCGCCCTATCTGCACCAGCACGCGGCGCAAGTCGGCATGCGTCTTGGGCTCCAGCGCCGCCACCTTGAGGCCGAGCGCGCGCAAGCGCTCAGCCGCGCGCGAACTGCTGCCCAGCAGCACAACATCCGGGCGCAGCGCAACGATAGCCTCGATGTTCGGGTCCAGCCCACCGCCGACCGGCGCCAGAGAACGCACGCTAACCGGGTAGTTGGAGTCGCGGTCAACCCCGACCAGCTTCTGGCACTGGCCGAGCGCGCAGACGGTCTCGGTCAGCGATGGCAGCAGGCTGACGATGCGCTGCGGCGGCTGCGCCAGCGTCACCACCAGGCCGCGGTCGTCGGTCAGTTCCACAGCCTGAGCGGCAACAGTTGCCAGACTCAGGCTGAGCAATACCGCTCGGAGGATGCCGCTGACTGTCACGGTCGTGAGCTTATTTCTGCGCCCAGACCAGACCGACGTAGGCGGCCCGGCCCGACTGGTTGTAACCATACGCAGTCTGGTACTGGCGGTCGAGCAGATTCTCGACGCGTGCCGTTAGTGCCAGCTCGGGCGAGAGGGCAAAGCGCGATGTCAGATTGACTACGGCGTAGGCCGGCAAGGCTGGTGCCGTCACGATGTCGGGACGCTCGCCGGTGTAGCGCAACTCACCCCCAAAGGTCCATTGACCCAGTGGCACCGATGCACCGACCGAAGCCATGTTGCGGGCACGGCGCACCAACCGCATTCCGGTGCTCGCATCGAGCGGGTCTTGCAGCGTCAGGCTGGCACGCAGGTCGGCGTTTGACAACTTGCCGCTGTAGCTCAACTCCAGGCCCCGGTTGGTAGCATCGGTCACATTGTTGAACGTCCATGTCGAAAAGTCGTACAGCATCAAATCCGAAGTGCGGGTCTTGAACAGCGTGCCGCGCACCACCTGTTGCCCCTGCGCCCACTGCAGGCCCAGTTCGGTCGAGCGGGCGGTTTCCGGTTTGAGCGCCGGGTTGCCCGAGAACGGGTCGTACAAATAGCCCAGCGGCGGCAGGTTGAACGCCGACGACGCGCTGGCAATCAGCTTCCACACCGGTGCGAACTGGTAGCCGTATCCAGCGTAGCCGGTGGTCTGGCCGGCCAGCGCGTCAGCGTTGTCGCGGCGCAGGTTGAATTGCATCGAATGCGCGCCAACCATGCCAGACAGGCCGGCAAAAAGTGCCGATACGCGGCGCTCGCGGTTGAGCTGGGTTGCGTAACTGTCGTTCGTGTCGATCGCCTGGCGCTGCGCTTCGGCACCGGCCGTCAGCCGCCAGTCGCCCAGTTCCACCGTGTTGCTCCAGTTCAGCGTGCGCGTGCGGGTGGTGGCCTCGCTGTCGTACGGAAATGAGCTCAGTGTGGCGTCGTACACCGAACGCTCGCGCGCTTGACTGAACGCCAGTTTGCTGCGCCAGTCTTGCGTGATCTGGTTGTGACTAAAGATTGACCAGCTGTTGCGCTGGCTGGCGCCCTTGTAGATATCGGTCGGCGCGCCGAAGCCACCGCCATCAAAATCGAACTCACCAGTGCTGCCCTCAAGACGCAAGCCCAGGGTCTGGCCTTGGGCCAGTGCGTGCGATAGTGCCAAGTTGTAGTTGCTGTTGCGATAACCGTCGGCGTCCGGGTTCTCATTCGGGGACTGCGCGCTATTCATGGCCGAAAAACCGCTCGTCTTTTGCTGGCCAACGCCGACAAAATAGCTGGTCGCACCCACTTGACCACTGACCCCGGCCGATGCGCGCGCGCTGCCGTAGGAGCCCACTTCAAGCTGGCCAAAAGCGCGCGGTTTTCCGTCACCCTTGCGCATAAACACCTGGATCACGCCGCCGACGGCGCCGCTGCCGTAAATGGCCGACACGTTGCCGCGCACGATCTCGACGCGTTCCACCTGGTCAAGCATGATGTGCTCCAGGCTGACGCTGCCGGTGCTGTCCTGCTTGGTCAGCGGCACGCCGTCAATCAGCACCAGCACCTGCAGCGAGGCGCTGCCGCGCAGGAACAGGTTGGCCGAAGTGCCACGGCCACCGTTCTGCGTGAACTGGAAACCGGCTTCGCTCGCCAGCAGCGCGGGCAAATCAAGCGATTGCGAACGCTCGATCACGTCGCGTGCTATGACGGTGGTGTGCGGCAGCGCCTCGGTCAGCAGTTGCCCGGAGCGATTGGCCGTCACCACGGTCGGCTGGAGTTCCATGGTGGGTGCGCCGGTCTGCGCGAAGACTGAACCGGCAACGCTGAGCAGCAGCCCAGGTACCAGTGGACGAGTACACAAGAGAATGTTTTTCATGAGGAGAGCGAATCAATAAAAGCCCGCGCCGTCGTCCCCGACAGCCTATGGGCGTCACGGTTGCAAGCCCGGGGCGTGCAACCACCTTGTTGGCCGGTATCCGGGCTGGTGGAACGACCTGCATCGCCTTCCCAAGCGCGTGTTCAAAACGCTCAGTGGCTGTGATGCAGGCGAATCAAAATGATTCGTCCACTTACCGTTGCGGGGGCAGCGCAGGTCAGAAAATGCCGCTCGGCAAATCCCTCCTGCTTCCCGTTGAACTGCGGCGTGTGAACCACACCGCGAGCACCAACGGCGCAATTTTACAACTGATTGCCGGCGCCAAACCCTACAATGCTTGCCTATGTCGACACCGTCCCACATCGACCAAATAGCCGAGCGCGTAGAGCGTCTGCTGGTCCGTTATGAAGAATTGCAACGCACCAATGCGCTGCTCGTCGCGCAGCTCGACACAGTCACGCAGGAGCGTGATTCACTCAAATCCCGACTCGGCGCCGCGCGCGCCCGGGTCGATGCGCTGCTGCAGCGCCTGCCTGAAGCGGCGCTGTCCAGCAAGCAACAAGGTGCGGCATGAAACAGCTTGAAGTTCAAATCATGGGGCAGAGTTATGTGCTGGCCTGCCCCGACGGCGGAGAAGCGAGTCTGCTCGAAGCGGTTGAGCGCGTTGACACCGCGATGTGCAAGATTCGCGACGCCGGCAAAGTCAGGGCGCGCGACCGCATCGCCGTGCTGGCGGCTCTCAACCTGGCGTTTGATCTGGCTGACCAGCCTGCTGCGCCGGCCAGCGCAAGAGCGCGCGCCACCCATGCGGCGTCCGCGTCCGGTGCTTCGTCGGCTGACAGCGAGCAACTGCTGGCCTCGCTGATCGAACGGCTCGATGGCGCGCTCGGCGAGGACGGCCGGCTGCTTTGATAAATCATTGCTGGGCGCACGCGCACAACGCCCAAGCTCTACAATCCATATCGTCTGCAGTGCTCGCCGGGCTTTATAGTTCCTTGAACCAATGCTCTTAGAGCCCGGGCTTGGAATATCACTGGTCAAGCGTGATCATCTCGCGTTAGATGAACCCAATGCCCAGTTGACTTCGCCCACCTGAACCCCGGTTCAGGATGCCGGTCCGGTGGCACTTGCAGACACCTTATTCATTCACTTCATGACCTTCGAGCCCCGCCTGATCATCGAACTTGCCGCGCTCGGATTGAGTACCGGTTTTCTGGCTGGCCTGTTGGGCATTGGTGGCGGCATGATGATGGTGCCGTTCATTACTTTCATTCTGTCGGGTCGTGCGGTGGAGCCGAACCTGGCGGTCAAGATGGCGATTGCGACGTCAATGGCGACCATCATCTTCACGTCCATTTCGAGTGTGCGCGCGCACCACAAGCGCGGCGCCGTGCGCTGGGATCTGGTCAAGGCACTGGCACCGGGCATCGTGCTCGGTGGTTTTGTTGCCAGCCTGGGCGTGTTTGCCGTGCTCAAGGGTTCCTCGCTGGCGCTGTTCTTTGCGCTGTTCGTGAGTTTTTCGGCAACGCAAATGTTTCTGGACAAGAAGCCGGCGCCCAGCCGCCAAGTTCCTGGTGCGGCCGGGCTGACTGGCGCCGGCGGCGTGATCGGGTTTCTGTCCGGGCTGGTGGGTGCCGGTGGCGGCTTCATCAGCGTGCCCTTCATGACCTGGTGCAACGTCGCCATGCACAGCGCCGTGGCCACGTCGGCCGCGCTGGGCTTGCCGATAGCACTGGCCAACGTGACCGGCTACATCATTGGCGGGCAAGGCGTGCAGAACCTGCCGCCGTATTCATTTGGTTTTATCTGGCTGCCGGGTCTGGCGGTGATTGCGAGCTGCAGCGTGCTGACCGCACCTCTCGGTGCCCGCGCCGCGCACAAGCTGCCAGTGAAACAGCTCAAGCGCGTGTTTGCCAGTATTTTGTATCTGCTGGCGGCTTATATGCTCTACACCGCAGTGACCAACGCGCGCTAGCCAGGGCACGCGCACCGGCGTCCCAATGTTTGATACCGTTTGGCGTTCAAAGATTCAGATAGCGGGCGCTGTGTGAGTGGGAGCGCTCCGGCTGTAACCCGCAGCACTCGGCTGTAACCCGGAGCACTGCGGCACGGCACTCAGTTCCGCGCCCTGACCCCAGACTTCCTGGATTGCCGCGTCGCTGCGTTCCTCGCAATGACGGCAGAAGTATCGTCATTGCGAGCGAAGCGCGGCAATCCATGAATTCACGCCTTGGGCTCCGCTGATTTGGCCAAAACCCAAGTCCACGCTGCACTGAGCGCCGCACCGAATTGCTGCTGCAAGCGTGTTGGCGTGCTACGCGCGGCGCGCAAACTACGCCCGTTGCCAGTGAGTTTGGGTGGGCGACGCAGCGTGGACTTGGGGTTTTGCCAAATAAAGGCGGAGCGACGGGCGCAGCCCAGTGCGGGGGACATTCGCGGAGTCGCCTACTCAAACTCGCGGGGGTACCGAAGCCGTCACCGCAATTGTTGTGTTTCGAAGGCGACCTGGTATGGGGTGACACAGCATGAACAGCAAAAAAAACGGGCCACCAAGGCCCGTTTTGCATGATCACTGGCGGAGCAGGCGGGATTCGAACCCGCGGAGGGTATAACCCCTCGCACGCTTTCCAGGCGTGTGACTTAAACCGCTCATCCACCGCTCCAGTGTGTGCTGGTATTTTAGCTGAGGCAACCGCCTGTTTCGCTGGCAGGGATGCGGGCAGAGCAGAAAAAAGCCACCCGAAGGTGGCTTTTCTTGCTGCTGTGAAGTGAATTACAGAGCTGTCTTCTTTTCGTTCTTGTAAACCGACAAGGTCATGGCGGGGTTCTTCAGTTCGCCATTCGGTTCGAACGCGATGGTTCCGGTCACGCCTTTGTAGTTGGTTTCGGCCAGTTTCGGAACATAGACCTTGGGGTCGGTCGAATTGGCGCGCTTCATGGCATCGACCAAAACGAAAGTCGCATCATAGGTGTACGGGCTGTAAACCTGGAACTGACCCGGGTACTTGGCGTCATACTTGGCTCTCCAGGCTTTGCCACCAGGCATCTTGGCCAACTCCGCGCCACCGTCGGCACAGACCACGTTGTTCAGCGTCTTGGCACCTGCGGCCAGTTTTGCCAGTTCGGCCGTGCAGATGCCATCACCGCCAAAATATTTGACACTACCAAGACCGAGTTGTTCCATTTGGCGCAGCATTGGGCCACCCTGTGGATCCATACCGCCAAAGAAGATGGCGTCTGGTTTCTTGGACTTGATGGAGGTCAGGATCGACATGAAATCGGTCGCTTTGTCATTGGTGAACTGTTCGTCAACCACGGTCAGCCCGCGAGCCATTGCCGTCTTCTTGAACACTTCGGCCACGCCTTGCCCATAGGCTGTGCGGTCGTCGATCATTGCAACGGTTTTTGCCTTGGAGACGTCGGCAGCGTAATTGGCCAGACCGGCGCCCAGCGCATTGTCATTGGCAATGATGCGGTAGGTGGTCTTGTAGCCCGGCTTGGTCAGGTTGGGGTTGGTGGCAGCACCAGTCACGTGAGGGATGCCGCAGTCGTTATAGATCTTGGAGGCCGGAATGGTGGTGCCGGAATTGAGGTGACCGACCACGCCAGCAACCTTGCTGTCGCACAGCTTTTGCGCCACGGCCGTGCCCTGCTTGGGATCAGCGGCGTCATCTTCGGGTTGCAACTCGAACTTGATCTTCTTGCCACCGATGACAATGTTTTGCGTGTTGAGTTCTTCAATCGCCATCATCGCGCCGTTGGTGTTGTCCTTGCCATAGTGCGCCTGGCTACCAGACATTGGGGCGACGTGGCCGATTTTCACGACTTGCATGTCTTGTGCCATGGCCAGACCGGCGGTAGCGGCGATAGCTGCAGCGACGGTAATTTTCAATTTCATTTGCATAGATAGCTCCATATTTAAGAAAAATGTGAATTTAATTGCTCCACACCCAATACGATAACGCAATTTTTGCGCCAAAAACATAGGGTAGATACCAACACGCAAGGCCGCGAAGCGGTTTTTTCAGGGTTGCCCCTCGATCGGACGGGCGGTGAGTGCCTGCGCCACCGCTTGTTGCACGCGCAATTCGATTTCAATTTGCAGGCTGTCGCGCAGCCGATCGGTTTCTTCGCGCAAACGGCGTTCCAGCAGCACTCCGAGCTCCTGCGTCAGCGCGCGCACCATGTCATGCGCGGCCGGCGCCGGCGCTTGCACCACCTCGGTGAGCGTTGGCACAAAACGGGGCACATTTCCCGGGGGTGTACTCATGGCGGTCAAGTCTTCAAGGTCAGGTCGTGGCGGGTGATGGAATAGCCGGCGTCGATGTAGTGCTTCCAGCGCTTGCGCGCCAGCAGACGCTGCGGGTCATCGAGCCCTACGACTTCGATCACCCGCTCGAACTTGTCAAACTCCGCAGCAACGTCATCGCCAAGATTGAGCAGCACATCATGATGCGGCACCGACCCGACTGCCGGCGCGAGCAGAATCGGCGAGGCTGCCACCATCGTGGGCTCGCCCTGCAAAAAACTGTGCGGCACAAAATCGACCGCTGAGAACGTCCACAAGGCTTCGTCGAGTTGCTCCAGTGTTTCGGGGTCGCCGGTCACCACGACCTGGGCGCCCGTGCTGATGGCCTTGCGCAGCAAACGGCAGGCGTGACTGATCCGGTCCGCCACGTTGAAGTGAAAGGCGATGTCGGTCACTGCGCTGGTCTGGCTGACGTCAGCAAATAGTCAAGCAACAATGCCACCGGGCGTCCGGTGGCACCCTTGGCGGCACCACCCTTCCAGGCTGTTCCGGCGATGTCCAGATGGGCCCACGGGAACTTGCCGGCAAAGCCCTGCAGGAATTTGGCCGCTGTGATGGCGCCACCGGCCCGTCCAGCCACATTGGCGACATCGGCAAAACTGGTTTTCAGCCCTTCTGCATATTCGTCATCGAGCGGCATGCGCCAGCACAGGTCGGCGCTGTTTTCGCCGGCCGCAAACAGGGCCGCCGCCAGTTCGTCGTTGCTTGAAAACAGACCGCTGCGCACACCGCCCAGCGCAATCATGCAAGCGCCGGTCAGCGTTGCAATATCGACCACAGCGCGCGGCTTGAAGCGCTCGGCGTAGGTCAGCGCGTCGCACAAGACGAGGCGGCCTTCGGCGTCGGTATTGAGGATTTCAATGGTCTGCCCATTCATGCTGGTGACCACGTCGCCGGGCTTGATAGCGCGCCCGTCCGGCAGGTTCTCGCAAGCCGGAATCAGACCGACCACATTGATTTCCGGCTTGAGCTCCGACAGCGCACGAAACACGCCCAACACACTGGCCGCCCCGGACATGTCGAACTTCATCTCGTCCATTTCGGGTGCCGGCTTAAGCGAAACGCCACCGCTGTCAAACGTGATGCCTTTGCCGATCAGCACGGTGGGCGCCTGCGCCTTGGGCGCGCCGCTGTAATGCAGCACGATGAAACGCAGCGGCTCGTCAGAGCCTTGCGCCACTGCCATGAAAGAGCCCATCCCCAGTTTGGCCACTTCCTTGTGACCCAACACTTCACACCGGATATGCGACAGCTTGGCCAGCCCGCGTGCCGCTTGCGCGAGCATCGTTGGCGTTGCGTGATTGGCTGGCCGATTGGCCCACTCCTTGGCGTATTCAATACCGGCGACCGTCGCCACTGCCTGGCCAAACACCTGCTTGTGCTGCGCCGCGTTGGCTAGCGCGAGAACCACGCGCTGAAGCGTGCGCCCCTCGGGTTTGGATTTGGTCGTGGTAAACACGTAGCTGGCCTCGGCCAGCGCCAGCACAACGGCACGCACCGCACCCGCGTCCGGGACAGAGCCGAAACACACAACCAGCTTTTTCAGCTTGGCGCTCTTGACCGTGGCCAGCGCAGCGGCAACCGCCTTGCGCAGCGCGGTGGCTGAACCATCACCCACACTGGCCACTACCAGTTGCGTGGCGGCAATGCCGGCGGGGCGATAAGAAGTCAGTGTCTTGCCGGGCTTGGGATCGAGGTCACCGGCTTTCAAAAGAGCGGCAACAAGCGAAGTCAAGGCGTCTTTGCCGGGCTTGCAGGATTCGCCCGTCAACACGATCAGGGCGTCGCATTTCTCGACAGCGGCGCTGGCCAGGTCCAACGGTTTGAGTTCAAAGTTCATAATTCAGTCTGTTCCAATTTGCAAATTGCCAGTTTAATGTTATTTCATTCCTCCATTCGACAGGAGCTCGGGCGCAGTTTCAGCGCAACGCTGGTCGTGCTGGCAACCGTTGTCATGACCATGACGCTGATCCGCACCCTGGGACAGGCATCACTGGGCAGGTTCAACCCGTCGGACGTGATGCTGGTCATGGGCTACACGGTGCTGGCCTATATGCCGACCATTTTGACCATGAGCCTGTTCATCTCCATCATCGCGACCCTGTCACGCATGTATCGTGAAAGCGAAATGGTGATCTGGTTCGGCAGTGGTCGCGGACCGTCCTCGCTGCTGCGCCCCCTGGTCCGCTTTTCCTGGCCGATCTGGCTGGTGGTGGGTGCGCTGGCGCTGCTGGTGTTGCCGTGGTCGAATCAGAAGATCGAGGACTTGAAGGAGCAGTACGAGAAACGCAGCGACGTTGATCGCATCGAGGCCGGTCAATTCCAGGAATCAGCCGGTGGCAAGAGGGTCTTTTTTGTCGAGAAGGACGCCAGCGGCAAGCAGGCTGGCTCCAATGTTTTTATTGCGACCAACGAGAACGGCAAGGAAACCATCACATCGGCGCGCAGCGGGCGCATTCAGAACGTGGGACAGGATAGCTTCCTGCTGCTCAGCAACGGACAAAGACTGGAAAGCGTCCCTGGCAAGCCCGATTTGAAGATCAGTGAATTTGAGGAGTACGGCATCAAGATCGGTGCCAACGCGCTGCGCGACACCACCTATCACCCGATCAGCACGCAACCAACGCTGTCACTGCTGACCAGTGTGACGCCAGCCAAGCTGGCCGAGTTGTCGTGGCGCATCGGGCTGATCCTGGCAGCGCTCAACTTCGTCGTCATCGGCATTGCCGTATCCAACGTCAATCCCCGGGTTGGACGAAGTTTTAATCTGGTTTTTGCGTTGTTCTGTTTCGTCCTGTACTTCAACCTGCTCAAGCTGGGCCAGAACTGGATTGCGTCAGGCAAATTCTCCTTTACCGGCTTCATGCTGGGTTTGCATGGTAGTGCCCTGCTGTTTGGCCTATTCTGGCTGGCCAAGGGGCACAACAACTGGCACTGGCGCACTCTGGTCGGCTTGGGCCGTGCGCGCACACAAGGGTCGGCAGCTTGAACACGATCCGGCGCATGATCTATGGCGAAGTGCTTTATGCCGTGGCGTTCGTCACGCTGTGCTTTCTCTCGCTATTCTTCTTCTTTGATTTTGTCGAGGAGGCGCAGGCCATCCCTCGCCACGCAGCGGCCGGCTACACCGTTGTTTATGCGCTGAGCTACGTCGGCTTGATGATTCCGAGCCACCTGTACGAGTTGTTGCCGATCGCTGTGCTGATTGGCACGATCTTCGTCATGGCGCGCCTGGCGCAAAGCTCCGAGTACACGATTCTGAGAACCAGCGGACTCGGTCCGTGGCGCGCACTCAAGACGCTGTTGCTGATGGGGCTGGCGTTTGTGGTGCTGACCTTTGCGATTGGCGACTACCTGGCACCGGCGGCCGACCATACCGCGCAGCTTCTTCAAGCCCGCTTCAAAGGACGCATTACGCTCGGCATAACCGGCGCCTGGCTGAAAGAAAAGCAGCCCTATTCGCAGTACGCCGTCAACATCCGGGGGCTGGAGTCGGACGGCAGCATGCGCGGCGTGCGCATCTTCGAATTTGACAACCAGGGCCTGCTGAAATCGGTTGTGCAGGCCGAAGCCGGTTACTTCGGCGCCGGTGAAGCCTGGGATTTGGCGCAGGTGGACCGGGCCGAATTCACGACCCGTGGCGTGGATACCGTGCGCATCGATCGTGCGCAAGTGGCCAGTTTTCGCTGGCCGAACAAGATCAGTGCCGAGATGGTGGCGGCCGCTTTGCTCAAGCCGGAACGCATGAGCACGATTGACCTGTTTCAGTACATCCGCCATCTCGACGCCAACGCCCAGACTGCACAGCGCTACGAGATTGAGTTCTGGAAGAAGGTCTTTTACCCGCTGAGCTGCCTGGTGATGGTGGTGCTGGCGCTGCCCTTTGCTTATCTGCACTTTCGCAGTGGAGGTATCGCCACGCAGGTGTTTGGCGGCGTCATGGCCGGCATCAGTTTCTTTCTGCTCAACAACGTCTTTGGCTACATCGGCAACCTGCAGAATTGGCTGCCCTGGCTGACCGCCGCGCTGCCCGGCATGATCTATTTACTGCTGTCACTGACCGCGTTTGGCTGGCTGGTGCTCAAACGCTGAGGCATTCCCATGCAAGCCCAACCACCGCAAGGCACGATACTGCTGGCGCACGGCTCGCGCGATCCTTTGTGGCGCTTGCCCGTCGAAGCCGTGGCCAGGCAAATCCGGGCCACCGCGCCTGCCATCCAGGTGCGCTGTGCCTATCTTGAAATCACGCAGCCTGACCTGCTCGGCGCGGCGGCCGAACTGGCCGAACTGGGTGTGACATCCATTACTGTGTTGCCGCTCTTTATGGGCATTGGCAAGCATGCGCGCGACGACGTGCCGCGCCTGATGGCGCAAGCTCAAACCCTGCACCCGCACATTGCCTTCAAACTCAGACCTCCGATCGGCGAGGACTTCCAGGTGATTGAACTGCTGGCGCGTATTGCGGTTTCCTGAAGCTCGGCGAAGCAGACTTAGCTTGATGCGGCATAATAAATTTCATTGTTAGTTGAAATTTGTTATGAATCTACATCAATTCCGTTTTGTTCAGGAGGCCGTCAAGCGCAACCTGAACCTGACTGAAGCCGCCAAAGCTCTGCACACCTCGCAACCGGGTGTATCCAAGGCGATCATCGAGCTGGAAGAAGAATTGGGCATCGAAATCTTCGCGCGCCACGGCAAACGCCTCAAGCGCGTGACCGAGCCGGGTCAGTACGTTCTAAAAAGCATCGAGATCATTCTGCGTGAAGTGGGCAACCTCAAACGCATTGGCGACCAGTACAGCGCCGAAGACAGCGGCACATTGTCGATTGCCACGACCCACACGCAGGCCCGTTATGTGCTGCCGGAACCGGTCGCCAAGCTGCGCCTCGCCTATCCCAAGGTGAATGTCAGTTTGCATCAGGGTTCGCCGGACCAGGTGGCCCGGATGCTGATTGACGAAGTAGCCGAGATCGGCATGGCGACCGAATCGCTGGCCAACTATTCCGAGCTGGTCACCCTGCCCTGCTATGAGTGGCAACACGTGCTGGTGCTGCCGCTGGGCCACCCGCTGTGCGCCAAGGAGCACGTGACGCTGGAAGACATCGCGCAGGAACCGTTGAT
>JANNUE010000320.1:0-4680 GCA_031394895.1 Betaproteobacteria bacterium
GCCCTCGGCAATTTTGCGGCCGTGGTCCAGCACCAGCAGCCGCGTGCACAGGCGCTCGGCCTCGTCCATGAAGTGGGTTGTCAGCAGGATCGACTTGCCTTGCTGCAGCAGCAGTTGCAGGCGCTCCCACATCAGATGCCGCGCCTGTGGATCGAGCCCAGTGGTTGGCTCATCGAGCAGCAACAGGCGTGGGTCGTTGACCAGCGCGCGCGCCAGGCTCAGCCTGCGCTTCATGCCGCCCGACAGCTCGCCCGGCTTGGCCTGCGCCTTGTGGGTCAGACTGGCGAACTCCAGCAGCGACGGGATGCGCTGGCGAATGTCGGCGGTCTTCATGCCGAAGTAGCGGCCATAGACCAACAAGTTTTCGGCACAACTGAAATCCGGGTCCAGCGTGTCGATCTGGCTGACGACGCCGAGCTGCGCCTTGATCGCCAGCGCATCGCGCGGCATCTGCAGGCCCAGCGCCTGAATGCTGCCGTGGTCCGGCGTGGACAGGCCCAGGCACATGCGCACGGTGGTGGTCTTGCCGGCGCCGTTCGGGCCGATCACGCCCAGGCACTCGCCGGGCGCAATCGCGAACGACAGGTCATCGACCACGGTCGTGTCGCCGTAGCGCTTGCTCAGGTGGCTGATCTCCAGCAGGGGTGCGGTAGCGGGGCTCAGTGACATGCCATGGATTGTGCCGCAGCGGGCCGACCTGGCAAACCCGCCGGATAGGTGCTTGGCACCTTCGGGGCAGACTCCTTGAAAGACTCTGTCGCGATTGATGTAAGTCAATATTGCCGCGTCTTTGTCAGCGAAAATAGGCGGGTGCAGTCCGGGTGCAGTCCGGGTACCGCTGTTGGATTAGGACGGACCCAAGCAATGAACAACAATTCGCGCATTCGATGGCTGACTCTGATGGCGTTGCTGTTGGCGTTGGCTGGCTGCGCCGAGCCCAAGTACCTGATGCGGCTCGACACCGAGCCGCGCGCAGTCAGCGCGGCCCAGGTTTGGCCGGCGCCTCCTGACACACCGCGCTACCGTTATGTCGGGCAACTCAAGGGCGACGACAATTTCGTTTTGGACGAAGCCGACTCAAGAATCCACGGCAAGAGTGTTTTGTACTGGCTGGTTGGACTGGTTGGCACGAACGAGGAACGAGTGCTGCTGAATCGACCGCAAAGCGGCATCGTCGATGCAACCGGCAGAGTGCTAGTGAGCGACGCTGGCCGGGTATTGGTGTTTGATCAGGCGCGAGGCAAACTGCAGGTGTGGGACCAGGCGTTTGGTAACAAGCCCTTCATCACGCCAGTGGGCATTGCGCAGGGAGAGGACGACCAGATTCTGGTGGCAGATTCGGAACTCGGTCGTGTGTTCCGGCTGGACCGCGATGGCAAGCCGCAGGGGGAATTCGGCAAGGATTTGCTGCAACGTCCGACCGGCCTGGCACGCGACGCGAAGCGTGGCCGGATTTATGTTGCCGATACGATGGCGCACGATGTCAAGGTGTTTGACGACGCCGGCAAATGGCTGCAGACCATCGGGCAACGCGGCGATGGTGACAGGCCAGGCGATTTGAACTTTCCGACCCATATCGCTTTTGCCGATGGCAAGCTGTACGTGAGCGACACCATGAACGCACGGGTTCAGATATTTAACGCCGACGGCGCACCGGTCGGAAGTCTGGGCCAGCGCGGGCTGTTTGTCGGCAATCTGGTTCGTCCCAAGGGAGTGGCGCTGGACGCCGAGGGCAATCTCTACGTGGCCGAGTCGAACCACGATTACCTGCTGATTTTTAACCGCAGCGGCCAATTTCTTATGCCGCTCGGCGGCACCGGCCAGGAACCCGGCAAGTTCCAGCAGCCGGCGGGGATATGGAGCGACCGGCAAGGGCGGATCTATGTGGCCGACATGCTGAATCGACGAATTGTGATTTTCCAGTTTCTGGGAGGCGCCTGATGGTGCAACGTAAACGTTTTGGCACGGCACTGGCTGGGGTCGCGCTGCTTCTTGCAGTGGCGACCGGACTCGTCTTCGCGGCAGCGACCCCGATCGCGAATTCGAAACACAACTTCGCCGCTGGTGGAACCGGCACCAGCACCATCAAGGCGGCGGCCGGCGGCACAACCGAGATATGCGTGTTTTGCCATACGCCGCACTCTGCCAACATCACATCCAACCTGGGCGTCCCGCTCTGGAACAAGGCGGCTCTCACCGGCGCCACCTATGCGCTGTATTCGAGCACCTATCTGACTGGGCTGGGCTATCCGTCGCCAGTGCTGGGCGCCGGCCAGAGTTCGCGCGTTTGCCTGACCTGCCACGACGGCACGGTGGCGCTTGGCTCGGTGGTCAATGCGCCAGGCTCCGGTGTGGGCGTCGCCATTCAAATGGCCAACAGCGGCGTGAACTTCGCCGGCGGCATACCCACCACCGTGGCCGGCAATCTGGGAGGAGCTGCAGGAACCAACCTGGCGGACGATCACCCGCTGGGTTATTTGTACCAGGCCGGCGTTGCCGCCGGGCAGGACCCGGAACTGGTGGTGCGCGGCTGGCCGTGGCCCGCTGGTGTGCAACTCGACCCGAACACCTCGGCCGGCCGCGTCGAGTGCAAATCCTGCCACAACCCGCACGATAACCAGTACGCAAAATTTTTGCGCGTGTCCAACGCCAACGGCGCACTATGCAAGACTTGCCACAACAAGCCGGGTTACATCGGTTCTGGGCATGACACCTCAACCCAGGCGTTTACCCCGTGGACCGGCGCCACCGCGATCACCGTCGGCAATCGCTCCTGTCTCGGTTGCCACAAGCCGCATACTGCCGCCGGTACGCCGCTCCTGAAGGGTGCCGAGGAAGTCACTTGCTACGACGCCGGTTGCCATGGCAGCAACAATCCGATCGCAGGCAATACCACCCAAGGCCAGAACAATGTTCAGCCCTTGATGGGGCTGCTGCATAGTCATCCGACCAACACCGTCAGCGGCAAGCATGTTGACAAGGTGGGTGGTGAATTGGTGGCGGATCTGGGTGTCCCCAATCGGCACGCCGAATGTTATGACTGCCACAACCCGCATCAAGTAAGGTTGTCGGTGGAAAAGAGCACTCGCAGCACGCTGCGCATTTCAGCCGCACTGACCGGAACGTGGGGCGTCCAGCCAACCTGGCCGGCGGTGCCCACCGGGGCGGCAGTCACCACCAACGCCATCACATTTGGTGCGGCGCCTGGCACCTACACAAAAGTTAGCGGCGGTACGCTGACCGATGAGTATCAAGTGTGCCTGAAGTGCCACTCCAACTACGTGACGCTGCCAGCCGGCGTGCGCAACCTGGCGGTGGAAATTAACCCCGGGAATTCGTCCTACCATGGCATCGTGCCGCTGGTAGGCGCTCCCACCGCTATCGTGGCGGCCACCCAGCAAAACAACGCGACCAATTTCTTCGTTAACCAGAACACCATGGTGCAGCCATGGGCCGGAAATACTGCCTTCTCCGTGATTGCAGCCGAAACCTGCAGGCAAACCCCCACAGGCGCGAGCTGTGTCGCTTTTGCTGCCAGCAGGGGCCGGGTCTGGTGCAGCGACTGCCACAACGCCACCACCACCACGATGCCGCCCACGGGTACCAAGAGCACCACTGGACCAAGCGGCCCACATGGCTCCACCGCGGCGGGTGCCACCGCAGCGCCGTCCAACTCCGACAGGATGCTGTTCAAAACGCTAGTGACCACCGGTGGCGCCACCCCTCTGTGTCTTGCCTGCCACCTTAGCAGTGCCTACACATCGAAGACACTCTCCAGAAATATCACCGTACATACCGCCGCGTATCGCGGCATGACGGAAGGTTGCTTCGGTTGCCACATGTGGGACCGCAGCACCGGTACTTACACGGGTACCGGGAAGATATTTCCGCACGGCATGAACAAAAGATGGGTGAACGTCACCGGAACGGCGACTGCCGGCTCCGGACACATGGTGGATTCATTCTTGAGCGGGTACCAGTCTAATATAAATTACGCCACCAAGACCTGCACCACCGAGTCCGGGTGTGCCCAAACGCGCAACTACTAGGCTTGGGAAACCATGGATGTGACAGGCAAATGCTTAACAAGCGGCAACAGGATTTAACATGAAACCGGCGCCGTTCGGCAGACTGAAGCAGTCCGTGCATTCGCTCCCGCGTCGGCTTGCCTCGGTCAAGCTGGGGGCGATGCTGCTGATCGCAATTTTCGCGTTCACCCTGCTTGCCGCGTTTTATCCTGGCACTGAAGTGGCCGGCTTAGTCCGGAGCATCGGGCAAGCGCTGGCGCTGAAAGATATTTCGCAGGTGGCAGAGTTGAACTTTCAGGCGCGCTTCGAGTCGCCGCCGTTCATTGTGCTCATCATCGTATTGAGCTTGAGCCTGTGTTTCTCGCTGTACTTTCGCGTCAGGAGCGAATTCAAGCGCTGGCGCAGCGCCCATGCTGATGCAGCGCAGCACGCAGCGCGGCCGCCGCCGCGCGGGCTGGTCGGCGCAGCCATCACTGCGACCGAGCAGGAGTTGCAACGCCTTGGCTACAAAACGCAGGTCTTCTGCAGCACCGGGACGTGGAAAGTCCAGGGCTACCAGGGCGGTAGTGGCGTCTGGGGTTCGCTGCTGTTCCATGTCGGCATGCTACTGGTTCTGGCCGGCGTTATGTTGAGCACGTCGGCCTCTTTCAGG
>JANNUE010000349.1:0-3565 GCA_031394895.1 Betaproteobacteria bacterium
GGCACGCCCGCGCCGGCACGTTGCATCACCTGTCCCATCACCCAGCCCTTCAAGCGTGCGATCAGCCCGGGGTTGCCGCTGTCGCCCTTGGCCGGCGCGTTGCTCTCGGCCACCAGCACGTCGCCGTTGGGCAGCACCAGCAGCCAGCGCGGATGATCCAGCCCGCTGGCAAATGCCACCACCTGTAGCCCGACTGCCGCTATCGGCGCGGCGCCTTGCGGCCAGCCCGTGGCGGGCGCAATGTTCACCGTCGGCAGAAGCGTCCTGTTCGGCGCCGGCAGTTCGGGCCGAGGCCCGCTACCTTGTGCCACCGACAAGCTGGCGGTATTGCCGCAACCCAGCATCGACGCGCCCGCCAGCACGCAGGCCGTGAGCGTTGCCAGCCGCTTGCAAGCGCTCACCGTCCAGCCCGCGTGGTGATAGCGGTAGGCAGCGGCATTGGCTTGCCTGTGCGCGTGGTACTGCGCGTCCAGCAGCTGCTCGCTCGGGCCGCACGGCATCAGCGCGTCCCTCGTCCGCAAGGGAAGAAACCGGATGGGAAGCATGCCGTTCATGGTGAAAAGTCCTTTGCCGCTTTGTGAACGGCAGGAATACGTGGCTCGAGCCTGGATATTCGGGTCACCACACGGTGCCGTCTGTGCGCTGCACGACGTCGAATGCGCGGCTTGAGTCGAACCTTGTGCGCGTACCGCGGCCCTGGCCTTTGCAGGCCATCAGCCCTCGCACGCGAACGCCGGCCCGGCCGCCGCGCGCCCGGGTGTGTTGGCGCACAGACGCGTTGAACAGCGCGCGTAGGCTCCCGGGTCGCGAAGCGTGAAATGAACATCGATCCCATTCCCCAACCATCCAAGCCCGGGCTGGCGCCGAAGCGGAAACCTACATGCTCCGTGTGATCTGGACAGGCGCCACCAGCTTCGGCCTGGTTCACGCGTCCGTGACCCTGTATCCGGCTTCTCAGGACGTTGGCATCGACTTCGACTGGCTCGACAAGCGATCGATGGACCCGGTGGTCTACAAGCGCGTCAACTAGCGCACCGGCCAGGAGATCCAGGGCGACGACATCGTCAAGGGCATCCATCAGGGCGATGGCGATTACGTGTTCCCGAGCGAGGACCAGATCAAGGCGGCGTACCCGAAATCGACGCAAACCATCGAGATCGAGGCCTTCGTCAAGGCCACCGAGATTCCGTTGACGCTGCTGCAGACCCCTTACTACCTGGAGCCCTTGGGCCGGGGCGAGAAGGTCTACCCCCTGCTGTGCGAGTCGGTCTTCAAGGCCGGCGTCATTGGTATCGCGCGGGTGGTGATGCACACCAAGGAGCGCCTGGCTGCTCTGACTTCTTCAGGCGCTGCACTGGTGTTGAATGCACTGCGCTGGGGCGCTGAGATCCGTCCCCTGGCGGATCTGAAGCCGTCGGCCGAGGGCAAGGCCGCGGCCGGTCCAAAGCCGGCTGAACTGATGAGGGCCGCGCAACTCTTCGGCGACAAGACCGGCCCGTGGAAGTCGGACGACTGCTCCGACAAGTTCAGTGATGCCATTCCTGCGCTCATGCGCAAGAAGCTCGAAGCCGGCGAGACCGCCACGATCGCGACGCTGGAAGATGCGCCTGCGCAGGGGGCCAGCAACGTGATCGACCTCACCGACCTGCTGGCCAAGAGCCTGACCCGGCGCAAGCCCGCGGGCGGCGCCGAGCACGGCAGCCGCGCTACAGTGGTCGGCGCGAAGAAGGCCGCATCCAAGGCCTCGACCCGGAGGCAGGCCTGACGGCCCGCTCTTGAGCCATTCATTCTGAAATGCACTCAGGCCTCGGTCCGAAACTGCCGGGCCGCAAATGCCCAGGCCATGCGCGACGCATCCGGCCCTTGGCCGTCGCTGAAGGGCTTGCTCGCGGCGCCACCGCTCCACGCGTGGGCCAGTCCGTCCACCGCCACCAGCGTGGCCACCGTGCTGCCCTTGCGCTTGAAGTCCGTGATGGACATGGGGTAGCGCTGGCCTCGCTGCACGCTGCGCGCCAGGCTGGCGCGCGCCCCTGCCGCGCCCGCCCAGACCTGCACCGCGGCTTGCCCGTTGTGGGGCGAGACCACGGTATCCGCGCTACCGTGGATCACCAGCAAGGGGGGCCAATGGTCTGCCATCGCGCGCGGCGTGGCCGCCAAAGGCAAGGTTGCGCGATGGCCATGCATGGCGCCCAACGCAGAAAGGGTGGAATGCGCGGTTCCCGGTGGAATGCCCGAATGCATCACCACCGCCTTGAATCGACCCGGGTGTCGGGTGACCAGCAGGGCAGCCATGCTGGCACCGGCCGACAGGCCGGCAATGGCGACACGCGCTCGGTCCACCGGGTGCAGCAGGCACACCTGGTCGATGGCCTTCATGATCAGAACCACTTCACTTTGCGCACGACCCGAGTCCGTATCGAACCAGTTCCAGCAGCGCTGGGCATTGGCAAAACGGCTTTGCTCCGGGTAAAGCACCAGAAAGCGCTCGCGCATCGCGATGCGGTTCATGCGGGTGCTGGCAGCAAAGCTGTTG
This sequence comes from Betaproteobacteria bacterium, assembly GCA_031394895.1. GTDB lineage: Bacteria > Pseudomonadota > Gammaproteobacteria > Burkholderiales > Burkholderiaceae_C > Rhodoferax. Next base: position 2,534 of record JANNUE010000349.1, read on the forward strand.
GCATCCTGACCACAGCCATGCAGCATCACCATCAGCGGCAGGCGCTCGCCGAGCTTCACATCCGGCGGGCGATACAGCCTGAAACGACGCGTGCCGGCCGGGCCCAGGGCAAGGCCGGGAATCCAGGCGCCGGCGCCGGGTGGCGGCGCGCTTCGGGCCATTGTCGGCTTGAGCACCTGTCCGAGCGCGCGCGTGCCGGACTTCACCGCGTTACGAGTGATCGCATTGACGCTTCTTTCGAAGGTCTGGGTCCAGGCCGATTTGCGCGCTCTTCGGAATTTCATTGGGAACCTTTTGTGCATTAGTCTGATCATTGTCAGGTTACCCAGCCTAATGAATTGATTGACTGACTACGAATTAGCTGTGACCTATTGTAATTAGTCAACTATAGGGCTAATTGTCCAGCCATAATTGGCATTCGGGTCGGGCACACACACCAGACCTTGATCGCCCGGCGGTGCATTGTTTGTGCTGCCGTCTGGCGCCCTTCAGGCCCTTTGCGGGCTCCACCGCGAACGCGCGATGGCCCTGAAGCGGCGCCCTCGAAGCAGATCGACAGCATCCTGTTGTCGCTGCCATCTACATCCAATCCAAAGGAATCACCATGCAAGACAATCTCATGCAAGCGCAGACTCAGCCCTTCATCAAGCTGGCCCAGGGCAACATGGACCTGCTCAACCGGTTCTCGTCATCGCCCGAACTGACGGCGCAGGCGACCAACCTGTTCCAGCAGGCCACCGAGTCGTCCAAGAACCTGATGCAGTCGGGCGCCTTCGCCCAGATGATGCAAGGCATGCTGAAGAACTACAGCGAGTTCTTCATGGAAATGAACCGCAGCGCCATGGCGCTGATCGGCCAGGGCCAGGCGGCGATGGTGCGCCAGGTGGAAGAAATCAGCGAAGTTGTCGTCGACGCGACCGACTCGCGCGTACGCCGCGCACCCAAGGCCGTGTGATCGACTGACCCGCATCGTCCCGGGCCGCGCAGCTGGACTTGCTCCTGATGCGCGGCGTACTGCGCAACCGCCGCATC
>JANNUE010000015.1:0-5307 GCA_031394895.1 Betaproteobacteria bacterium
TTTCGACGTCGGCATCGTGCGTTGCGTCGGCATGTACCTGAAGGCGGGCATGCTCCCGCCTGAATTGGGGCGCGCCGAATACAACCTGGTGATGGGCGTGGCGTCCGGCATGCCGTGCGACGCCGACCTGCTGGCGCTGATTCCGCGCTGGATGGCGCCCAACAGCGTCTGGCAGAGCACGCTGATCGGCCGCGCCGAGATCTGGCCGGTGCATCAGACAACGGCCGAGCTCGGCGGCATGCTGCGCACTGGTCTGGAAGACACTTTTTACCTGCCCAATGGCGAGCGCGCCAAGGGTAATGGCGAGTTGATTGCGGCGCTGGCCGAATGTGCGCATCAGGCCGGGCGTGCTGTTGCAAGTCCGGAGGAGGCGCGGGCGTTGCTCGGCCTGCGCGATTGACCAGCGCCGCCGTGCTACAAACCCCCCTTGCCCCGAAAGGAATATCTTGAAATTGAAAATGGCTGAAAAGTCGCTGTTTGCGGTCCTGCTGCGCTCGCCGTGGTGGATCAGCTTTGCCATTGCGTTCGCGCTCGCTCTGGCCGCCAAAGCGCTGCTGCCGGCGCAGTACTTTGTGGCGGGCGCACTGGGCGGCTTTCCGTTTGTCGTGATCGGCGTGATTGCTGCGTGGAAGCAGTTGCGCGCGCCAGACACAGGCCATGTCGAGGGCACGCTGGCGCAGCTCGGTGCGATGGCGTGGCGTGACTTTTCGGCGACGGTCGAGCAGGCCTTTGTCCGTGACGGCTACACGGTGCAGCGGATGGACGGCGTGGCGGCAGATTTTTCGCTGGTCAAGGGCGGGCGCACGACGCTGCTGAGCTGCAAGCGCTGGAAAGCGGCGCGACTCGGCGTCGAAGGCCTGCAGGGCCTGCAGGCGGCGCTTGGCGCCGGTGCGGCAGACGCCGGCCTGTGCATCACCAGCGCGCAAGTCACCGATCAGGCGCGCCAGTTTGCCGCACAGCACCAGATTCGCTTCATGCAAGGCGCGGAACTGGCGCAGTTGCTCAAGCCGGTGCTGGCAAAGAGTACGAAGACCCAATGACTGCGGAACAATTGAGGCTGCGCCGCGCCTCGCTGGCGCTGGCCGCTGCGCTGGTGCTGGTGGTGATCTGGGGCGTCAACTTCTCGCTGCAGAAATTCGTCTTCAACGTGGTTGGCCCCGGCGCCTTTTTGTTTGCGCGCTACCTGATCATGCCGGCGTGCGCCGTGGCGCTTCTTTTTTATCGGTACGGAACACGTTTCCCAAAGATCACGCGTCTTGATTTCTGGCAGCTTGCGCGCCTTGGCGTGGCCGGCCACTTTCTGCATGTGGGCATGGTGACCTATGGCATTCACTGGTCAACCGCGTTTTCCAGCTCGCTGATTCTGGCCTGCGGCCCGATCTTCACGCTGTTGATCCTGCGCTTTATGGGCATTGAGAAACTGCACAAGGCGCAGATCGCCGGGGTCGCCGTGGCCTTTGTCGGCGTGCTGGTCTTTCTGTCCGACAAGCTGCTGGGTGGCAACTGGCGCGCCACCGGCGGCGACCTGTTTTTGCTGGTGGCATCCAGCTTCTTTTCGTACTACACGGTGGCCGCCAAGCCGCTGATCGAGCGTCACGGTGGCGTTGTAACAATGACCTACGCGACGTTGCTGGGCAGCGTGCCGGTGCTGCTGTTCTCGCTCCCCGCCGGTCTGTCGGCGCCGTGGGGCAGCGCGTCACTGATGGTGTGGACGAGCCTGGTCTGGTCAGTCACGGTGTCGGCGTTTCTGGGCTGGCTGGTCTGGGGCTGGGTCAATGCGGTGCGCGGCGTGGCCCGCACCGCGCCGCTGATGTACCTGATGCCGCCGGTGGCGGGCCTGGTGGCCTGGCTGTTTGCCGGGGAGCAGTACACCGCGATCAAACTGGCCGGTGCTGCGCTGACGCTGGTTGGCGTCGCGCTGGCCCAGTTCACCAGCCAGGCTGCGCGCGAGGCGCCAGCGCCGGTCGATTGAAGCGTTGCGGACGGCGCTGCGCTGTGACCCCGCCGATTACGAAACCGTTCTACGGCACAGGCAGTAAACAAATTTCTGCTCGCTGCCGCCTGGCGTGTGGTGCGATTCCTTCTCGTGCCCGAGTAACAAAAACGGCTCACCAAACTCTGCGTGCAGTTGATCGGCGTCATAGCGCATCACCGGCAGACCACTGCATTTGGTCGGGCCATCCTCGGCAAAGGTTGCGACGATCACCAGGCCGCCGGGCTTGACCGCGCGCAGCACGGCCTGCACATAGGCGTGGCGCTCTTCGACCGTGGTCAGAAAGTGAAAGACGGCACGGTCATGCCACACATCGTAGGCGTGAACCGGAAGCTCGGCTTCGATGATATTAGCCTCCAGCCATTGCACGCCAGCAGTGCGGTCGCCGAGTCTGGCCCTGGCCGAAGCCAGGGCCGCGCCGGACAGATCCAGCACGATGATGTTGCGATAGCCGTTGGCCAGAAGATCATCGACCAGAGTCGATGCGCCGCCACCGACATCAATGATTGAGGCTGTGAGCGCGATGCCGGCGTCGCGGATCAACTTGAGCGACAGTTCGGCGTGCTCCTGAAACCAACTGACCTCATCGACCGCCTTGGTCGAATAGACCTGTTCCCAGTGATCCTTTGATTGCATAGGCACTCCACCTGGCTGCCCTGGGGGCATGGATGTCACAGCCGATGCAACGCCATGTTTAGCAGCAAAGCTGTGGTGCCCGAGGCCGGAATCGAACCGGCACGCCTTGCGGCGCGGGATTTTGAGTCCCGTGCGTCTACCAATTCCACCACTCGGGCAGCGAGAAGGGAAGGCGCGAATTATGGCACAGTGTGGGGTATGAAATACCCAACCATAGAAGATTCAATCGGCAAAACGCCGCTGGTCAGATTGCAGCGCATCGCCGCCGATGAAAATCGGGCTCGTGGCAACGTTATTTTGGGCAAGCTCGAAGGCAATAACCCGGCCGGTTCGGTCAAGGATCGCCCGGCTTTGGCGATGATTGTGCGCGCCCAGGAGCGCGGTGAAATCAAGCCCGGCGACACGCTGATTGAAGCCACTTCGGGCAACACCGGCATTGCGCTGGCGATGGCCGCCGCGATCAAGGGCTACCGCATGATTTTGATCATGCCGGAAGACCTGTCGATCGAGCGCGCCCAGACCATGAAGGCGTTTGGCGCCGAGTTGATACTCACACCCAAGAGCGCCGGCATGGAGTACGCGCGCGACTTGGCCGAGCAGATGCAGCGCGATGGCAAGGGGCGCGTGCTTGACCAGTTTTCCAATGCGGACAATCCGCGCGTTCATTACGAGACCACCGGCCCTGAAATCTGGGCCGACACCAAGGGCCGCGTGACGCATTTTGTCAGCGCCATGGGCACCACCGGCACCATCACCGGCGTGTCGAAATATTTGAAGGAAAAGAACCCGGCGGTCAGGATCATTGGCGTACAGCCGCAGGAGGGCTCACGCATTCCCGGCATTCGCAGGTGGCCGCAGGAATATCTGCCGAAAATCTACGACCCGGCTCATGTGGACGAATTGATGCTGGTCAGCCAGGAAGCGGCCGAAGACATGTGCCGCCGGCTGGCGCGCGAAGAGGGCATTTTTGCCGGCATTTCAGCGGCCGGCGCCTGCTGCGTGGCGCAGGAGCTTGCCAGGCGCGCCAGCCACGCGACGATTGTGTTTGTCGTCTGCGACCGCGGCGACCGCTACCTGTCCACCGGCGTGTTTCCAGCCTGATCAACATGGCACACACATTCAAATTCTGCCCGCAATGCGCGAGCCCGCTGGAGTTCATTGCCCAGCTCGAAGATGGCGGCGCGAAGGAGCGCCTGCGTTGCGTCGCCTGCGGCTACACGCACTGGAACAACCCGACACCAGTGCTGGCGGCCGTGATCGAATACGACGGCCAGGTGCTGCTGGCGCAAAACGCGGCCTGGCCGGGCAAGATGTTTGCGCTGATCACCGGTTTCATGGAAGCCGGCGAGACGCCGCAGGCTGGCGTTGAGCGTGAGATCAGTGAAGAAACCAGTCTGCAAACCAGCGCCCTGAACCTGATCGGTGTTTATGATTTTCAGCGCATGAACCAGGTCATCATTGCCTATCACGCTGTCTGTCATGGCCAAGTGAAACTATCACCTGAGCTGGTGGACCACCGGCTGTTTGACCTGGCCGATGTGAAATGCTGGCCGGCCGGAGCCGGCTACGCGCTGGCCGACTGGCTGCGCTCGCGCGGACACGAGCCGCAGTTTATCGAGTTTGCCAAACGCAGCTGAGGCCAGGTCATTACACTGGCGCGATCAAGAAGGAAACCGGATGCACATTGACAAAGAGCTGGACGCGCGTGGCCTGAATTGCCCGCTGCCCATTTTGAAAGCCAAGAAGGCACTGGCCGACATGCAAAGCGGCCAGACGCTGCGCGTCGCCGCAACCGACGCCGGGTCGGTGCGTGACTTTCAGGCCTTTGCCAAACAGACGGGGAACGAGTTGGTGGAACAAGTGACCATCGGCCAGGAGTTCTTTCACGTTATGCGTCGGCGTTGAGATCTGAGGGAAGCCGGCACCGATGTCGGTTTACGCTGCGCTAAACCGACCTACACAGGGCAGAATTTGTCGATCCCGTAGGTCGGGTTATCCGAAGGCGGAACCCCACAAGTTAGTTAAACCCAGGCGCCCCAACAGGTCGCGCAGCTTGCTCAGGGTTGCCACATATTCGGCGACGCGCTTGCGCTCCTGCTCGATCACGGCCGGCGGCGCTTTGGCGACGAAGGCTTCGTTGCCCAATTTGCCATGGGCCCGGGCAATTTCGCCTTCCAGCCGGGTTGCCTCTTTGCCGATTCGAACTTTTTCGGCGGCAACGTCAATTTCCATGTGCAGGCAGACGCGGGCCTCACCGACTACCGCCACCGGTGCCGCTTGCGCCGCTGCGGCCCAGGCCGCTTCATCGTCAAACACGCGCACCTCGCTGAGCTTGGCCAGCGCCTGCAACACGCTGGCCGACTGGCGCAGGAACGCCGCTTCGACAGCGTTGCCGGCAATTACGAACAGCGGCAGGCGCGTGGCCGGCGACACACTCATCTCGCCGCGCAGATTGCGACAGGCGTCCACCAGCAGCTTGAGTTTGTCCACCTGCACAATCGCCGCCTCGTCGATGCGCTCGGGTTGGCTGAGCGGGTAAGCAGCAATCGACACCGACGCACCGCTGCCCCCGCCAGCATCCGCAGTCGCGGGAGCCCATCGTCCTGCGACCGGTGCCACCTTTTGCCATAGCTCTTCGGTCACAAACGGAATCAGCGGATGCGCCAGGCGCAGGATGG
>JANNUE010000021.1:0-5305 GCA_031394895.1 Betaproteobacteria bacterium
CGCCGGCGGCACGCCGCAGGACATGGTTTGCTGCAGCCTGTGTTCGCTGCACGTGCCCGCCGCCGACGCCGTGCAGGGCCAGCACGGCCGATACTGCGGACTCGACCATCTGCATCGCGCGGAGCCGTGAATGGACCAGCAGGCACAAGCCCGGACCTGGTTCGGACCCACCGTGCTTGACGCCGGCGGCGCAGCGTCAGACAAGCCGCAAGAGTTTGAGCGCCTATGGCGCGGCTTCATGACCGCCCGGGTCATGCTCGGGCTGGTGCTGCTGGCGCTGCAGGCTGTGATCTACGGCATCGGCGCCGTCAGCAACGCCACCGCGTTGCTGATTTGCACGGCCTACCTGGCGCTGGCGCTGAGCGTGCGACTGCTGTCCAGTCCGCGTCCGCTCGGGCAAACCCTCGACCTCCAATGGATCGCGATCATCGGCGTCGATCTGCTGGCGTTCGCCGCGCTGCAGGCGACGCAGGGCCATAGCATCAACTACACACCGTTGCTGGCTCTGCCGATTTTGATGGCTTCGGTGCTGGGACCGTTGCTGCTGGCACTGGGAGCCGCCGCCGGGTCAACGCTGCTGCTGTTTATTTACGTCAGCTGGCAGGCGGTGCAAAGCCAGGGCGACGTGACTGCGCCGTTCCTGCAGGCGGCGCTCACCGGCACCGGTTACTTCGTCATTTCATTTCTGGCGCACCAGATGGCGTCGCGCCTGGCCAACGTGGAACTCAGCGCCCAGCGCAGTCAGCTGGCGATTCGGGTGCAGCGCCAGGTCAACGAACTGGTGATTGAATCGCTGACCGATGGCGTGTTGGTGATCGACCCGACCTGCTTGGTGCGCGCCGCCAATCCGGCGGCGCGCCAGTTGCTTGGCGCGGACGCGCCCGAGCATGACAACAGCTTCCACCTGGAGCAACAGCCCGCTTGGCGTGGTCTGCTCGACCTGGCGCAACGCAGTTTTGGCGCGCGCAGCGCGCAACACGGCGAGGTCGCGATTCATCACGCCGGCCAGGGCCCCAGACGGGTGCGGGTACGCACGCAGCTGACCAGCACCACCGGTGGCGGCGACGAGCGCTTGTGCGTGATGTTTGTGCAGGATCAGCGTGAGATAGAAGCGCGCATGCGGACCGAGAAGCTGGCCAGCATGGGTCGCATGTCGGCGGCGGTGGCGCACGAAATTCGCAATCCCTTGTCGGCCATTGCGCAGGCCAACGCGCTGCTCGATGAAGACCTGAACGAGCCGCGCCACAAGCTGTTGACCAGCATGGTGCAAAAAAACACGCAGCGACTGGAGAAGATCGTCTCTGACGTGCTCGACGTCTCCAGCGTGCGCCAGCGCCACAGCGACGGCGATGCGCTGGAACTCAACCAGGCGGTGTCCAGGGTCTGTCTGGAGTGGCAGCAGCAGACCGACAGCGCGCAACGGCTGCACATCGAGCTGGCGCGCGACAACCTGCGAGTCAGTTTTGAGCCGGAGCATCTGCGCCGCATTCTGGTCAATCTGCTCGACAATGCCCGCCGTTATGCCAGCGATCAGGCGCGCGCGATCCAGGTTGGCACCGCTGCCGCAGCCAGCGGACAAGCTGCCTTGCGCGTGTGGAGCGACGGAGCGCCGATGGATCAATCGGTCGAGCTGCATCTGTTTGAACCGTTTTTTTCGTCCGAGAGCCGCTCCAGCGGTCTGGGCCTGTATATTTGCCGTGAGTTGTGCGAGAAGCAGGGGGCGTCGATTGCCTACTGCCGCGCAGCTAGAAACGTCAATGCCAGGCAGATCGACGGTAACGAGTTTTCAGTGCTTATGCGGACCCAGCAAACTTAACGCCATGCCTTCCAGCAACGCCAGCGCCAGCATCCAGATTCTGGTCGTCGATGACGAGCCCGACCTGCGCACTTTGTACGAATTGACCTTGCTGCGCGAGGGCTTCAACGTGCGCACAGCCGGCAGTCTGGCCGAGGCGTTTGAGCAATTGAGCCAGCACCGTTTTGACGTGGTAATCACCGACATGCGGCTGCCCGATGGTCTGGGCATGGAACTGATACGGCACGTGCGCGCGCAGCAACGGCGCGAACGCTGCGTCGTCATCACCGCCTATGGCTCGGCCGAAAATGCGGTCGAGTCGCTCAAGGCTGGCGCGTTCGACTACTTGACCAAGCCAGTCGATCTGAAACAGTTTCGCGGCGTCATTGCCTCTGCGGTGCAGGACGCGAAGGTGCGCGTGAACCCGATCGGGCGCAACGCAGCGGCGCCGGGCGACGCCGGCGACGCGGGCGAAGCCGCGCTGGCCCGGTTGGTCGGCGACTCCGCCAGCATGCAACTCGTGAAGGAAAGAATCGTCAAAGTAGCGCGCAGCATGGCGCCGATTCTGGTCAGCGGTGAATCCGGCACCGGCAAGGAACTGGTGGCCGCCGCGATTCATGCCAATAGCCACCGCACCGGCGGCGCCTGGGTCGCGGTCAATTGCAGCGCGATTCCGGAAAATCTACTCGAGACCGAATTTTTTGGCGCCAAAAAAGGCGCTTACACCGGCTCGACGCAGGATCGTGACGGTTTCTTCCAGGCGGCCCGCGGCGGCACCTTGTTTCTGGACGAGATTGGCGACTTGCCGCTGGCGATGCAGTCAAAATTGCTGCGCGCGATCCAGGAGCGCTGCATCCGCCCGATCGGCTCGCCGCAGGAAGAACCGGTCGATGTGCGCATCATCAGCGCCACGCACCGCGATCTGGCGGCCGATGTGCAGACCGGGCGCTTTCGCCAAGACCTGTACTACCGTTTGAATGTCATTGAGATCGTCATTGCGCCGCTGCGCGAACGCCGCGACGACCTGCCAGCGCTGTGCGCTGCGTTGCTGCGCCGCATTGCGCACGAGTCCGGCATGCCGGTGCCGACGCTGTCCGACACGCTGCTCGCGCAACTGGCGCGCGACCCGTTGCCAGGCAATGTGCGCGAACTGGAGAACTTGCTGCACCGTGCGCTGGCCTTGAGCGAGGCAGACGAGCTGCAGATTGAGCCATCCGTCCAGCGCACGTTGACGCAGGATGACGCCGGGGCGGCGACGGACCTTGCGTCGCTGGGCGACGATCAGCCCGCGCTGCCGAACGATTTGCAGGGTCATCTCGACAGTGCCGAGCGCGAAATACTGATTCAGGCGCTGCGCGAAACCGGCTTCAACCGCACTGCCGCCGCCGCCCGGCTCGGCCTGAGCCTGCGCCAGATCCGCTATCGCATCGCGCGGCTGCACATTGCCACGCCCAGCGCTGGCGACACGCCCGATGACGCACCCTGAACAGCCTGGCGCCGGATCGCTGTGGAACGACGGCTGGTACCGATTTGCGGCGCCGCTGGCGTCGCCCAATTGCGGGCCGCGCCCGCCGCAAGCCAGCGTCGATCTGATCGTGCTGCACAGCATCAGCCTGCCGCCCGGTCAGTTCGGTGGCGACCAGGTGCAGCGTCTTTTTACCAATCAGCTGGACTGGGAACTGCATCCGTACTTCCACAGCATTCGGGGCCTGCAGGTGTCGTCCCATTTTTATATCCGCCGCCACGGCGAGCTGTGGCAGTTCGTCAGCGCCTTTGATCGCGCCTGGCATGCCGGTGTTTCCAGTTTCAAGGGTCGCGACAACTGCAACGACTTCTCGATCGGCATTGAGCTCGAAGGTGTCGAGGGCGCGCTGTTCGAAGACAGCCAATACGAAACGCTGACCGCGCTGTGCGCCGCCCTTGCGCAACGCTTTGCCATCACCGACATCGTTGGCCATGAACACGTGGCGCCGGGACGAAAGACAGACCCGGGTTGCGGCTTTGACTGGCACCGGCTGCAGCAAACGCTGGGGCTGGCGGCGGCGTCTTTTCCGGCGCCGTCGTAAATAATTCCCCTACCGCGCATAACACTACCGGTAGCGGGTTGTAATCGCTCCGGACACCATATATAGTGTGTGTCTCTTGCAATGACAGAGTGCGGCGCAACCGATCCGGCGCGCTCCGAACTGTCCTTGAATTTCATGTTCAGACCGCCACAAAAGACTACCCAATGCCAACCGCCTTGACGCTGCCCGTCACGCTTACCGCCGATGTTTTTTCCCACTTCAGCGGCGCCGGCGGCGGCGCTGCTGCCAGTGCCAGTTCGGTCAACGAGTACCAGATCATTCGCCGCAACGGTGCCGTGGTGCCGTTTGAACCAGGCAAGATCGCGGTCGCCATGATGAAGGCTTTTCTGGCCGTGCACGGCACCCGGGGCGCGGCGTCGGCCGGCGCGCGGGAACTGATCGAGGAGTTGACGCAGACGGTGATCCGAGCGCTGCGGCGCTCGCGTCCGAGCGGTGGAACTTTTCACATTGAAGACGTGCAGGACCAGGTTGAGCTGGCCTTGATGCGCGGCGGTCATCACGAAATTGCGCGTGCCTATGTGCTGTACCGCGAGAAGCGCAGCCAGCAGCGCAGCCAACAGTTGGCGCGGGAAATCACTCCGGCGCCAGCGCTGCACGCTCTTGACCAGGGGCAGCGCATTGTGCTGGATCTGGAACGACTCAAGGGGCTCATTGAATCAGCCTGCGCCGGTCTGGGTGACGACATCCGGCCGGGTCCGATCATGGCCGAGACACTGCGCAACCTGTATGACGGCGTGCCGATGGACGAGGTTTACAAGGCGTCGGTGCTGGCCGCGCGCACGCTGATCGAAAAAGAGCCGGATTACAGTTACGCGACAGCGCGCCTGCTGTTTCACACGATCGCCAGGGAAGTACTGGGCAAAGACGTGGCGCAAGCCGACATGGCACAGGCGTACGTCGAGTACTTTCCGCAGTTTGTCGGCAACGGTGTGGCGCACGAACTGCTGGATCCGAGGCTGCTTGAGTTCGACTTGCAGCGACTCGGCGCTGCGCTGAACGCGCAGCGCGACCTGCAGTTTGACTACCTCGGTCTGCAAACGCTGTACGACCGCTATTTCCTGCACATCGACAAGGCCCGCATTGAATTGCCGCAGGCTTTCTTCATGCGCGTCGCGATGGGTCTGGCGCTGGGCGAGGCAGACCGCGAGGCGCGCGCCATCGAGTTCTACGAAGTGCTGTCCTCCTTTGACTTCATGTCGAGCACGCCCACGCTGTTCAACAGCGGCACGTTGCGCTCGCAGTTGTCGAGCTGCTATCTGACGACCGTGCCGGACGACCTGGACGGCATTTACGAGTCGATCAAGGAGAACGCGCTGCTGTCCAAATACGCGGGCGGTCTGGGCAACGACTGGACGCGGGTACGCGCGCTCGGCGCGCACATCAAGGGCACGAACGGCGAGTCACAGGGCGTGGTGCCGTTCCT
>JANNUE010000032.1:0-28513 GCA_031394895.1 Betaproteobacteria bacterium
GGGCGGCCAGCCTGACGGCGGGCTCGGGCATCACGCTGGGCACAGCGACGATCGATGCGGTGACGGGCGCGGTGACGGTGACGGCGACCAACACCAGCGGGGCCGACATGGCAGCCGGCACGACGCTGGCCAACGTGAGCCTGGCGACGGTCAACGACACGTATGTTGAGGGCAACGAAACCTTCAGCGTCACGCTGACTAGCGCGGCCGGGGTGACGGGCTCGCCGGTGACGACGACGATCACGGACAACGACGCCATGAGCCTGTCCGCTCTTCGAGTTTCAGAAGAAGGCCTCAGCGGTGGCATACCGGACAACAACCCCAGCCCGTCGCTGGATACAACCGATCTTTCCAGCACGACAGGCACCACAAACATTGCGAACAGTCTGGATGCGCGACTGTCGGCGCCGACGGGCAGTTTCTTCTCGGCCGGTGTCGCAATCAGTTGGACCCTTTCTGCCGACAAGCACACGCTGACCGGGGCCGCGGGTGCCAAGCAGGTCATCAAGGTCGAGCTGGCGCAAGGGCCCGGCGACACCTGGACCACCAGCACGACTTTGTACGCGCCAGTGGATCATCCGCTACGCGACGATCCTGCCACGGGAGCGCTGGAGACAAGTTTTGAAGATGCGCTTGCGATGAGCGTGGGCGTGGCGCTGTACGCCTCGCCGTCGGCGAGCAGCGTGATTGGATCGGGCTCTCTGTCCGTTTCGGTCGAAGACGACTCACCCACGCTGGGTCTGTTCACCAACGGAACGATATCCAACGCGATTGGCACCATCAACGGCACTTTCAGCTTCGCGCCCGGTGCCGACGGCCTGGCCGGCTTCCAGATTACCGGGCCGACCATTGCGGGCATCACCTACCAGCCGCTGCAGAATATTCTGGATGGCGCCGGCAATGTGATCGGGACAACCTTGACCGCCGTGTCGACGACCGACTCCACCCCGGTCTATTCGCTCACGCTCCGCCTGGATGGAACCTACCAGTTTGCGCTTCTTCATCCGGAGGCCTCCACGGATGTGACTTACTCGCTGCTGAGTCTTTCCCCAGGTGGCCCGACTCCCTGGGTGCAGACTGCAGACGGTCTGATCGAGTTCACCGGAAGCAGCAGTGGTGTCAACTCCTCGACGCAGGGCTTTGGGATCGACAACCAGTTTGTTGCGAATGGTGAAAGCTTCACGATGGAGTTCCACAAAGTGGGTGCGGCGGGTGATCAGCCAGCCAATACCGATCCGCAGTTGGTGGACAAAGTTACCCTGGTGAACGACCAGATCAATGGCTCACTGACGATCCACTGGATTGCGACAAATACCTTGACCGGCGCATTCCAGGAACTGTCGGGTGTTGCCGTGACAGGCAGCACGACGGTGATTGACCCGACGATCAGCTTCAACCAGTTGCAGGTCATTGGCGACGGCGGTTCTGGTCAGGGTGTGAGGTTTACAGCCGCGACGATTTCCCAGACGATACTGCCGGCCGACAAGTTATTGAACTTCACGGTCGCGGCGACCGACAGCGATGGCGACATGACGGCGGCGCAGAACCTCAATGTCAATGTGGTCAGCAATCCCACGGTGTGGATCAATGACGGCACGCCGAACCCGGCGACCGAAGGCTCCGACGCCAGCATCAGCTTCGTGGTGAATCTGACGAGCCCGGCGGATCACGTCATGACGGTGAATTACAGCACGGTGAACGGTTCGGCGCTGGCCGGATCTGACTACACGGCCACCAGCGGCACACTGACCTTTGCAGTGGGTGAAATCAGCAAGTCAGTCACGGTTGCACTCATCAACGACAGCGTGCCCGAAAATACGGAAGCGTTCACCGTCACGCTGAGCGTGCCGACCGCAGGCCTGACGATTGCGAACGCCAGCGGCGTGGCCACGATTGTGGACAACGACCCGATACTCGTCGTTGGCAGCAGCCTGGACGACACCGGCACCAGCACTCCGGATCATGTGGTGCCCAATCCGCTATTCGCCCCGGACGTCGATGGATCGATTGTTGGCGGCAACGGCGCCGACATCCTGATCGGCGATCCGGGTGGTTCGAACGTGCTGCCTGGTTCGACGGCGAACATTGTTTACGTGCTCGACACATCAGGCAGCATGACAACCTCGATTGCGTTCGGCGCCACCAGCGTCCAGCGCATTGCCGCGCTCAAGAGCGCAACCATTGATTCGCTGAATGATCTTGCGAATTCCGGGGCCAACAACGTGCGCGTCACGATTGTCAATTTCGCCACTGACGCAGCCAACAAGGGGGTCTTCGACCTGGTTGTCAATGGCGTCAAGCAAAGTCAAGCGGGTGGCGGTCTGGCACAGGCAGTCGCTGCGGTCAACTCGCTTGTGGCTGACGGATGGACCAACTACGAGGCAGGACTGCAAAAGGCACTCGACTGGATCAACGGCAATCTGGCCACCGATCCACTGGCCAGCGCCGATCTGAACAAGGTGTTGTTTGTATCGGATGGCGAGCCGAACCACGCCTACGCGGCAAACGGGACAACCGTCACCGATACCATCAGTTCAACGGTCGCCTTGCAACACATCTTGGGCACCTACAACCCGGACGGAACTTCGAGCGACGACAACGTCAGCGAGGTCTCCAGGATCGAGACAGCCGGTAACGGACCCGGCGCACTGGATCAGGGCTTCACCATCGAAGCGGTCGGCATCAACGTCAGCAGTTCGGGTTCGCCCAGTCCGCTATCCATCCTCAATCAGGTGGAAGGCACTGGTGGCGTTGCCGACAACATCACCACGGCCGATCAGTTGACAGCGGTGATTGGCAACCTGATCAGCGGCACCACGGTGGCAACCACCGCTGGCAACGACAACATCCAGGGCGGCGCCGGCAACGACCTGATCTTTGGCGACGCCGTGAATACGGATGCGCTCGGTGCGGCAAAAGCGTTGGGCATGCCAGCAGGCTCAGGCTGGGCAGTGTTTCAGGAGTTGGAGACCGGCACGCACGGCGCGTGGACCCGTGCTGACACGATTGCGTACATCCAGGCCAATCTTGCGCTGGTGTCGACGGAAAGCGGTCGCACCGGCGGCAATGACATCATCAACGGCGGCACCGGCAACGACACGATCTATGGCCAGGAAGGCAACGACACGATTAGCGGTGGTTCGGGCAACGACACCCTGATTGGCGGTACCGGCATCGATACCTTCAAGTGGAGTCTGGCCGACCAGGGCAGCGCGGCAACGCCGGCCTCGGACGTCATCAAAGATTTCCAGATAGGCAGCGGTGGCGACGTGCTGAATCTTCATGATTTGCTCAATAGCGGTTTGGGCGCGGCGCATGATCCGGCAACGCTTGACCAGTACCTCAATTTCACCGAGCCGACTGCCGGCAAAGTGGTTATTGAGGTTGATCCCGATGGTGTCGGCACCGGCGGCGTGACGCAGAAGATCAGCCTGGAGGGGGTGACGCTGGCAGACCTGCACGGTTTGCCTGGAACCACGTTGCCAAATCTTGACCAGGACATCATCAACAAACTGATTGCCAACGGCAATCTGAAGACCGACGTTTGATCCTGCTCTGGTCGGCGCCGACCAGAGCAGCAATGCTGAACTGACAGAAGGGCCGACGCGGGGAAGATCAGTGCTTGTCTGGCGCGAGCCAGGCGGACGCTGGCGTCAGGCTTTCATCAAACGCATGCCGCGCGCTGCCATACAGGCCGATCACCCGTTTCACATAAGCCCGTGTCTCAGGATACGGCGGCACGCCCTTGTAGCGGTCAACCCGGCCTTCGCCGGCGTTGTAGGCGGCCAGTGCGTAGCGGACGTTGCCGCGGTAATACGACAGCAGCCAGCGCAGGTAGCGCATGCCGCCGCGCAGGTTTTGCGTGGCATCAAACGCATTGCGCACATTGAAGCGCTCGGCGGTGTCGGGGATCAGTTGCATCAGCCCTTTGGCGTCTTTGGGCGACAGCGCGGTGTGGTCGAAGTTCGACTCGGCCGCTATCAGGGACAACACCAGCTTGGGGTCGAGCGAATACCAGGCGCTGAGCGTGTTGGTGAGTTTGATGACCCAGCGTTTGTTGGCGGGCAGGCTTAGCAATAGTTGGTCAATTAACGGTTTTGCCGACGCCAGGTTGTAGTCAACCGGGGGCGGCGCTTTTTCCGGCAGTTGGTCCTGATTCACGCAGGCCGGCAGTTCGAGCCCGCTGAGCTCGATGCTGTCAAGCATCTGGCCGGCCTGGGCGTGGCCCTGCGTGGCGGCCAGCGAGAACAAGGCGGCGGCCCACGCCCGGCTGGCGGGTACGCCCTGACCAAAGGCGTACAGCATGCCGAGCCGGTATTGGCCCTCAATGCTGCCAAAGCGTGCGCTCCGGCAATACAGCGCCGCCGCCTGCCAGGCGCCGTCGGGCACACTGGCGTCCGCCTCCAGCGCGCTGGCCTGATCCAGCATGCCTTGCAGCATCGGCGCCTCTTGTGCCTGGGCTTGCAGGCCGTGTACCGTAGCGCACAGCAGCAGCGTGGCGACGGCGGCGCCGGGTCGCATTTACTTCACCCCTGGGCCGGTCATGCCGTCAAAACCGAGCGATGCCAGCAGCGGCAGGTCGGCTTCGGACTCGACGCCGAGCGCGATCGAGACAATGCCGAAATTGCGCGCCACGCGGCACAGGCCCTTGAGGAATTCCTGGTTGCCCGGACTGCTGGCGATGCCGCGCACATAGCTCGGGTGGACCTTGATGTAGTCGAGGCCGAGGTCGGCCAGTTTGTCGCCTTCGGCAAAGTACTGGCCGAAGTACTCGATGCCGACGCGACAGCCCAGCGGCTTGACGGTCTGCACCAGGTCGCGAAATGCTTCGAACTGCTGGAATACGCCGTACTCGGGCACCTCAAACAACAGGCGTTTGCAGACGTCCGGGTTGCTGCGCAACAGCAGGGTTAACTGGCGCCGGAAGTTGAAATCAACAATGGTCTGCGCTGACAGGTTGATGGCGATGTCACCCGGCGTGGAGCGCAGGTATTCGATGGCCAGCTTGACGACTTGCAGGTCGATCGGCGCAGTCAGGTTCAGGCGTGCCGCCATTGGCATGAAGTCGCCCGCGCTGAGCAGCGCTGCGCCGCCGTCCACCTGCAGCCGGATCAGCCCTTCCTGGTGAATGGCGGCCTGATCGCGACCGCTGACCACGCGATAGTAGGCCAGCCGCAGCTTGCCGCTGCTGACGGCCTGGGTCAGCAGGTCGCGCCATTGTTCGGCTGGCAGTGCAGCGCGAGCCGCGCTGGTTTCGCTGGCGTACCAGCTGTTGACGCCCTGCGCCGCAGCACGTGCCAGCGCTTCATCGACTTGACTCATCAGGTTCTCCAGCGGCTGTTCCCGGTGGTATGAAACGGCGCCGATCTGGAACAGGTCGGGCACTTCATCGACCCACGCCGGGAGCCACTGCTGGCTGATTTGCTGGTGCAGCGCGGCGGCGGCTTGCGGCGCTGAGGTAATGGTCGGATAAACCACCGCGAATTCGCCGCCCTTGAGGCGCCCGGCCTGCTGTCCAAGATTGTTCCGGCAGCTGTCTTTGAGCAGGGTGCCGAGTTGGCGCAGCAGCGTATTGGCGCGTTCATGGCCGAGCTTGACGGTCAGACGGTTCAGATCGTGCAGACGCAGCACGACGAGCGAGCCCTCGGCGCCGAAGCTTTCATCGGTCAGCAGATCCTGCAGTTGCGAGCGAAAATGCGCGCGTCCCGACAACCCTGTCAGCGCGTCCAGATTGACCTTTTGCCGCAGGGCTTCGAGTCGTGCTGATTCCTCGCTGAACATGGACCTGAGCCGTTCCACCATGCTGTTCATGGCGCGCACCATGCTGCGCAGTTCCGTCGTCCTGGGTTCCTTGAACGTGAGAAAACGCCGTTCGGTGATGGCCTGCGCCTGCTCCACCACATCGTTCAACGGCCGGGTAATGATGCGGATCAACAAGGTGCCGACTCCGCCTGCGACCACACTGCCCAGCACGAACCATAGCAGCAGTTCCAGCGTGCCGTCCCACAGGCTTTGGTAGGCGTATTGCTCGTGGCTGGCTAGTGTCAGCGTGCCATACTGGTTCCAGCCATCCTGGATCAGTGCCTGGCCCGGCACGGTGCGAATGGGAATGAGCTCGACAAACCAGGGTGGCGCTCCTTCGAGCTTGCCGCTGAACTTGCGCTCGATCAGGGTCGCTCCGGTGGGAGAGACGATCCGGATGAAGCGGTAATGGCCAACGTCAAACTGCGCCGCCACCTGCAGTTCGACCGTCACCGGGTCTTTCGGCAGTTGCGACAACGACAGCGCCAGTGCAGTGGCGTTGTCGATGTTCTTGAGCTGCAACTGCTGCTCAAGGTAGTGGCGCGCCGACAGCACGCTAACGACCATGCTGCCGCCAAAGGCAATCGTCATGACCAGGGCGATGGCAATCCAGAGTTGTTTGATGAGGGACATGGTGGGCTCGCTGGGTAAGAAAACAGGGGTGGTTAGAGGCCTTCCTGGCGCATGCGCTCGAGCACATCGCGCCAGCGCGACAGTCGGGTCGTCGGGTCGGCCGCCGACGCGGTGGCGCCACCGACCCACAACCCGTCGTTGTTGAAGCTGAATACGGGAGACAGGTCGGAGCGCTGCGAGGCCGGGCGCACGCTGCTGATAAGGTTGTCCAGAATCAGCGGTTCTTCGGTCGGCTTGGGGTAAACGCCCAGCACCATGTGGGCGACCGAGGTAGTAGAGCCGGTCCTGGCGCGCACATAGATCATGCGCAAGCGCTCGTTGCCAATGCCCAGCATTTGCAGCGTGATGTATTTGGCGATGGCGAAGTCTTCGCAGTCGCCCGCGCCGATGCCCATGAACTCTAGCGGTGTGGCCCAGTAGTCCTCCTGGTTCCATACTTCCACATCACTCTTGAACAGGATGCGCCGATTGAAGAAAGTGTTCACCCGGGTCAGTTTTTCTGCCTCAGGCAGTGGTCTCGCCTCTTCGATCAGGCGGCGCCAGGCCGCCACGGATTCTGCTGCCGGCGCACCATAACGTTGCAAGGCCATGGCCTGGGTCTTGTCCAGGTCGGGCGCCGCAATCGAACTCACTAGCCACAGGCACAGGCACAGGATTAGCGTCCATGCGCTGGCTGGTGTGTGACGCACGGGCAGCGCGCGCCTGACGCCGGCAGCCGCTAGCGTGGCAAGATGCAGGGCATGCTTAACTGGCAGTACCAACAGAGGGTTCTCCTTCTCGGCGCTGCGCAATTTGTCGCGCGACACCGGCTGTTTCCATGGCGCTTGCCGGATCAATCATTGCAGGTAGTTCAGGGTGTCTGAGCAACCTTGCACGAAGCATGGTTATAGGCAACAATGCACGCCCTTGTTGATTAATATCATAATTGCGTAACGGATGTGTAAGAAGATGGTAGGTCCGTAACGCTAACAGTAACATTTTTCCGGAGGTCCCATGTTGACAAGTACAAGAATTTCGACGCTGATGGTGGCGCTGCTGGCGGTTTTCGCGGCGCAAGCGCAGGCGTTACCCGAGCCCCTGGTACAGGCGGCGCGCAAGGCAGTACAAACCAACCCGGAAGTACAAGCGCGCTGGTACGGCTTTCAGGCTGCCGGCGATGAACGCGACGTGGCGCGCGGCGGCTATTTCCCGCAAGGCGACCTGCGCGCCTCCATCGGGCGCGAAAGCCGGGTCTCCCCCGCCGTGGGCGATGTCGGGCGCTACAGCTTCAACACGACGCAGATCACGCTCACCCAAATGCTGTTTGACGGCATGTTCACCCCCAACGAGGTCAAGCGGCTCGGCCAGGCCAGGCTGACACGCTACTATGAATTGCTCGATGCGTCCGAGACGGCAGCGCTCGAAGCGGTGCGGGCCTACGCCGACGTGGTGCGCTACCGCGAACTGGTGGAGGCGGCCACCCAAAACTATGCCGAGATCAAGCAATCCTCGCAACAAGTCGAAGAGCGGGCCAAGGGCGGCGTCGGTCGCGGCGCCGATGTCGAGCAAGCCAGCGGACGGCTCGCACTGGCCGAGTCCAATTTGCTGACCGAGCTGACCAACCTGCACGACGTGAGTGCACGCTACTTGCGCATCGTAGGCGAGAAGCCACCCACCAAGCCATCCTCTTTGCCCGACCCGTTCCAGCTTGGCACCATGCCGGCTTCGAGCGACGCCTTGTTGCGCGAGGGCTTGCAGGGCAGTCCGGCGTTCAACGCGGCGGTTGAGAACGCGCGCTCCTTTGCCACGGCCATTGCGTCACGCAAGGCGGCCCATCTGCCACGGCTGGACTTGCGCGCCTACGCCAGCCGGGAGAACGACACCGGCGGCATCCCGGGCAACACACGCGTCAATGGCGTCGAGCTGATGCTCAACTACAACTTCTTTCGCGGTGGCTCGGATATGGCGCGGGAACGCCAGGCGGTGGACCAAAGCGCCCAGGCGCGCGCGCTGCAGGAGAAAGTCTGTCGCGACGTGCGCCAGACGCTGTCGATCGCCTACAGCGACGTGCGCAGCCTGCGTGAGCAGCGCGCCTACCTCGACCAGCACCGCCTCGCCACCGAGAAGTCGCGCGAGGCGTATCGCCAGCAATTTGATATTGGCCAGCGCACGTTGCTTGATTTGCTGGACAGCCAGAACGAGTATTTTGAAGCGACGCGGGCCTACATCAATGCGCACTACAACCAGGTGACGGCACAGGCGCGCACGCTCTCCGGCATGGGCCGGCTGGTGACGGCGCTGGGGGTGAATCGCAGTGATGTGCCGAGCCTGCAGGAGGTCGGCGCGGAGCGTGCCGCGCTGACGCCCGATGATCTTTGTCAGTTCGAGTCTCCGGCGGTGGTCGAGGTGGCCAAGCCGGTGCCCAAGAAGGGGCCCGGTTCCTACATCGTGCTGCTGCCCAGCCCGGACGGCAGCGTCGGGCGCGTCGTGGTGCAAGGTCAGGGCGGTGAACAGGTGCTGACGCAAGCCCGGCAAGCCACCTCACTCGACACCAGCGCAGCGCCGTTTGACGTCAGCAAGGAGCAGGTACAGCGCGATTTTGGTGCCGCCATCGCGGCGCGTCCTCCGCTGCCGGAACAATTTTTGCTTTACTTCAAGCTTGGCAGCACCCAGTTGACGCCAGCGTCCGAATCGACGCTGCCCAAAGTGCTGGAACGCCTGAGTGCGCGCAAGGTGCCCGACGTCTCGGTGATCGGTCACACCGATTCCCTGGGCAAGGCCGCCGTCAATGAAGCCCTGGGACTCAAGCGTGCCAACTCGGTAGCCAAACAGATCCGCGCCCGGGGTCTGGACAATGTGGAGGTCACAGTCGAGTCGCGTGGCAAACGCAGTCTGGCGGTGGACACCCCGGATGAAACGCCCGAGCCGCGCAACCGCCGCGTCGAAATCACGGTGCGCTGACGGCCCGGCTTATTTTTCGGCCATCACGATCTGGTCGGTGCTGGCACCCTGGCGCAGGCGTTGCAGGTGCAGTACGACGAGCGGGTCACGCGGGTAACGTTCAGCCAATACCTCAAACTGTGCCAGCGCGAGTTGCGGCTGATTTCCGTCGCCGCTCTGCAACAGGCCGATGGCGGCATCGTACTCGCCAGCCGTGGCGCACGCGGTGCTGTCGGCGGTTGCCAGCGGTTCATAAACCCGCAACGGCTGGCTCTTGCCCTTGAGCAGCAGACGTCCGACGTAGCGCACCGGCACGTTGGCACAACCATCCAGAATCGCTTGCGACACGCAGACATGCGTGCCCAGGTGTTTGTTGACACTCTCCAGCCGCGCCGCCGTGTTGATCGGGTCGCCCAGCGCGCGGTAATCAAACAGCGTCTTGCCGCCGAAGTTGCCAACGATCACCTCACCACAGTGCACGCCGATGCGGGTGTGACCCCAGGCCACCCCCTGAGCCTGCAGACTGGTTGCGTAGGCGTTGGCAAAGCGGTCCATCGCCAGCGCGCAGTCGAGCGCGCGCTGGCGGTAATCGGGCTGCGGTACCGGGGCCGAAAACATGGCTACCACGGCGTCGCCCACGATGCGGTCGAGCGTGCCCTCGTGCTTGAACACAATCGCCAGCATGGCATCCAGGTAGTCGTTGAGCAGCGCCACCGCTTTGGCGGGATCGCCCGCCTCCATCATGCTGGTAAAGCCGGCCAAGTCGGTAAACACAAAGCTGCAGGACTGGCGCTGGCCGCCGAGCTGGAGTTGCTCCGGATGCGCCACCAGATGGGCTACGCGGTTCGGCGACACATAGCGCGAAAAGGCCTCGCGTATCCAGCGTTGTTCGCGCTCGCTGAGCAAGTGGTGCATGCCGCTGGAGACACCAAAACTAACCGCCATGACGAGCGCCGGGTTGATGGCATCAAGCAGCAGGTGTTCGACCACGAACGCATACCAGACGCCGACGAGCAGGGCCGTCAGAATGGCAGCCGCCACCGCCGTCGCCCACAGGGCTGGTGCTGCCAGCGCGACCAGGCCGACGAGCAGCGCGCCGAGCACCAGCGCGAGGGCTTCGGCAGCACCAGCCCAGGCCGGTCGCTGCAGATACTCACCCGACAACACCTGCTCCAGCGCGATCGCATGGGCCAGTACGCCCGGGATGATATGACCCATCGGACTGAAACGCAGATCCATCAAGCCGGCAGCCGAACTACCGATCAAAACAATATTGCCATCGAGCAGATTGGCGGCAACCTGGCCGTTCAGTACCTGCGCTGCCGGCACAAAACGCTGCGGTTGATCTTTGCTGTAATGCAGCCAGATTTCCGCCTGCGCATTGGTGGGCACCGTGATGGCGCCAATGCGCACGTCCTGCACGCCGGCCTGCGTGCTGCGCAGCATGTAATTGCGTGCACCCTGTGCCACGCGCAACGCCTCGGCGCTCAAGCTGGGGACAATTTGTTGGTTCAAGCGCAGCAACATCGGCACCCGGCGCACCACGCCATCCGAGTCGGACGCAAAATTCAGCGCTCCCAGTCCACTGGCGTTGGCACGCAGCACCGGCAGCGGCCAGATGGCGCTGTCAAAGCCTTGCAGCCATGGCGCCGGATCGCCGGCACCGCTAGCGATGATGCGGTAGGCCTGTTCCGGTTCAGACACAGTGAGGGGACCCGAAGAAGCCGTCACCCCCATCGTGGACAAGCTGCCACTGATGACCACGCCGCGCTCGGCCAGGGCGCGCCCAAGTACTTCGTCATGGTCGGGCAGATTCTTGAGCGCACTGCTGACCTGCGCGTTGTTCCAGAGTTGCGCCATCGAAATGGGCGAGGTGCGGTCCGGCTCGATCAGCAGCACGTCAAAGGCGATCGCCGCAGCACCGGCTTCATGCAGGCGTTGCACCAGTTCGGCGACCCGGGTTCTCGGCCAGGGCCACTGGCCGTAGGTCTTCAGGCTGGCTTCGTCGATGTCAACGATGCGCACGGCGACCGGCTTGTAAGGGCGCGGGTGCCAGCGCTGGAACTGGTCGAACTGCGTCAGGCGCAGGTTCTGCAACGGGATGGGATCGGCCAGCCACAGAGCCGACGCGCTCAGGGTGACAACGAGCAACAGCGCGAGCGCCTGCGGGTTTGACAGAACGCCGGGCAGCTTGGGAAGTTTGAGGCCTCGAAACATGCGCACTCCGGTGGATATTGCAACTTGCCGGTTGGGCTGGTGCTGGCTGCCAGCAGACTGGAGAGCAGGCCGCTGACCTTACTTGAGCGACTCCAGGCTTGACAGCCTGGCGAGCCCGTGGTCGTAGCCCTGCTGGACGATGGTGTCGAACTTTTCCCACTGCAGCATGCCGACTCGATCGAGCGGGGGATTGAAGTACAGGTCAGTGAGTTTCTGCGATTCACGCTGGCGCGATGTGCTGTACAAAATGGTGACATTCATCAGGTAAGCGACCAGCGACGGCAGGCGGTAGCGGCGTTTGCCGCGCGGGCGCAACCGATCGCGCAACAGCGCCCAGCCACTGGGCACTTCGTCGTGTTCGATGCGGCGCAGCTTTCTGGAACTGAGGTCAACGCCGATGACCTTGCCGACGCCGCGCATATTGCGCATCACGTCGGCCGGAAAATTGTTGAAGGTGCCGCCATCGCACAATATGTCGCCGTCGTGCAGCACTGGCGGCAAGGCCCCTGGTATCGCAATGCTGGCCAGCATGGACTTGAGGAGGCTGCCGCGGCGGACCACATGTTCCGAGGCCTGGGAGTAGTTGCTGGCGACGCAAAAGTAGTTCTTCCAGAGATCTTCGACGTCGGCCTCATGCCCCAGCAGTTCTCGCAGGGCAGTCTGTACCAGCACGCGCAACCGGCGCCCTGCGATCAGCGAGATCAGCGGGATGAGATTGAAATCGCCGGTCGGGTTGACACTGAAAGCCTGGCGCGCGATCGTCATGACTTCGCCGATCGGACGGTCCGATGCGACCAGCGTGGCCATCACCGATCCGATGCTGGTACCGCCGACAAAGTCGATTTCAATCCCTTTTTCCTGCAGCGCCCGGTAGATGCCAAGATGGGCGCAGCCGCGCGCGCCGCCGCCCGCCAACACCAGCCCAACCGCCGTGCCGCTCTGAAACCTGGCCAGACGTGCCATGTCGCGATCGAGCGCGGGCCGGATGTGAATGTGGCCGGCGACCGGACGGCGATCCAGCCAGGCTCGCGTGCCGGTGGGGCACTTGAGATCGGTGGCATGCAACAGCACCAGCGTTTCTGCCGCCTCGGAGCGACCGGGGCGCTGCATCAGGCACAGCTTCTCGGTCTCGTGCAACAGCGCCGGCTGCGTGGCATCGGCCAGCAACAGCACTTCGTCGCAGCAGTAGCTGCAGCGCTGGGTCCAGGGCGTGGGACCGTCATCGCCGACCAGCAACACGTAATCGTTGTGGGCCTCGACCTGGTCCAGGTACAGGGCAATGCGTCGCTTCGCATCGGCGTCTTCGACCCCGCTTTGCGCCAGGCCCGGCTGATCGAGTTCCCGGTCGATGCTTGCGCCGTCGATGACGCGCACCCGGCCGAGCGCTTGCAGTTTGTCTGCCAGGCGTTGGGTAAATTCGCCCGTCTGCACGCCTGTCGTGATGGGAAACAGCGCGATCGTGACCGGGCGCGCCAGGTCGGAGCGCACTTGCGCGGAGCGCAACCGGTAAATGATCTGGCGGGTCAGCGCGATCGACACTTGCGGATTGCTGGCCAGCAGGCTGCTGAACTCCGAGCGCGCCAGGCGCACCAGTACGGAGTCGCGAATTGCCACCACGGTGGCGGAGCGCGGCTCATCGGTGTACAGGCTCATCTCGCCAATGATCTGGCCGCGGGCCATCTCACGCACCATGTGTTCAATGCCGTCCTCGTCCACCACGTAAGCGCGCAATCGGCCGCTGATCGACAGGTACATGGAGTCGCCTGCATCGCCTTGTGCCATCAGGGTCTGACCGGCAGCGATTTCAACCCAGGTCAGATGCTCGAGCAGCAGCTTCTTGGCGACCGGATCGAGTTCGCCCAGAAAGACGCGAAGGTGGTGTTCAAGGAGTTCGTCCTGGTACTGATGGCGCGTCATGATGGTGCTATTTTTATAGTCCCTGAGTCAAATCAGGCTTGGATGTCGGAGGCGGTTGCGTGTGGTCTGACGACCCGTTGGCATGTGGAAAATAAGTGCTCAAAATTCGAATACCTGCTCATGCCGCAGCATCTGCGGCTGCGGCTCAACTGCACCGTCCCTGATCTCCTGCATGATGAGCTCGATCTGGCTCGGCTTGAGATGGGTGATGAAGACTTCTGCCGGGCGCTGCAACTGAGCAAGTTCTTCGACCAGCATCGCCGGGCACAGATGCAGGGCCAGTTGCGCCAGCCGCCGCTCGGCATTGCAAAAGGCAGTCTCGACGATGATGTAGCGCAGATTTTCGATCTGGTTGATGGCGGCCCACAGCGCCGGGCAGGGGCCGGTATCGCCGGAGAACGCCAGGCTGGCGGCGCCCGAATCGATCTGATAGCCGACCGCCGGCACGGTGTGGTTGGCGGGCAGCGCCGTAATGCGCCGCTGCCCGAGTTGCACCGTCTGTCCCAGCGCCAGTTCCTGGTAACGCAGGTAGGGGCTGTTGGCGCTGGGGATCTGCGCAAAATCGGGCCACACGGCCCAGTTGAAGACGTGGGTGCGCAAGATCTCGATCACTGCGACGCTGGCATGGACGGTCAAGGGACGCTCGCGCAGGTCGCCAACGGTGTCCATCATCAGCGGCAGGCAGGCGATGTGGTCCATGTGCGTATGCGTGATGAACACATGGTCGATCTGCGCCAGCTCGGTGATCGACAGGTCGGCAACGCCGGTGCCGCAATCGATCAGGATGTCGCTGTCAACCAGCAGCGATGTGGTGCGCAGGGAATTGCCGCCAATTCCGCCGCTACAGCCCAGGATGCGCACGCGCATTGCTTCTCCCTGTGTTGAACTTGCCCCGGTTGTCCGCGCTTCTCGTTGCGTCAATTATGCGGCATGCCGGCCTTTCCCGCAGTGCGGTGAGGGCAAACACCCGGCCCCCATCAAAACAGCATCGTGACATACACCGTGTCTTCAATTTTCTCGACCGCCACGTTGTCCGAGCCCTTGCGTGCGAGCGCGATCATGCTGGCGTTTTCGGCCAGGATTTCAGCCACAAAGCCGCGCAGATCGCGGCTCTTGGCATGTTCCACCATGCGCCGCTGCAGCGCAGTGCCGAGCCCGGTCGATTGCCACGCCGGGTCGATCAGGAAAGCGGTTTCTGCCACATTGGTTGACGGGTTCACGAAGTAGCAGGCCTGGCCCACAATGATTTCCTGTTCGCGCGGCCCGGTCACCGCCACAAAGCCCACTTCGTTCTCGTAACTGAAGTTGCACAGACGCTCAACGTCCCGGTTCGACAGGGCCTGCACGCGGCGGAAAAAACGCGTGTAAATATCGGTCGCCGGCAGCTTGAAAAAAAGCTCACGTATGCCGTCGGCGTCTGCAGCGCGGGCCGGTCGCAGCATGATCTGCCGGCCATTCTTGAGCAGCACCATGCGCTCTTCCTCGACCGGGTAGGCGCGCATGTTCTGCAGCGTCTGGTCGGCTTCCAGGTAGCCAAGCTTCTTTGCCGCGTCGAGCAGCTCGGGCCGGAATTTGGGATGCGCAAGTTGTATCAGGGCAATGGCGCGCTCGCGCATCGGCTTGCCAAACAAATAGGCAATGCCATATTCGGTGATGACATAGTGCACTTCGGCGCGCGCCACGGTAACGCCTTCTCCGGCCAGCAACAACGGGCGAATGCGCGATGTCTGGCCATCGTCGGTGGTGGAAGCCAGGCAGATGATGGGTTTGCCCCCGGGTGAGCGCGAAGCCCCGCGCAAGAACTCTGTCTGCGCCGCAATGCCGCTGTAGAACTCACCGGCAAACTGGTCGGAACAGATCTGGCCGGTCAGGTCAACGGCAAAGGCCTGTGTCACCGACACCATCTTGCGCTGCGCCGCGATCGTGTAGGGGTTGCACACGACGTCGATCGGCTGAAACGAAAACAGCGGATTGCGGTCCAGTATGTCGTACAGCTTGCGCGAACCCATGGCGAAGCTGGTCACGATCTTTCCCCTTTGCCGGGTCTTTTGCTTGCCGGTCAGAATGCCTTTTTCCAGCAACGGGATGATGGCGTCGGTAATCACGTCGGAGTGAATGCCCAGGTCCTTGCGATCCTGCAGGTACTTCAGCGCCTCGTTCGGGATGCGGCCCAGGCCGATCTGCAGCGTCGATCCGTCGTCAATGGTGCTGGCGATGTAGCGCGCGATGCGCTCCACCACGTCTTCATTGGTTACATGGTGCACGTATTCGATCACTGGCGTCGTCACTGGCACCAAGTGGTGAATCTGGCTGATGTGAATGGCCGAGTCCCCCATGGTCCAGGGCATGTTGGGATTGACTTCGGCAATGATCAGCTTGGCGTTTTGCACCGCGGCCGCCACGATATCGACCGAGACACCCAGACTCATGTAGCCAAACCGGTCCGGCTCCGAGACCTGGATCAGCGCAACGTCGAGCGAGATGCGGCCGACGTTGAACAACTCGGGCACCCGGGCGATCGAGATCGGCAGGTACTCGGCCAGCCCCTGCTTCACCGCCGCGCGCATATCCGAGCCGACGAAGAACACACGGTGGCGGTACTTGGTCACCGGTTTGCCAGTGGCGTCATGGGGAATCGCGCCGTCGGTCAGGAAATGAATCAGCTGCACATCCGCCGGCGCCAGCGGCAGGTCTTCGAGCGCCTTGATCAGGGCGCGCGGCGTGGCGCAGGCAGTGCCGACAAAGACCCGGTTGCCCGGTCGAATTCGTCGGGCTGCATCTTGCGCAGTGCAAATCTTGGAACGATAGATCTCAGACAGCAATGAATCCATGGAGGTGTCCAATCGCAATTGTCGCCAGCAGGCGCTTGGCGCCGCCCTGTTGCTCTGATATTTTTATGGCCGACGTCATTGTCCACCATTGCGGCGGCGCCAAGACCGGCGTTGTGGCCGGGTTGCGGCTGGTTCTGCGAGACTTACCTGTGTACGGTTTTCTCCAGCCGCCTGAGGTCAAAGCCCTTGCCAGCCAGTCGGCCCAACAACGCGTCGTAGGCAATCGCGTCCACCCTGGGCGTTCGCGCAAGCACCCAGAGATATTCACGCTTGGGCTCGCTAACAGCCACCAGCTGGTAGCCGGGGTCCAGGTCAATGACCCAGTAGTCGCCCCAGACGGCGGGGATGAATGACAACCAGGCCGGCGCAAAGCGCACCTGCAGCCGGGCCGAACCGGCGTCGCCGACGCGGCGCGCCTGGCCGAGCGCCTCGCTGATTTCCGCGTTGCCCAGGCGGCAGCGGTTGATCACCTGCACGCCGCCATCTGGCTGCAAGCTGTAGTCAGCCCGGGTGTCACCGGCGCACTTCTGCTGGAACCGGTTCGGAAATTTCGCAATCTCGTACCAGCTTCCCATGTAGCGCGCAAGGTCCAGACTGGCAATCGCCGTCAGGCCCTGGTCAGGGCGGCTGACTTCCGACGCGTGGGCCAATGCCGCGCCAAAGACGAGGACAGTTGCGAGCAGTTTATTCAGGGCGTGCTTCATGCGATGGTCAGATGCTATCGCAAGCCCAATTCGATTCGCCGCGTGGGGTTGAAAGCGCCCGTCAATGCGGTGGCTTCTTCAGCAATGCGCACAGCACAATCGCCAGTGCGGCCATCGCGGCCGCCAGGTAAAAGCTCGACGAGAAGCTGCCGGCGCTTTGTGCCAGCACGCCGGCGATGGCCGGGCCCGCCATCTGCCCGACGCCGAAAATCAGCGTGATGAAACCGAGCGCCTTCGCTGCATAAACCGGCCCGGCGTAATCGCCGACGGCTGCCGCCATGATGGCCGGTATGCTCCACGCGACAATGCCGTAGCAGAAGATTGAGAGGTACAAGTAGGCGCCCGGCAGTCCGGATGCCACCAGCAGGTAGGCCAGTAACTGAACCGAGAACACGATGATCAAGCCGGCCTTCCTGCCCAGCCGGTCGGAGATGGAGCCGAAGACCGGCCCCGAGAAAAGACTCAGAAAACCGACTGCCGACCAGAAACTGCCAGCCACCGCTTCCGACAGCCCACGCTCGTTGACCAGCGTCGTGACGATGAAAGTCGCGTAGATCACGTAGGTAAAGCCAAACAGGAAATAGATCGCGCCCAGGTGATACAGGGCCCGGCTTCGGTAAACGTTGAAATTCGCAGCCGCCGTCGCAACCCCGGGCATGGCAGCGCCAGCGCCGCCCGTTTGTGTGCCCGACTCGCCCGGGATCGCAAGCCCCAGATCGGCCGGCTTGTTGCGCAGCAACAGCAGGCACAGGAACGCAATCAGCGTGACGATGGCACCCAGCGCCAGCCAGCTCGTGCGCCAGCCCTGCGCGCCGATTTCCCGGTTGACGAAGGGGATGAAGAAGCCGGCAAAGATGATCGCGTAACCGCTGCCCACAGCCATGAAGCCGGCCGCCTTGCCGCGATTGTTGCGCGCAAACCAGGTGGAGGCCAGGCTCATCACCGAGACGTTGGCGCCGCCACTGCCCATGCCGGTAAGCACATACAGAACCAGCAGCACCGGGAACGACTGCGCCCCCGACAGCAGCGCCATGCTCAGCCCGACCAGCAGCAGTGACACAAAGATGAATTGGCGCTGGCCAATGCGCGTAACGATCATGCCGCCAAAGAAGACCGAAACCAGATAACCGAGGAAATTGCCGGTGCTGATGAACCCCATCTGCGCATAACTCAGCGCCAGTGACTGGGCCATCGACGGCAGCAGCATGCCCAGCGCGAAGCGGCCGAACCCGAGCGCCGCAATGATGGCGAACGTGCCGGCCGCAACGATCACCCATCCATAGTAAAAAGGCAGCCGGCTGAGGGGGGTCTTGGTCACTGGGCAAATCTTTGGGTCGGTCGGAGTCTGACGCTGTCACTCCTGCGAGGGACGATCGAGCCTTGAACTGGTGCGGCTGGCAGCGATCGAACCCACGACGTCAGCCCCCTCCACATCACCGATTGACAAGTAGCCACTATTCTGCCCCCGCCACCGCCTCATGCTCCTGCGCCAAGTGCACCCAATCGACTACCTCGTCGGCGGGCTGGTAGCCGTGCACCAGTTGCTGCAGCAAGCCCTTGATGACTGGCACGTCGTTCAGGTTCACCGCCAGTTGCAGGGCGTCGAGCTTGTCTTCAAGTTCCTGCCATGGCAGGCAGTCTTCGTGCGCTTTCATGATGCGGGCGTGCTGGGTCGGCTTCGGGTTGTCGCCGATCAGTATTTCTTCATAGAGTTTTTCGCCAGGACGCAGCCCCGTCACCTCGATCTTGATGTCCCCATTCGGGTGCTTCTCGTCGCGCAGCGTCAGGCCTGAGAGCTCCACCATGCGCCGCGCCAGGTCGTAAATGCGCACCGGCTGGCCCATGTCCAGCACAAACACATCGCCGCCAACGGCCATGGCGCCGGCCTGAATGACCAACTGTGCCGCCTCCGGAATGGTCATGAAATAGCGTGTGATGTCCGGGTGCGTGAGCGTGATGGTGCCGCCGTTTTTCATCTGCTCGCGAAACAGCGGCCCGACAGAGCCACTGGAACCCAGCACATTGCCAAAGCGCACCATCGAAAAACAGGTCCGTTTTGATGTGCTGAGTGTGGCCATGCCCTGCAGCACCATCTCCGCCAGCCGCTTGCTCGCACCCATGATGTTGGTCGGGCGCACCGCCTTGTCGGTGCTGACGAGCACAAAATTCTGCACGCCATTGCGCGCCGCCGCCTGGGCGCAGACCCAGGTGCCCCACACGTTGTTGCGCACGCCCTCGGCCGGGTTGTGCTCCACCAGCGGCACGTGTTTGTAAGCGGCGGCGTGGTACACGGTGTGCGGATGCCAGGTGTCCATGATCTCGTGCATGCGTTCCTCATGGCCCACCGAAGCAAGCAACGGCACTATTTCAAGAGCGTTCGCTGTCAACTCCTGGTGAATCTGGTATAGCGCAAACTCACTCATATCCACCAGCAGCAATAGCTTGGGCTGGCACTTCACAATCTGGCGGCACAGCTCGCTGCCGATGCTGCCACCGGCCCCCGTGACCAGTACCACCTTGCCATGGATGTTGCGATTGAGCAGCAAGCCATTGGGCGTCACCGACTCACGGCCCATCAGATCTTCAATCTCCAGTTCCTGCACATCGCTCAGGCTGACCCGCCCTGCCGCCAGATCGGCCATACCTGGCAGGGTGCGCACATGAACCGGCAAGTGGCCCAGAGTTTCCAGGATTTGCAACCGACGCTGACGCGAAACCGATGGAATGGCCAGCAGCAGATCCGTGACGCCCAGTTCCGGCACCAGTCTGTCCATGTCCCTCGGGTTGTAAACCACTCGCCCGTCCAGGCTGTTGCCCCACAAGCGGTCGTCGTCGTCCAAAAATCCCAGCAAGCGGTACTCGCGTGAGCGTGACAGGGCGGCAGCCAGTTGGCGCCCGGCCGCGCCGGCACCATAAATCACCACGCCTGGCAGGCTTTGCTGATCCAAGGCAGAGCGGTACAGGCCACCGAGCCAATAGCGAACCAGAACGCGGCTTAGGCCCACGCTGGCGAGCAGCAGCATTGGCTGCATCACACCCACAGCGCGTGGCACGCCAGGCACGCCAATCAGCGCGAACACGGTGGCATAAAGCACGCTGTACACGACCATGGCCTGCAGGAGGCTGATCATGGCGTTCCAGCTTGCGAACCTGAATATCGCGCGGTACAAACCAAAGCGCACAAACAGCGGCAGAGCAAGCGCCACCGCCACCGCCACCGCCCACCAGTGCGCGGGCTGCCAAACAACTCCCTCGTCGAAGCGCAGGAACAGGGCCAGCCACACGGTCAAACCACTCAAGGCCGTGTCAACAGCAACCGCGAAAAGGCGCTTGGCGAGTCTGGGCGAACCCAGCAACTGCGTTGCGCCGAATTTTGATTTATCTGCCCGGTTCATTGGTGAGACACTCGGTCGTTAATAAACCGCGTAACGGTTTTCACTGCGATAGCCATGCCAACGAAGAGCAGCCAGGCGTGTGCGCGCCATTTTCATGGTGATCAGCCTACTTGCCAACACGCAGTTCGCGGCGAAGAATCTTTCCAACGTTTGATTTAGGCAACTCGTCGCGGAATTCAATGTACTTCGGACGCTTGTAACCGGTCAGATTCTGATGGCAATAACTGGCCACGTCTTCCTCTGACAGCGTAGGGTTGTCTTTGACCACAAACACCTTGATGGCCTCACCCTGCTTTTCATCCGGCACACCGATGGCGGCGCATTCAACGACTCCATCGCAAAGAGAGATGACATCTTCGAGCTCGCTGGGAAAAACATTGAAACCGCTGACCAGAATCATGTCCTTCTTGCGGTCCACAATCTTGGTGTAACCGCGCTCGTCCATGATGCCCACATCGCCCGTTCGCATGAATCCGTCGGCAGTAAACGCCTGGCGGTTCTCTTCGTCCTGGCGGTAGTACCCGGTCATCACGTTCGGACCCCGGATGCAAATTTCACCAGACGTCCCTTGCGCCAGCGAGTTGCCATCGTCGTCCTTGATGGCAATGTCGATGCCGGGCAGTGGCAGACCAATGGTGCCAGAGAATTTTTTTGACATTACCGGGTTGTTGGTTCCGATAGCGCAGGTTTCGCTCATGCCCCAACCCTCAACCATGGGGCAGCCGGTTACTTCAAGCCAATGCTTGGCGGTTCCGGCCGATGCGGCCATGCCGCCCGCCTGTGACACGCAAAGACTGGAAAAGTCAACGGTTTTGAATTGGGGCTGCTGCAACAGCGCATTGAACAGCGTGTTGACCGCCGGCAGCAAGTGAAACGGCCGCTTTTTCAGGGTTGCAACAAAGCCGCCAAAGTCCCGCGGATTGGGGATCAATGTCAAATGCGAACCCCAGCGTATGGCCAGCAGCGACAAGGTCAGCGCGAAGATGTGATACAGCGGTAGCGCCGCAATGCTGTTGGTCTTTCTGATGTCGCCCACGCGATCGAGTGCCGGCGTGAACCAGGCCTCGGCCTGCAAGACGGCGGCCACAATGTTGCGGTGGGTCAGCACCGCTCCTTTGCTCAGCCCGGTGGTGCCGCCGGTGTATTGCAGGAATGCCACCGAATCCAGCGTGCTTGGAGCCGGCTTGAATGGTCGTGCCGAACCTTCGGCGATGGCGTGCGCGAAAGACGTTGCGGTTTGCCCATTGGACAGTGTCAGCTTGTACGCCGGCACCATTTTTGCAAGGTGTCTGACCGCAAACGTGATCCACTTGCCATACCAAAAACCCAGCAAATCGCCCATTGAGGCAACAACCACGTGCTTGATCGGCGTGTGCTCAATCACCTCGGTCAGCGTTGCCGCAAAGTTCTCCAGAATGACAATGACGGTTGCGCCGGAGTCTTTGAGCTGATGCTCAAGTTCGCGTGCCGTGTAGAGCGGATTGACATTGACGCAGGTATAACCAGCTCGCAACACGCCGGCCATGGTGACCGGGAATTGGGGAACGTTGGGCAGCATGATGGCGACCCGGGCGTCCGGTTCCAGCCCCTTGGACTGAAGCCATGCACCCAAGGCGCTGGACAGTTGATCAAGCTGCGCATAGCTCATCCAGCTTTCCATGCAAACAGAGAAAGGACTGGCTGCGTTCTTTTGGAACGACTCTTCCAGCAAGTGTGTCAGCGACCGGTATTGCTCCGGATTGACGTCGTGCGCAACGCCCGGGGGGTAACTCTTAAGCCAGATTTTTTCCATGGTGAACTCCTGTGTTTCTATTTTGAATCGGGACGGCTGAAGCGATTAGCGGGGTTGCCCCAATAGCTCTCTGATTTTGGTCTCGCAGGTGACAGTCCTGGCGTCAAACAGCAGCTCGATCAGGCTTGACTCACGCTCCATCACCGTGGCAAGAAACTGGCTGGCGCCACCATCCTGGCGATTCATCGCCGCAAAAGTGTCGAACCCTGCCTCAAGAAACTGCTGCAGAGATCCGAGCCCGGCCAGGCTGGCCGGACCGCGCATCATCTTGAGCATGAGGCGAAGACTGGGCTTCTTTGTCAGCCGGCTCAACTCATGGCCGATTTCCATCACGGTTGCCAACTGTTTGTTCCGATCGTCGCGTCGATTGACTGTGCGCCATGCTGCCAGATAGCGCGCTTGCTCAGGCTTTGCCGCGTTGGTCATCCAACTTTGCGCCATCGCCTGGTCAAGTTGCTCCGTCAGGCAGTGCAACTGCGCCAGCGATACCGCCGTTTGCACCACTTGAGCGGGAAAGAACCGCTCCAGCGCGCCGGCAACGCGAACGAATTGGGCGTCGCGTTCAGCGTAGTCCTTGGTGCCATAAAGCTCTTCCAGAAAGAACTGGGCGGCAGGCTGGTACTGCTTTGAATGAAGCAGATCGAAGTAGCTGCCGGCAAACCGTCTGGCCTGAAGATCCTTGATCTGATGGACGGCCTGCGCGAGCTCGCGGTTGTCAGCCATGGCGTCACGCATCAGGCGCACCTGATCGACTGCGTCGTGAATGGTCTTTGAAGCATCCATATAAGGGCTTGAGTCTAGCCGGCAAATGGCGCGGCACATGCGATGCAACCATGGCGACTGCCATGGCATGACAAATAGCGTCAAATAGACAACGGCTGAGGGAGAAACACTCGCCATCTGATTAACAATAAGCTGCTCATCTGCATGACTTGGGCAATTCAAAAAATATGAATCCGGACGCACAAGAACTCTGGCGGGCACCACGCTGGGCGCTGGCGATTTTGCTGGCCGTGCTGGGCATGCTGGGTCCGTTCTCGATCGACACCTACTTACCGGCGTTCTCGGGCATCGCCGACTCCCTGGGCGCGACGCCGGTGCAGATGCAGCAAACGCTGTCGGCTTACCTGTTCGGGTTTGCTTTCATGAGCCTGTTTCATGGCGCGCTCTCTGACAGCCTGGGACGCCGCCCGGTGGTGCTGTGGGGCCTGGCGGCTTTTACACTGGCGTCGGCCGGTTGTGCGCTGTCACAAAGCATTGCCCAGTTGGTGTTCTTTCGGGCCATGCAGGGCTTGTCCACCGGGGCCGGCATTGTGGTGGCGCGCGCGGTGGTGCGGGACATGTTTCCGCCGACGCAAGCGCAGCGGGTAATGAGCCAGATCACGATCTACTTCGGTGTTGCGCCGGCGATCGCGCCAATCATCGGCGGCTGGTTATTCGTGCATATGGGCTGGCACAGCATCTTCTGGTTTTTGACGGCGGTCGGCGTTGTGCTCTGGGGCGCCAATTACAGGCTGCTGCCGGAGACATTGCACATCACGCACCGGCAGCCGCTCAAGGTCAGCAATCTGATGCAAGGGTATTGGCAGCTCGGGCTGGACCCGCGCTTCCTGTTGCTGGCGCTGGCCAGCGGTGTGCCTTTTAACGGCATGTTTTTGTACGTCCTGTCGGCACCGGTTTTTCTGGGGCAGCATCTTGGCCTGGCCCCTACGCAGTTCTTCTGGTTTTTTGTGCTCACCATCAGCGGCATCATGGCGGGGGCCTGGGTCAGTGGCCGCATGGCGGGCAAGCTGGCGCCCAAGCAGCAAATCAGGTACGGGTTTGTAATCATGCTGTTGATTGCGCTAATTAATTTGGGTAGCAATATGCTGTTCAAGGCCCATGTGGCGTGGGCACTTTTCCCGATTGCCATTTTTGCTTTCGGTTGGGCCATGATGGTGCCGGTGGTGACGCTGCTAGTGCTCGATCTGCACCCTGAGAGGCGCGGCATGGCGTCTTCGCTACAGTCCTTTATCGCCTCCATGGCCAATGGTCTGGTAGCGGGGGTGATTGCGCCGCTCATCATGCATTCCCCGGTTGCCATGGCGGCGGTTTCGCTGGC
The DNA here is from genome assembly GCA_031394895.1 of Betaproteobacteria bacterium. GTDB lineage: Bacteria > Pseudomonadota > Gammaproteobacteria > Burkholderiales > Burkholderiaceae_C > Rhodoferax. Next base: position 24,312 of record JANNUE010000032.1, read on the forward strand.
CATGATGTGCATCGGACTGATCGCCTGGGCCTATCTGCACCGTCGCTGGCCGGAGATTGGCTGCAGCGTTGCGAATCCAGTTCTCTGATTTTCCTGAATGCCGGCGCCAGCCGGTCGAGAAGAAGACACAAGACAGGCAAAGCGCTATACTGTACGTACATACAGTCTTTATGCGGGTGGCACAGCTGCTTTTTGCCGGGTTTTCATCGTGTCGAGCTCCCTTTCTCTGTCGATCGCCAGCTTTGGTTCTGCCGTCTGGCGTGCCGATCAGCTTGGGTGTCCGCTTGGGACTACGGTTGCCACTGGTTTCCCCAAGCTCGACGCCGAGTTTCCTGGCGGCGGCTGGCCGGTGGGTGCGATCAGCGAAATCCTGCAGGCGCAAAACGGTCAGCATGAGTGGCGTTTGCTGTTGCCGGTATTGCGTCGCGCAGCGAGTGGTCCGGTGGCGCTGGTTGGCGCGCCTTATATGCCGTTCGGGCCGGGCCTGGCGGCGCTCGACTTTGATGCGCGCCGCTTATTGCTGGTTGACGCTGCCACACCGAGCGCGCGTTTGTGGGCGGTAGAGCAAACCATGCGCTGCGCTGCGGTGGCGGCAACACTGGCCTGGTTGCCGCAGGTTCGACCCGAGCAACTGCGCCGCTTGCAGACAGTTGCCCACACCCACAACAAGCTTTTGTTTGTGCTGCGTCCCGCCCAGGCGGTGGCCGAGTCTTCGCCGGCGGTGCTGCGGATACTGGCGCTGACGCAGCAGGGCAGTGACGCGCTCCTGGTCCACATTTTGAAGCGGCGCGGCCCGCCGCTGGAGCACCCTTTGTCGCTGCCGGTTGGCAATGCACGCATGGCGGCATTGATGGCTTTAACGGGGGAGCGTGATGCACTGGATTGCCTTGCAACCGCTGCCTGAGCAGGCGCAGACAAACGGCGGCAACACAGGGCAAGTTGAACTGGTTGACGCCTTGACCGCCTTGGCTTGGCGGGCCTTGCAGTTCACACCCAAAGTGGCACGGATTGAGAAGGCGCTGGTGCTGGAGGTGTCGGCCAGCGAACGCCTGTGGGGCGGGCGCGAGCGGCTGTTGCGCCATGTTCTTGAGTTGAATCGGCCGGTCACAACTTTCAAACACGCACAAGGCGCTACGTCTTTGGTAGCAGTTGCCCGGCTGCAAGGGACGCAATTCGCTGACACTGAGCCGGACGATCTGCCACTGACAGCGCTGGCCATGGCGCTCCCCCATCTGGCCACCTTGCACAGAATCGGCTGCACCCGCTGGGGGCAGTTGCGAGCGCTGCCGCGTGCCGGCGTGGCGCGGCGTTTTGGTGCGAGCCTGCTCGATGCGCTGGACCGGGCTTATGGGGACAAGCCGGAACTCTACCGCTGGGTCGCGCTGCCGCAAGTGTTTGAGGCCACGCTGGAACTTGCCGCCCAGGTGGAGGCAGCGCCTGCCATGCTGTTTGGCGCCCGCCGCCTGCTGCAGCAGTTGCAAGTGTGGTTGCAGGCAAGGCACTGGGGTGTGCTGGCCATCGAGCTGAACTGGAAGATGGACGCCCGGCGCAACACCGCCACCCAGGGGCAACTGCTGCTGCGCACCGCAGAACCCAGCGCCGACATGAGCCACTTGCAGCGCCTGCTGGTGGAACAACTGGCGCGCATCACCTTGCCTGCCCCGGTGCTTTATCTGGGGTTGCGCAGCCTGCAGACGCAAGCCTTGCCCGGCAGCACCGTGAGCTTGCTGCCGGATGAAAAACAGACCGGCGACAGCTTGCACCAATTGCTGGAGCGTCTGAGTGCGCGTCTGGGCTCGCACCAGGTGTTGCAGTTGAGGAACTGTGCTGACCACCGGCCAGAACAGATGCAGGCCTGGCAAGCTGTTGGCGATGCGTCGCAATGGGACGTTGCTGGCAGCGGCATCACGGCAACCAGCACGCAAAAATACCTCAAAGACGGCGCCCTGTATCCGACCTGGCTGCTGAGTTCTCCCTTGAAGCTGATACTGCGCCAGAACCGCCCGTGGTACCAGGGATGTCTGACTTTGCTGGCCGGTCCGCAGCGGATCGAAGCCGGCTGGTGGGGTGGCGGCGACTGCGCCCTGCGTGATTATTTTCTGGCGCGCAGCGAACAAGCTGGTCTGCTATGGATTTATCGGCAGCGGCTGGCCGGGCAAGCAAGCCAGGGTGACGCGGGTTGGTATTTGCATGGTTTTTTTGCGTAGTGTCGCCAACCTACTGTAGCCAAAGATCGCGAACTCCTGCTGTTGAATACGGGGACCAACGTGTGGTTAGCCGACGACCCGCTTGCGCGGCGTCCGCGTTGAGCGTCTGGTCATGCATTGCGATTTCTCCACGAAGCGACCGCTGACGTACTTGTGAAGGACGCTGGCAATCAGCGTTTGGTACGGGGCTCCCTCTCCCAGGGCCTTGACCTGAATGTCGCTTAGATCAATGGAGAACAACCGCATATTGACCCTGCAATCTTTGATGGCGGTAGCGCGCGCCACGGCCTTGAGCTTCACCTTGTCAGGAATCGGCAGCTCATCGCGGCCATTCACCAGAAAATTGATAGGCACCAATGGCAACCACAAAGGTTGCGATCAATCACATTTGCTTGGAATATCGGCATCGACATCCGACTTTTCACACAAAATAATCAAATGATCACCAGGACAAACCATCTTCAGCGGCTTTCTCAACAGCTTGCCGATTTTCCTGTGGTTGCCATTCTTGGCCGGTTTCACCGGCGATGAGGGCGCCCTTGGAGTTGTCGAGTTAGTTGTGCCCTGTGCGCAGTTGCGCTGCTTGAGCCATTTGCGTGTGCGCTTGCTCAAGCAAGGGAACATGGGCGACCAGCCTACGTAGGTTGGCAAGCATCAATTCAGGCTGAGCGGGGTATTCGTGAGCCGCTTGGTTGCGCAACTCGCTGAGAAGTTGCCATTGCTCTGCACTGGGCAGCATGTTCAGTTTTTCGGCGCGGTTGAGCTTGTCGAGAAAGGGCTCACTGTCACGCCATTCCTGTGTGAGTCGTAGGAGCGCTGGTAACAGTCGCGTGCCGATGGCGTCTTGCAAGCGGCCAAACCTGAAAACCAATTGGTCGAGTGTGCGCACCTCGTCGTCGCTAAGCGGGGTCGGGGTTGCTTTCTTGAATGCATCAAATCCAGACGCTTCCAACCAGGCCTGATGCAAACGCTGGCGGTGCAGCGCACATTCGGCCAGGGCGGGCTGCAGTTTGAATTCGATAATTTCTTTTGCTAGCATCAAAGGGCTCACAGTGGCACGCCAGTTTTCAGGGCCATCCGGTGAATGGGTTGTATGGCTTGCCCTGGCATGGGTGCCAACACGAGATCAATGCGTTGGTCGCCCAATTGCTGTTTAACCTTGACCAAAAACTTCAGCTTGCCTTCCAACTGCGCCTCAATTGGCAACGCCGTACCTGTTACGTAAAGGTCAATATCGCCGCCTCGCCGCTGGTCATCCACACGCGAACCAAACAGGTACAGATGCGCACCGCTGCCAAATACCTCGGAGGCAACCTGCTTAATGCTGTGAATTTGCTCGGACGTCAGGCGCATGAGCTTATTTTAGGTCGGTGAGCGCCAGACTGGCACAAACCACGCGTTTGTAATAACGGCCAGGCCGCGCTGCAACTCCCAGCCGACTTGGCCACCCTTGCCGAATAGCCAGATCTTCATGCGGCGTATTGGGTTTGCACCCAGTCACGGTAAGCGCCGCTTTGCACATGAGCAACCCACTCGGGGTTGTCCAGATACCACTGCACGGTTTTGCGGATGCCGGACTCGAACGTTTCGGCAGGCTTCCAGCCCAGTTCGCGCTCAATCTTGCTGGCGTCGATGGCGTAGCGGCGGTCGTGGCCGGGGCGGTCTTTGACGTAGGTAATTTGCTGCAGGTAGCTAGAGCCGTCTGCCTTGGGGCGCAGCGCGTCGAGCAGCGCGCAAACCGTGTTGACAATCTCGATATTGGGCTTTTCGTTCCAGCCGCCGACGTTGTACACCTCGCCCAATTTGCCGGCTTCAAGCACACGGCGGATGGCGCTGCAGTGGTCTTTGACGTAGAGCCAATCGCGCACCTGCATGCCATCGCCATACACAGGCAGGGGTTTGCCAGCCAGCGCATTGACGATCATCAGCGGGATGAGTTTTTCGGGGAAGTGATACGGCCCGTAGTTGTTGCTGCAATTGGTGGTGAGCACCGGC
>JANNUE010000037.1:0-1756 GCA_031394895.1 Betaproteobacteria bacterium
CACAACCCCATCGCGCACTTGCAGGTTGATGAAATCAACGAGCAGGATGGAGTTGCGCACGATGATCCCGGCCAGCGCAATCATGCCGATCATGCTGGTGGCGGTGTACTGTGCACCGAGGAGTGCGTGGCCCGGCATCACGCCGATGATGGTCAGCGGGATCGGCGCCATGATCACCAGCGGCGTCAGATAACTCTTGAACTGCGCCACCACCAGCAGGTAGATCAGGATCAGGCCCACGCCATAGGCCGCGCCCATGTCGCGGAAGGTCTCGTAGGTGATCTGCGACTCGCCGTCCCACTTGATGGCGTATTGGCGGTACGGGTCGGCCGGCTGGCGGATCCAGTACTCGCCCAGAGCGCCGGTGCCCGGCAGCGCCACCTGAGGCAGCTTGTCGCGGATGGCGAACAGCCCGTACAGCGGCGAATCGGGGATCTGCGCCTGCCCACCGGCGCGCCGGCCGACGTCGCCGAAGACGTAGGACACGCCTTGCAGATCCTTGGTGAACAGCGGCTTGTCGATGATGCCGCGCTCGACCCGTACCAGCTCCGACAGCGGTACCAGCTGTCCGTTGGCGGCGCGCATCGGCAGCGCCAGCAGCGCGTCCAGCCCGACCTGCGCCTGCCGGGGCAACTGCAGCCGCACCGGCACCGGGTACTTGCTGTGGCCGTCGTGCAGCCAGGCGGCGTCGGCGCCCGACAAGGCCGCCTGCACCGTCTGCGCGATGGCGGCCACCGGGATGCCCAGCGCCTCGGCGCGCTGGCGCTGCACACGCAGGAAGGCGCGCGGCGCGTCGGCGCGCAAGCTGGAATCGACGGCGGCGATGTCGGGTGTGTCGGCAAAGGCCTTTTCGAGGCGCGCCGCCACCTGCTGCCGGCCGGCTTCGTCGGGGCCATAGACCTCGGCCACCAGTGGACTTTGCACCGGCGGGCCGGGCGGCACTTCCACCACCTTGAGCTTGCCGCCGTGGCGGTGTGCGATGGCGTCGAGCTCGGGCCGCAGCCGTTGCGCGATGGCGTGGCTCTGCTCGTCACGATGCGCCTTGTCGACCAGGTTGACCTGCAGGTCGCCCTGTTCGGCGTCGGTGCGCAGCTGGTACTGGCGCACCAGGCCGTTGAAGGTGATGGGGCTTGCGGTGCCGGCGTAACCCTGCAGGTCAGCCACCTCGGGTTGGCGGGCCAGCAGGGCGCCCAGCTCGTGCAGTGCCGCGGCCGTGTCCTCGAGCGGCGTGCCCGCGGGCATGTCCAGCACCAGCTGGAATTCGCTCTTGTTGTCGAAGGGCAACATCTTCAGCACCACCCCGATCGCCGAATTGGGCACCAGCGCCAGCGACACCGACAGCGCCACCGCCAACAGCACGCTTCCCAGTAGCGCCCAGCGGCGCGCGGCGCTGTCCAGCAGCGGGCGCAGCACGCGGTCGAAGACCCGTGGCAGCCGTGCTGCGATGCCGCTCGGCGCGGCTGCCGCATGGCCGTTGCCGGGGTCGGCGCCGTGGCTGCGCATCAGCTTGAGCGCCAGCCAGGGCGTGACCGTGAAGGCGATCGCCAGCGACAAGGCCATGCCCAGGCTGGAGTTGATCGGGATCGGGCTCATGTACGGGCCCATCAGCCCGCTGACGAAGGCCATCGGCAGCAGCGCCGCGATCACCGTCAGTGTGGCCAGGATGGTCGGGCCGCCGACCTCGTCGACCGCCACCGGGATGATGTCGCGCAGCGCCTTGCCAGGCTCGAGCTGCTGATGGCGGTGGATGTTCTCG
>JANNUE010000047.1:0-2616 GCA_031394895.1 Betaproteobacteria bacterium
CGAACTCAGTGATGGCACTGTTGCGGATGCGCATATTGAGTTCGATGGTGGTCTCTGGCGTGGTGCCCAGCACGTGGCCCACCGCTGTGGCAATGGGACCGCCACTGGAGACGATCAGCACATTGCCGTCGCAGTTTTTCCGAATGTGGTCCAGTGCGCTGGTGACTCCCAGTTTGAACTCAAGGTAGCTGGGCATGCCTTTGGGGTTGACCACACCGTTCATCCATTGCGTCAGACCGTCACGCAGCAAGCGGAAGTGATGGCGATAGAGTTCTGGCGTATCCGGTTTTTCCAGCGGGTGCGGATGCACGGTGGCAATCACGGCCGCGCTGTCAAACTCGTTCAGCCCGGGCCACGTCAGCGCCGTCAGCTCCAACGCGCCACCCTCGCAGATGGCGGCAAAGGTTTGCTGCTGGCGACGCAAGGTGCCGCTGAGCGCGGCGTCGAACGCCACGCCCTTTTGCCGGAAATACTGGCCGAGCTGCACGCTTTGCTGATAGCCCAGCGCGCTGAGCTGGTCGTAGTCTTCGGCGCCAAACGAAGCCTGGCCATGGCGTACAAGATAGAGGGTTCCCATGCGGCGAATCTAAACCAGATTGGCGTCAAGCTCTTGTCGCACGAGCGACGACAACTGTTCAGCTTGCAGCACCTGGGCCAGTGTCGCGGCATCGACATTGGCGCCGCTGATCACCGTGCCGACCACTTGGCCGCGCAGCGCGGCGCGTTCCTGCATCGCGGCGGCAAAGCCGGCCGCGCCGGCGCCCTCGGCCACGTTGTGCGTGTCGGTGTAGATGTGCCGCATGGCCTGCGCCACTTCGGCGTCGCTCACCTTGACGATGTGATCGATGTGCGCCGCCATGATGTCGAGCGCCGCCTGGTCTGCAATGCGGCAGGCCATACCGTCGGCCAGTTGCGTTGTCACCGGTGCTTCCACTATGCAGCCTTGTTCCAGCGAATCGGCATAGGTGGTGGCATGCAGACTGACAACGCCCACAATTCTCACCTTGTGACCGAGTGCCAGCTTGGCGGCAATCGCCGAGCACACGCCCGAGCCCTGGCCGACCGGCACGTACACGACGTCGAGTTGCGGCACGGCTTTGAAGAACTCCCACCAGTAAGTGCTGACGCCGCTGAGCAAGTCGGCGTGAAAGCTCGGCACCATGTGCGCACCGGTCTGCGCCGCCAGCGCAATGGCGTGTTCGCGGCTCTCCTGGAAGTCTGTGCCGTGTTCGATCAGCGTCACGCCCAGCGCGCGCATCGCGGCGTTTTTTTCCAGTGAGTTGCCCAGCGGAACCACGATGCTGCACGCAACGTGATGCGCGCGCGCCGCCCAGCCAATGCTTTGCCCGTGGTTACCGCGCGTGGCGCTGATGACGCGCTGCGGCAACGCGCCGTGTTGCCTGAGCTGATCAAAATAAGTCAGGCCGCCCCGAAGCTTGAACGCGCCGACCGGCGTGTGGTTTTCATGCTTGACCCAGCACGGTGTGCCCAGGCGCTGACTCAGCAAGGCCCACTGGTATTGCGGCGTGGCCTGGAATTCGCGGTACACCACCTGCGCGGCGGCTTCGATTTGCGGCAATGTCGGCAGCTTCATGCTCATAAGCTTACCTGGCCGTCAATGCAGGTCACCACGTCGCCACCAACCCAGACCTGACCTGCGGCGTCCTGCGTGACGTAAACGCGTCCGGCACGGCCCACACAACTACCCTGTGCTGCGACGTAGCTCTTGGGCAGGAAGCCGTCGCCGATCAGCCACTGGGCCAGGCTGGCGTTCAGGCTGCCGGTCACCGGGTCTTCATTGACGCCGATGCCGGCGGCGAAGGCACGCACCTCGATGTCGGGCGTGTCATCTAATGCGTCGCCCGCGTTGCTGGCATGTGCTGCGCTGGCGCGTGCTTCCCGGTTCGAGCGCGCGATCAACAGGCTTGGCTCGGGCGCATGCTCCAGCGCCACCACACCCACTTCGAGCCGCAGATCTTTGAGTGCCTGGTAGTCGGGGCTGAGCTGCAGCACGGTTTGCGTGCTGTCGAGCAGCAGACTGAACCAGACCGGGCCGTTGTCCAGCATCTGGGCTGCGATGATCTGGCTCGGCTGCAGGCCGATGGCTGCGGCTACTTGCGCCACAGCGGCGGCGCCGGGCTGGCTGCGCTTGACTGGCGGCGCGGCAAAACGCAGCCGCGCGCCGTCGCGTCGAATGCGCACCAGACCGACGCCGCATTGCTGCACGATCTCGTCTTCTGCCTTGGGCACGCCACCAGCTTGCAACCAGGCGTGACAACTGCCCAGCGTCGGGTGACCGGCGAACGGCAGTTCGCCACCGGGTGTGAAGATGCGCACGTGGTAGTCGGCGCCGGCAGCGCTGGGCGGCAGCAGGAAAGTGGTTTCCGACAGATTGGTCCACTGCGCAAAATGCTGCATCTCTTGGGACGTGAGATCTGCGCCGTCCAGCACCACGGCCAGCGGGTTGCCGAGGTACGGCGCGGCGCCGAAGACGTCCACTTGCTTGAAGGAACGGGTTTTCATGTTCATCGTTTCTTTGAAGGTGAACCACCGGCTCCGGCGCGAAGCCGTGCGCCTCGAGCCGCAGGTGCTCGGCTTCGGCCGCGGGCGTACCGA
>JANNUE010000089.1:0-2296 GCA_031394895.1 Betaproteobacteria bacterium
CTCACAAACGAGTTATTGCCAAACCGTAGGTTTCTGTGCAAATGCGCCCGCTGGTCCATCGTGTCGTGAAGGCTGTCATCGACATAGAGCAAGAGCAGCCGTCCCACGCGTGGGGCTTCCGGCTGCTTGTTGGTTTGGGACTGCGCATACTTTTTCTCGGCGTCCTCTTTCGTGGCGTCTTCCAGCTTTTTCATGTGGTAGCTCAGCGCGTCCACCAAATTGTCACTGAGCTGCTGGGAGCGTTGCCAGGCGTAGCACAACAAATACAGAAAGGTTTGTCCCGGTTTCATGCGCCGTAAATCGTAGAGCGTGTAATAGGTGGCGAGGCTGGCATAGTAATGGGGATTCTGTTGCGAAATGTCGAGGGTCGGCAGCAGCCCTTTTGCGCACTGATATACAGGCTCCAACGTCGCACGCTTTTGTCGTTCCATGACCATCATCTGATAACTAAAGTGCTTGGCGTCTTGCTTGATCGCCGCCAGGGTGGACAAGGTATTGTCGCGCACGAGGAGTTGCTGGAGATGTGTGCGCGCGGTCTCATCCAGCGCTTCGTTAATCACGTGTTCCAAGCGGCGGCGTTCGGCGGTGAGGGCATCGCCGATGAGCGTTTGCAGCGTTGTATAGCCTGGACGCACGATCTTTTGGGCATGCAAAAAAATCATCAATTCGGTGAGGATGAATGTTGGGGTCACATCTCGTCGTGTCAATTGCACCGCTTTGTCCAAGAGTATCGCACGATCGCCCTCCAACCACAGTCGATAGCCAAACAACCGTGCAATCCCGTTGCGTTGCAGGTCATACTCTTTCAGTGGTAGTGGCTGTGACGTCAGCGTCATCCCTTGAAAATACCGCTGCATCAGGAAGGTGATGTCTTCCTGCGATACGTCGTGCAGAGAGAAGCGGAAGAAGACGTGTTTCGCCTTGAAGTACCCGATCTGCAACAGGCAATAGAGCTGCTCCAGCGTATCCGTGCGCCGAAAGGCGAGAGCGTGTTCCGCCTCAGTCATGGCGAAATACTCGGCGCGCTGAAAATCATCGAAATCAGGTAAGCCGTATAGCGCGTGTTTTTCGGCTTCTGAGAGAACGGTGAGACGTTTACTGTTGCGGACACGTGGCTCGTGCCGATCTTTAAGATTCTCCATGCGATGACTCTTGTAAAAATGGTGCAACACGCAAGGCGTGGGATTTTCACAGCCCTTAGATCACCCCATCCGTCCGCAAGGGAGCGGTTTCGGTCAGGCATTATCGGGGGGGTACGAAAGTAAGGGCAAGGTATTGCGGATGACAGCGCTCATGCGTACGACCTTTTCGGACGGAACCCACTTATGCCGCGTGTTTTTGCGTACTGCCGTGTGTCGACAGCTGACCAGACGACCACAAATCAGCGGAGGGAAATTCAGGCGGCCGGCTTTGCTGTTGAGGCACGCCGACTCATCGAAGAACACATCAGTGGGGCCGTCTCGGCACAACAGCGGCCGGGTTTTCTCAAATTACTTGACCGGATGGAACCAGAGGACGTGTTGGTCGTGACCAAACTGGATCGACTGGGGCGCAATGCGATGGATGTGCGGGCCACCGTCGAGCAGCTTGCTGGCGCCGGCGTGCGTGTGCATTGCCTCGCGCTTGGTGGGGTGGATCTCACCAGTCCAGCAGGCAAGATGACGATGCAGGTCATCGCTGCCGTGGCAGAATTCGAGCGTGACCTCCTGATTGAACGCACGCAGTCGGGAATTCTGCGGGCAAAGGCGGCGGGGAAACAGTGTGGGAGACCCCCAGCGTTAAATGCCGAGGAACGTGCGACAGTCGTGAAGCAGCTGCATGCCGGTGTCAACATCGCGCAGATTGCGCGCGCATTCAAGACGACTCGCCAAACGATTATGCGCATAAGAGCCGCGGCATTGAAACCAAGGTGAGTACGCTTTTTACGTATGCCAACTGCATTGGGAAAATTCCGAGGGTTTGGGCGTACAACCCCTATCTGCAGCGTTCCCCACAGACAACACGCGATGCGCCTGGTCTGGCACACAGGTGGCACAGCCTGCTTGAGTCCTCGGTCGGCATGGACCTGCAGTCTCCCCAGGGGTGCTGCGGGACCTCCCCGCCTGGCGCCGGAGTCCTGGAGGGCGATGGCGGTCGTGTCCAGCTGCCGGCCCACCGGTGCATGGGCGCGTGACATCCTAGCATACATGATTTACACTTGCGCAATTATTGCTATCGTTGTAACCATTCATGAGATTGCTCCCATGCCAGCACAGATCATTGCCGTGGTCAACCAGAAGGGAGGCGTGGGCAAAAC
>JANNUE010000137.1:0-1764 GCA_031394895.1 Betaproteobacteria bacterium
GATCGACCCAGGCGCCGGCAGCATTAAGCACCACTGCCGCCTGGTAAACATGCTTGCCCGCGTGTGCACACCACGCTGCGCCATCGCGGTACAGCCGGGTGACCGGGGCATCGCAAACAACTTCGCCACCGGCGCTGCGCAAACCGCGCAAATAGCCCTGGTGCAGCGCGTGCACATCGATGTCGGCAGCGCCCGGGTCTAACACCGAGCCGATCACTTTTTCGGCCCGCAGCACCGGAATCAGTGCGCAGGTTTGCGCTGCGTCCAGCAGCCGGGCTTGCGGGTCGATGCGCCTGAGCTCGCCCCAATGTTTTGCAAGCAGTGCTTCCTGACCAGGCGACGCGACCATCAAGGCTCCGCGCGGTCCCAGCAGAGCGGCGTCAGTGAAGCCGGCCGGCGGGTGCTCAAAAAAAGCGCGGCTGGCCATGGTGAGGGCGCGAACTTGTGGCGTGCCGTAGCTTTCCATAAAGGTGGCGGCCGAGCGCCCGGTCGTGTGGTAGCCGGGCTGCGACTCGCGCTCCAGCAGGATGACACGGCCGTGCGGCGCCAGCCAGTGGCCCACCGACGCGCCGGCAATGCCGCCGCCGATGATCAGAAAGTCGCACTGTTGGACTGTTTGCATGTCTGTTGCCGTGTTTCTGTTGGTTTCACTTCTGCCGCCAGATGTTCCCTGTGCGCAAACCCAGCGGCGGCGCCCGCCACTGCCGTGTCGAAGTATCGCCCAGCAGGGCGCGGATGCAGGTGCGGCGGGACAGCTTCATGACTCGCATTATCTGACCCCCGGGGTCCACATCACAGTCGCGACTGCATCAAAAGTTTGCGGCCCGTTTTGCGTTAGGATGAAACGGTTTGCAGCGCTGGGCTGCGGACTATTTTTTCAACTGCCAAGCAAAGGACTCTTATGAGCCAAAGCAAATTCCGCCTGGTGACCCGCAGTGACTTTGATGGTCTGGTCTGCGCGGTTCTGCTCAATGAACTCGATCTGATTGACGACATCAAGTTCGTTCATCCCAAAGACATGCAGGACGGCAAGATCGACATCACCAGCCGCGACATCACGACCAATTTGCCCTATGTCGCGGCGGCCCATTTGGTGTTTGACCATCACGAGTCGGAAACCGTTCGCAATACTGGTGAGCGCAGCAACCACATCATCTCGGCCCATGCACCGTCGGCGGCACGGGTGGTGTACGACTACTACGGTGGCGCCAAGGTGTTCAAGAACATCAGCAACGAGATGATGCTGGCGGTGGACAAGGCCGACTCGGCCCAGTTCAGCCACGACGAAATTCTGGAGCCCAAGGACTGGGTGCTGCTCAATTACCTGATGGACTCGCGCACCGGCCTGGGTCGCTTTCGGGAATTCCGCGTTAGCAACTACCAGTTGATGATGGACCTGATCGAGTACTGCCGCAATCACGACATCGCCGAGATTTTGCAGTTGCCCGACGTCGTCGAGCGCATCGAGCTGTACTTCGACCATGCGGCGCGCGCTCGCGAGCAAATACAGCGTTGTGCCACCGTGCACAAGAACCTGGTGGTACTGGACCTGCGCAACGAAGAAACGATCTGGGCCGCCAACCGGTTCATGATTTATGCGCTGTACCCGCAATGCAATATCTCGATCCATGTGCTGTGGGGCCTGCAAAAGCAGAACACGGTGTTTGCCACCGGCAAGTCCATTCTGGACCGCGGCAGCAAGACCAATGTGGGCGAGCTGATGCTGCAGTACGGCGGCGGTGGCCACAACGCGGCCGGCACCTG
>JANNUE010000138.1:0-2260 GCA_031394895.1 Betaproteobacteria bacterium
CTGCGCTCGTATTCGGCAATGCTTTCAGTGTCAAAGCAGGCCAGGGCGGCGTACTGTGAAATGGTGCTGGGGCAGATGAACAGGTTTTGTGCCAGACGTTCAATGACCGGCACCAGCGGCAAGGGCACCACCATCCAGCCCAGCCGCCAGCCGGTCATGTTGAAGTATTTGCTGAAACTGTTGATGCTGATGATGTCCTCATCCAGCGTCAGCGCGGTGTGGCCATACTGCGGGTCAAAACTCAGGCCGAGGTAGATTTCATCGACCAGCGTGATGCCGCCCTTGTTGCTGACCACAGTGTGAATGCGGCGCAATTCATCCGGGTGAATGGACGTGCCCGTGGGGTTGGAGGGTGAGGCCAGTAAAACGCCTCTGGTCTTGTCGCTCCAGGCGGCCTGCACCTTGTCGGCGCTCAACTGAAAGCGTTCAGCCGCAGTGGTCGGGATCAGCATTGCCGTGCCGTCTGCCGCGCTCACAAAGTGCCGGTTGCAGGGGTAGCTGGGGTCGGGCATGAGAATTTCGTCACCCGATTCGATCAGCGCCAGGCAGGCCAGTTGCAAAGCGGCCGAAGCGCCGGCGGTAATCACAATGCGGCTGGCCGGCACGGTCGCGCCAAAACGCTGCAAATACCAGTCGCTGATGCGTTCACGCAAGTCCAGCATGCCGGTGGCCGGCGTGTAATGCGTACTGCCGTCGTGCACTGCCTTGCAGGCGGCTTCCTGCACCAGCGGTGGCGCGGTAAAGTCGGGCTCGCCAATGTTCAGGAAGATCATGGGCGATTCAGTGTGCGCCACCTCACGGGCCAAAGCGGACGCCGCCTTGGCGACCTCCATCACATAAAAGGGTTCGATGCGCTGCGCCCGGCCGGAAATCCTCATGGGTGGTTTTTGCCCCGGTCTGCACTCACTTCTGCGGCGCGCAGGCGCGGCGCCAGTTCGTTGAGCACGGCGTTGACGTATTTGTGGCCGTCGGTACCGCCAAACTCTTTGGCCAGCTCTACGCATTCATTGAGCACCACCCGCCAGGGCACGTCCAGGCAGTGCTTGAGCTCGTACGCGCCAATCCACAGGACGCCGTGCTCGATCGGTGAAATTTCAGCGAGCTTGCGGTCCAGCAGGGGCACGATCAGGGCGTCCAGTTCAGCCGCTTCCTCGGCGCAACCGTGCAGCAGCGTATCGAAGTGCACCGCGTCGGATTTTGAAAATCCCGACAGGTCGCGGGTGAAGGCGTCAATGTCGGCCACTTCGTTCTGTCCGACCAACTTTTGGTAAAGCGCCTGCAGGGCAAATTCACGGGCGCGCGAACGCTCCGATTTGCTGCCGGCCTTGCGCGCGCCGGTGCTGGTCAAGCCGGTGCGGGACTGGCGCGGCGGGCGGCTGCCGGCGAGTTTGGGTGTCAGGTCGCTCATCAAATTTCTTCCAGTAGATTGGCCATTTCAACGGCAACACGGGCGGCATCGCGCCCCTTATCAGTTTGCCTGGCAATCGCCTGTTCCAGATTCTCGGTGGTGAGGATCGCGTTGGCGATGGGCAGCTGGTAGCCGAGTGCAACCCGGCTCACGCCGGCGCCGGACTCATTGGCAACCAGCTCAAAGTGGTAGGTTTCACCCCGAATAATGCAGCCCAGTGCAATCAGCGCGTCGTACTTCAGTTTTTCCGCCATGGCCATCAAGGCCACCGGCACTTCCAGTGCGCCCGGCACCAGCACCAGGTCAATGTTTTTTTCCAGTACGCCCAATTCAATCAGTTCTGCTTTGCAGGCTTGCGCCAGGGCGTTGGTAATGGGCTCGTTAAAACGGGCCTGAACCATACCAATGGTCAATTTTTTGCCGTTCAAGCGGCTGCTCGTGGAATCCGGTGTTCCTTTGTCTGCGTCAAACATGGGTTCTCCTTAAAGTGTTGAGGACAGAGCTTGCGGCTTTGCCGCTGCGGTCTGTCCCGCAAGTTAATTATTTTGTGATGTAGCCTGCAATTTCCAGCCCGTAGCCTGCCATGCTGGGCATGCGGCGCGGATTACCCATGAGGTTCATTTTGTGCACGCCGCATTCACGCAGGATCTGCGCACCTATGCCATAGGTGCGCAAGTCCATGCGACCCCGCTCAGGTCCATGGCTGGCGCGGGCGGTGCCGTCAAACTGCGCCAGCAATTGCGCGGCACTCTCGCCGCAATTGAGGAAAACCACCACCCCTTGGCCCTCCGAGGCCACCCGCGCCAGGCTGGCATCCAGACTCCAGGAGTGCATGGCGCGGCCCACTTCGAG
>JANNUE010000164.1:0-12390 GCA_031394895.1 Betaproteobacteria bacterium
AGCAAGAAACGCCCCATTTCCTGGCCCTGGCTGAGCACCACGGGTGGCGCGTCGTCATAGCGCCACTCGCGCACCGGGCCACCGCGCGGCGGATTGACCACGCCATGCCAGACGGTGGCCATGCTGCCGACGATGGTGGCACCGACCAGCACCAGCGCAAAAGGACCGTGCGCCGACTCGAAGACACAGACCACGCGCTCGTTGCGGGCAAACAGCCCCGGCACGCCGCGAGCCGTCGTCGGATTGACCGAGAACAGGCTGCCCGGTACATGGATCATGCGCGTCAGGCGGCCGTCCAGCGGCATGTGGATGCGGTGGTAGTCGCGCGGACTCAGGTAGAGCGTGGCAAAGCTGCCGTCATCAAAACGGGCCGCCAGCGCGCTGTCGCCGCCCAGCAGCGCCGTGCTCGAATAGTGGTGGCCCTTGGCCTGAAATATCTGGTTCCCTTTGATCGCGCCAAACTGGCTGATCGCGCCATCGACCGGGCAGATCAGTTCAGCGCTGGCCAGCGGTCGCGCGCCGTCTTTCAGGGCCCGGGTGAAGAAGTCGTTGAAGCTGGCGTAACTGGCCAGCTCCGGGTTGGCCGCCTCGCCCATGTTGACGCCGTAGCGCCGCACAAACCACTCGATCAGCCAGGTCGTCATCTTCCCGCCGTGCGCCGCCGCCACTTGTCCGGCCAACACGGTCAGGGCGTGCTTGGGAAACAGGTATTGCGGCAGCACGGCAAGACGGTCGTACATCAGGGGTTACCAGTGTGAGTTTGGCCGGGATTGTAGAGCGCGGTCGGGCTCGGCAGCGCCCGCACATTGCGCAGCACCGGGTTGCGCCAGGCCCACAGCGCGAGCGCGATCGAACCGGCGCCACCCAGCGCCAGCGCATAACGCAGGCCCAGGTGCTCGCCCAGATAGCCGCCGAGTAAAGCGCCGGGGCCGGCCGGCAGCAAAATCAGCCAGCGCATGGTGCTGGTCATCCGCCCCAACAGAGGCTCCGGTGTGACGGCCTGACGCAAAGCCAGGAAGTTGATGAAGATCAGCACGGCGCCGGCGCTAAAGCACAGCAGCATCACGACAAATGAGGTGACGCCCCAGGCGCCCAATGGCGCGAACGCGAGTTGCAGCCAGCCGACGCCGCATACCGCAAAACCGAGGATCAGACAGGGGCCGGGTCCAACACGTGAAGAGATCCGGTTGCCTAGCGTGCTGGCCACAACGGTGCCCAACCCCAGGCCCATGTAGCACAGGCCGACCTGACGCTCGTTGAGCCCCAGTTCGCGCGTGGCAACCAGGATTTGCACGACCATCGCGCATTGGTGGCACATTTGCCACACACCCACCGCAGTTGCAAGCGATACCAGAAGGCGCTGACTGGCAACAAAGCGCATGCCCTCCTTCAGGTCACGCCAGAAATGGGTGGCGCCGGTTGCAACGCGATTCTCATGAACGCGCAAACCGCGCAGTATCAGCACCGACAGCAGCAGCAGCAGGGCGTCCGCCAGCAGCGCCAGCGGCGCGCCCACGATCTTGATCAGGGCGCCGGCAACGCCGGGGCCAGCCACCTCGGCGCCCGATGACGCCAGCGCGTTTTTAGCATGCGCCTCCACCAGCCGGTCGCGCGGCACTACCTGTGTCAACACAATCTGAGCGGCAGTTCCGGCCGTGACGAATACGCAGCCGATAGCAAAGGCCACGCCGTACATGAATGCCACGCTGAGCCAGCCCAGATACCAGCACAGCGGCACGCTGGCGAGAATCAGCGCAATCAGGCCCTCGCCAACGACATAGACCGGCAGCTTGCGTACCCGGTCCAGCCAGACGCCGGCCGGCAACGACAGCAGTACAAACGGCGCCAGTTCCATCGCCGTCAGAATTCCCATTTGGGATGGCGTTGCGTGCAGCAGCACGGCTGCCGTCAGCGGCAGTGCCAGCAGGGTGACCTGACCGCCAAACGAGCTGATCAGGATCGAAGTCCAGAGCCGCCGGTACGTGGCATCTCTGAGCAAGTCACCGGCGGGCAGGGCAAGCCACGCTGGTCGCCATTGGAGCCAGGGACGGCGCCCGGCGCTGTTGGCTTTGGACGGCATGGGGTAGTGGTAGTGGAAGACCAGCCGAGTGTAACTATTGCGCGGCGCCGGCGCCGGGTGTGACAATGTCCGCATGAGCGCCGCCCGCATCCCACCGATTCAGTGTCTATTGACCTTCGAAGCTCTGGCGCGCCTGCGCAGCGTGACTCAGACGTCAGAAGAACTGTGCGTCACCCCCAGCGCCGTGAGCCACCGCGTCAAGCAACTCGAGCAGATCATTGGCACCAAATTATTCGGTCGTGCCGATTTCTCGCTCACCGTTGAAGGCAGTGAATACCTGGCCCATGTGCGCGAGGGTCTGGCCATACTGCAAAAGTTTCCGAGCTCGGCGGCGGCACCGGGCAAGCGCAAATTGCGGCTGGCCGTGACCCCCACGTTTGCCCGTTCCATCTTGATTCCGCGCCTGCGCCAGTTCACCGAAGCCTATCCCGAGATCGACCTGACGCTGCAGGTCTCGATACCGCTGCTGGACGTGGTCGCAGAAGACGCTGATCTGATCATTCGCTTTGGCGCTGGACGCTATGCTGATCTGGAGTATGTGTGCCTGCTCAAAGACGAGGTGGCGCCGCTGGCGTCGCCGGCCTACGTGCGCGAACATGGACCTTTTGTGGTCGCCGCAGACTTGGAAGAGGAAAGCCTGCTACGCAGCCCGCTGGAGCCCTGGCGTACCTGGTTTGCGGCCAATCATCTGGATTGGCCCGAGCCGGTGGACGGCTCGCAGTTCAACGACATTGGGCTGGTGTGCGACAGCGCTGCCGCCGGCATGGGTGTGGCGCTGGTGCGCCTCAAGCTTGGCGCCCCCTGGCTGGAGCGCGGTTCACTGGTGCGCCTCGGATCGTCGGAGGTATTTGGGCGCAGCGTGCCGAGCCCGCATGCGCACTACTTGTGCTGGCGCACCGGGATGATGGACCGCTGGGAATGCGCGGCGTTTGCCGATTGGCTGAAGAAGAGTGTCGGGTGACGGCGCACGCAGGTTTTCACGACCATATAAAAAATTCTTCACGCCGCCGACGGCTAGTTACCCCTACAGTGGGATCCTTTCCTCAATGGATGCAACAGAGTCGCCATGAATGATGTGATCGCTGCGCCAGCGCAGACCCTGCTGCACCGGGCAGAGCGCCAACACCAGGTCGTCCAGGCGCTGCAACACTGCGTGCCCGCGCACACCCTGCTATGGCACAACGAAGACACCACGCCGTATGAATGCGACGGGCTGACTGCCTACCGCCAGCGCCCGCTGGTGGTGGCGTTGCCAGAAACCGGGGAGCAGGTACAGGCGTTGCTGCGAACCTGCCATGCGCTCGATGTCCCGGTCGTGGCACGCGGCGCCGGGACCGGTTTGTCGGGTGGCGCGATGACGCATGCGATGGGAGTCACCCTGTCATTGGCCAGGTTCAACCAGATTCTCAAGGTTGACCCGGCCAGCCGCACGGCGACAGTGCAATGTGGCGTGCGCAACCTGGCCATCAGCGAAGCCGCCGCGCCGCATGCGCTGTATTACGCACCCGACCCTTCCAGCCAGATTGCCTGCACCATCGGCGGCAACGTGGAAGAAAACGCGGGCGGTGTGCACTGCCTGAAATACGGCTTGACGCTGCACAACGTGCTCAAAATCAAGGGCTTCACGATCGAAGGCGAACCGGTTGAATTCGGCTCCGACGCGCTGGACGCCGCCGGTTTTGATTTCCTGAGCATCGTTATTGGCTCCGAGGGTATGTTGGCCATCACCACTGAAGTCACCGTCAAGCAGGTGCCCAAGCCGCAACTGGCGCGCTGCATCATGGCCAGCTTTGACGACATCCGCAAAGCCGGCGACGCGGTTGCCGCGATCGTTGCCGCCGGCATTATTGCCGCCGGGCTGGAAATGATGGACAAGCCGATGACGGCAGCGGTAGAAGACTATGTGCACGCCGGCTACGATCTCGACGCGCAAGCCATTTTGCTGTGCGAAAGCGACGGCACACCAGAGGAGGTGGAGGAAGAAATTGGCCGCATGAGTCAGGTGCTGCGCCAGCACGGCGCGACCGCCATCGCGGTAAGCCGGGATGAGGCCGAGCGACTCAAGTTCTGGAGCGGGCGCAAGAACGCCTTCCCGGCCAGCGGGCGCATCAGCCCCGACTACATGTGCATGGACTCGACCATTCCACGCAAACGTCTGGCCGACATGCTGCTGGCGATTCAGGCGATGGAAAAGAAGTATCAACTGCGCTGCTGCAACGTGTTTCACGCCGGCGATGGCAACCTGCACCCGCTGATTCTGTTTGATGCCAACGACCCGCAACAACTGCATCGCTGCGAGCTGTTTGGCGCCGACATTCTGGAGACCAGTGTGGCAATGGGCGGCACGGTCACCGGCGAGCACGGTGTTGGTATCGAAAAACTGAACTCGATGTGTGTGCAATTCAGCGTCACCGAAAACGAGCAGATGTTTGGCCTCAAACGCGCCTTTGACAGCAAGGGCCTGCTCAATCCCGGCAAGGTGATACCGACGCCGCAGCGCTGTGCCGAATATGGCAAGAAGTTGCTGCGCGGCGCCAATCTGCAACAGTCGGGCTTGTCCGGACGCTAGTTGCTGGCCACGTGCAGGCCGGGTTCGTCCTCGGCCATCACCTTGGCGGCCCAAAGTGCGAGCTTGCCGGTGTCGGCCCGCAGCACTTCCTGCTTGACGGCCAGAATCTGGGCCGGGTGCATGGAAAAACTGCGCAGTCCCAAACCCAGCAGCAAGCGGGTCAACGAGATGTCGCCGGCCATCTCGCCACAGACGCTGACCGGCTTGCCCTGCGCGTTGCATTCGGCGATGGTGCCAGCCACCAGGCGCAGCACCGCCGGGTGCAACGGGTCGTACAGATGTGCCACTGATTCGTCGGCCCGATCGATCGCCAGCGTGTACTGGATCAGGTCATTGGTGCCGATCGAGAGAAAGTCAAAATACTTCAGGAACACCTTGAGCGTGAGCGCGGCGGCCGGGATCTCGATCATGGCACCGATCTTGACCGGGCCATAGGCAACACCGCGGTTGTCGAGCTGCACACGCGCATGATCGATCAGCGCCATGGTGTGGCGGATTTCGCTGGCATGGACCAGCATCGGGATCAGCAGGTTGGCCTGCCCAAAGGCGGCCGCGCGCAGGATCGCGCGCAACTGCGTCAGGAACATGGCCGGGTCGGCCAGGCTCCAGCGGATCGCGCGCAGACCGAGCGCCGGGTTCAGGTGTGCCGAATCCTGCAGCGAGTCGTCCAGCGGCTTGTCGGCGCCCACATCGACCGTGCGGATCGTGACCGGCATGCCCTGCATTCCTTCGAGTGCGCGCCGATAGGCCAGGTACTGCTCTTCCTCGTTGGGCAGTTGTCCTTGCCGGCCCATGAACAGAAACTCGCTGCGAAATAGTCCGACGCCAACGGCACCGGCCCTGATCGCGCCGGCCGCGTCCTCCGGCATTTCGATATTCGCCAGCAGCTCGATTTTCTGGCCATCAAGCGTCACCGCCGGTGTGTACAGCAAGCGGCCCAGGCGGCCGCGCTCGAGTTCGAGCTGGCGCTGTTTGAAACCATACTCCGCCAGGATGATCGGCGACGGGTCCACCACCACCACGCCGGCGTCACCGTCGATGATGACCCAGTCATCCTGGCGTACCAGTTGACTGGACAGGCGCGCACCGACCACCGCCGGGATATCCAGGCTGCGCGCAACGATGGCGGTATGCGAGGTCTTGCCGCCGACGTCGGTGATGAAGCCGGCAAACACGCTCTGTTTGAACTGCAGCATGTCTGCCGGCGACAGGTCATGCGCCACCAGAATCAGGGGCACATCAACGGTGTCGTCGAGCAACAGATCCTGCTGCGATTTCTTGCGCGCCGCGCGGTTCAATGGCGGAACCACCGACGAAGCGACCCCCTTCATGGCGCGCAGCACCTTTTCGGTAATCTGTTCCAGGTCCGCCTTGCGCTCGCGCAGGTACTCGTCTTCCATCTCGTCGAACTGGCGCGCAATCACTTCGAGCTGCGTCGTCAGTGCCCACTCGGCGTTGTACAGGCGATCCGTGATCCAGTGCTTGACTCCGTCAATCAAATCGTCGTCTTGCAACAGCATCAGGTGCACATCGAGCAGGGCCGTCAACTCGTGCGGTGCTTCCTTTGGGCCCATATGCGCGACGCTGATCTGCAGGCGGTGAATCTCATCCACCACAGCGTTGCGCCCAACGCGGACCCGGTCAATTTCGGCCGGAACCTGCGACGCCTCGATGAAATAATGGGCGACGTCAACCCGGCTCGACGCCACCAGCACGGCGCGCCCGATGGCGATACCGCGGGCCACCGCCAGACCGTGAATCGCGAAGGTCATTCACCCTCTCCAAATTTGTCGCCAATCAACGCCAGCAAGCCATCCATGGCTTGTTGTTCCTGCTCACCGTCGGTCTCGATTTCAACCGCGCTGCCAATGCCGGCGGCCAACATCATGACGCCCATGATGCTCTTGGCGTTGACGCGCCGCTCGCCTTTGGACAACCAGACCTGGCACGGAAAGCTGCCCGCCACCTTGGTCAGTTTGGCCGAGGCTCGCGCATGCAGGCCGAGCTTATTGCTGATGGTCGTGCTTGTTTTGATCATTTTTCTTTCGTATCTGATTTTGCGGCGCGGTGACCGCCACCTGCATCACACCCTGGGTACCGCCCGCCAGTGCCCGCGCCACCAGCGCGTCGAGCAATTCGTGACGGTACGTGACCACGCGCAACAACATCGGCAAGTTGACTCCCGCAATCAATTTTGAATTCACCCCGTCCACCAGCTTTTGCGCCACGTTGCAGGGCGTGGCGCCAAACACATCGGTCAACACCAGCGTCTGGGCCGTGTCGAGCACGCTCAGTGCCAGCGTCGCCCCGGCCAGGGTTTCTTCGGGCGCCACATTCGGTTGCACATCGAACGCCGCCACGCCGCTGATTCCATCAGGAAACACATGCAGAACACATTGGCGCAAAGCACTTGCCAATGGCGCATGAGCAATGATGAAAATCCCGTTGTTCATAAACAAACACCCACAAGCCAAACCGCAGCCGGCACCAGCATTGATCCATCACACAATATGTCAGAACTGTTCATTATGACTTTTTGCTGCCAGGAAATAGAAATAGGAAGCTACGGAACACAGCAAAAAACCGCCCATCGCCCACTGGAACGCCTGTACTTCGGTCAACCCCAGGGTCTTGAAGGCATCAATGGCCAGCCCGATGCCCCACTGCACGACAAAGATCCCGACGAAGATCACCAGGTTGTAGGCCGACAGCGCGCGCCCCGCCAGTTCCGGCGCGAACGCCATGCCCACAGCAGGGTGCCCCAGCGCGACGAACGTGCAACCCATGCAATACAAGGCCCACAAGGCGCCGGACGATGCAGAAGCCTTCGTCCCAGCTATGATAATAATAGCAAGAACCAGAAAACTCAGCGGCAAACCACGTGCGATCAGGCGATCGGCGTGAAAGCCGTTGCGGGCCAGCCAGGGGTTGACCATGCCCCAGATCCAGAACGTGCACAACATGGCGACATTGATCCAGAACAAGCCACTGGCGGCTTGTAGCGGACTGTAGCCGCCGACTCTGATCATCCACGGCGTGGCCCACAGCGTTTGCATCGCGACCAGACCGCCGTAGCAAAAGAAACCAAGCGGCGCCATCTTGCGGAAATACGGATGGCGCCAGACCTCGGCATAACTGGCTGTGGCGGGAGCAGCGCCAGCGCTCTGGCTGGTGGCAAGCTCCCATTTGGGAACCTGCCAGGCGATCAGGACCATCGCCGCAAGCACCAGCGCCGCCAGCGCCCAAAACAGGACCCGCCAACCGACCACTGGCAGCAGCCATTGCACCGGCAGCGTGGACGCCACCATGCCCAACGAGCCGGTCATCAGCATCCACGAGTTGGCACGCATCAAGGTTGACGCTTCAAACCAGCGGCGATAGGCCGTCAGCGGCGCCATCAAGCAGGCGCTGACACCGACGCCGCAGAAAATCCGCGCCAGCAACAGGCCGGCAAAACTGGTGGCCCAGGAAAATGCGACGCATCCCCCTACCGCCACCGTCAAAAAGCACAGAATGACTTTCTTCGGTCCATGCCGATCCAGCCAGGCGCCAAGCGGCAATTGCGTGGCCGAGAAGCCCAGAAAATAACCACCTGCCAGCAGGCCCAGGTCACTCGCCTCGAGTGCGAATTCCTCGGTCAGCGTCGGTGACAAGGTGGCGGTGATGGCACGAATCAAGGCCGACAGAAAATAGGCAAAAGCAAAAGCAAGGAAGACGGCGATGGCGGTGCGCTTGGGCAGAATGGAACCGACAGGCAAAGCAGGCATGCTCCGATTATCGGGGTTGGCAGGCATCGCCTGACGCCAGTGCTGCGTCAGACCAATCGTCAACCGGTGGCTTCAGTCTTTTCGGTAGGCGTCGTGACAGGTCTTGCACGCGGCTCCTGTGGCGTTGACGGCGGCCTTCAGGCTATCGATGTCACCAGCTTTCGCAGCGACGGCCAGCTTGGACATTTCGGTCTGCATCTTCTGTGCGTACTCGCTGAATTTGGCCGACTCCGTCCAAATCTCGGGCTTGGCCCGGGTCTCGCCCTTGTCCGTACCGGCGCCGAACGCGGGCCATGGCAGCCGGCTCATAAACTCCGCGACTGCCGCGCTGTCGGCTGCCACTTTGGCATCAAACGGCACCCGACCGGCCGACATGGCAGCGACGCGTCCAAGATTTTGCTGCATGATAAACATGGCGCTCTTGCGGTACCTGACGGCATCCTCCGGTTTGGCAAATTGCGCCAACGCCGGCAAGGTAAAGACCACGGCACTGGCCGCGAGCACAAGCGAGGTAACTGTTTTCATGGGTTCCCCTTTAGAAAGAAACGGGTTAACGACAACGGCGTTGGGTTCATGTGAACCGGGAAAGCTCTACCCGTCAGTGCCTGGGGGCAATCGGGCGACAGCCTTACGCACAGACCGGAATCGACGCACAATGGCAGCTTATACAAGCACAATAACCTTCGAGCAGTCATGGCCTCTACGGTGCGGATTTGGGATTTGCCGACCAGGCTCTTTCACTGGGCGCTGGCGCTGTGCGTTGCGGGTTCAGTCAGCACCGGTCAAATCGGTGGCGCCGCGATGGAGTGGCATTTTCGCTGCGGCTATGCCGTGCTGAGTCTGTTGTTGTTTCGCATCGTGTGGGGCTGCGTGGGTGGACGGTGGTCGCGCTTTTCATCCTTTGTGTATTCCCCGGCAACCGTCTTGCGTTATCTCAAGGGCCTCA
This sequence comes from Betaproteobacteria bacterium, assembly GCA_031394895.1. GTDB lineage: Bacteria > Pseudomonadota > Gammaproteobacteria > Burkholderiales > Burkholderiaceae_C > Rhodoferax. The sequence goes on from JANNUE010000164.1 coordinate 9,363, forward strand.
GAGCGCCTGAACATTCGGTCGGACACAATCCGGCCGGCGCCATGTCGGTCTTTGCGATGCTGGCTTTTCTGCTGATGCAAGTGAGCAGCGGGCTGCTTAGCGATGACGAAATTGGCGCTACCGGCCCATTCGCCAAGTTCGTTTCCAGTGCCTTGGTCAGTCAGGCGAGCATCTATCACAAGAATATTGGCAGGCCCGTTGTGCTGGGTTTGCTGGCGCTGCACATTGGCACCGTGTTGTACTACCTTATCCGCAGGCGTGAGAATCTCATTCGACCCATGATCCACGGTGACAAGGTGACCACGCTTGAGGTGCACGGCTCGCGCGATGATGCGCTCACGCGCGCTGCGGCGGCGGCCATCTTGCTGGCTTGCGTCGCGCTGGTCAGTTGGGCGTTGAAGCTTGCCGGGTGACGGACCCGGCTAAGATAAGGGAGTGACCGGACCCACTCCAAACCCGCAATTGAAACCTTCAACCGTTCGATATGTCACACCTGCCACACCACAAGAAATTGAGGTGTTGCGCGTGCTGTTTCGCGAATACGCCAGCAGTCTTGCTGTGGACTTGTGTTTCCAGGGATTCGAGTTGGAACTTGCCGAGCTGCCGGGCGAGTATGCGCCGCCGCGTGGCGCCTTGCTGATGGCGTTGGTGAACAACGAACTGGCCGGCTGCTGCGCGTTGCGCCCACTCGACAGCGTTGATTACGCCAACGCCTGCGAAATGAAGCGGCTCTACGTGCGTCCGCGTTTTCGAAGCCTGGGTATCGGACGCCTGTTGGCAGAGGCTGTGCTCGAGCACGCCCGCGTCGCCGACTATGGCTGCATGCTGCTCGATACGCTGGACGACATGGAGAGCGCGCGGGCGCTCTACCATGAACTGGGTTTCCAGGAAATACCGCCGTACTACCACAACCCCATTGAAGGGGCGCACTACCTCAAGGTCGATCTATAGGATCTTGAGGCAATGGCGGGTTCAGGCTTTGGCTTGCGCCAGCAAGGTGGCAGCGTCGCTGACTTCAAATTTGCCTGGCGCTTCAATGTTCAGTGCGGCGACCTTGCCGTCCTTGACGAGCATCGAATAGCGGTTGCTGCGAACGCCCATGCCCTTGGCTGTGAGGTCCAGCATCAACCCGGTGGCCAGCGCAAAAGCGGCACTGCCGTCGGCCAGCATGCGGACCTTGCCGTCGGTCTTTTGGTCGCGCGCCCAGGCGCCCATGACAAACGCGTCATTGACGCTGACGCACCAGATCTCATCGACACCAGCGGCCTTGAACGCGGCTGCGTTTTCAAGATAGCCAGGCACGTGTTTGGCAGAGCAGGTTGGCGTGAATGCGCCTGGCAAACCAAACAGCGCGATCGTCTTGCCGGCGGTTGCCTTGGCGACATCAACCGGATTGGGCCCAAGGCTGCAACCATTGCCTTCGACTTCGACAAACTCCTTTAAGGTGGCTGCGGGAAGGGTATCGCCTACTTTGATCATGTGGTCCTCCTGATAAATGCAAATAAAAAACGGCCCACAATTGTGAGCCGTTCTTGTGCGTCTTGCAGCCTGGCGACTGCAAAGCCTCAAACCTCTGCGGCTTTTTGAACCAGACGGGTGGCAACCCAGTTCTTGGTTTTGGAAATCGGCCTGCTTTCGGTGATTTCGATGATGTCGCCCAGCTTGTACTCGCCCTTTTCGTCATGTGCGTGGTACTTGCTGGACTTGCCGACGATCTTGCCGTAGAGCTCGTGCTTGACACGGCGCTCAATCAGCACGGTGACCGTTTTGGCACGCTTGTCGCTGACCACCTTGCCAGTCAGAGTACGCTTGAGGGATGTTTTAGCTTCCGTCATTTATAGCTCCTTATTTGGCGGATTGTTCAGCGCTTTGCTTTTCGACAAGAATGGTCTTGGCGCGAGCAATATCGCGGCGCGTAGAGCGCAGCGTAGCGGTGTTATTGAGTTGTTGCGTGGCCTTTTGCATGCGCAGGCCAAAGTGGGCTTTTTGCAGCTCTTTGACTTCGACTTGCAGGCCGGCAACGTCTTTTTGGCGTAGTTCAGTAGTTTTCATAGGATGTAATCTGCTTACTGGCCAATCATGCGAGCGACAAACGTGGTGCGCAAGGGTAGCTTGGCAGCTGCCAAACGAAACGCTTCACGCGCCAGTTCTTCCGTCACACCAACGATCTCAAAGACAATCTTGCCGGGCTGAATTTCAGCCACGTAGTACTCGGGATTGCCTTTACCGTTACCCATGCGCACTTCAGCCGGCTTTTGGGAAATTGGCTTGTCCGGAAATACACGAATCCAGATCCGGCCACCGCGTTTGACGTGACGGGAAATAGCACGGCGCGCGGCTTCAATCTGGCGGGCCGTCAGACGGCCCCGATCGATGCACTTCAGACCAAAATCACCGAACGCGACCGAGCTGCCTCGGGTCGCAATGCCGGTGTTACGGCCTTTTTGCTCTTTGCGGTATTTGCGACGAGCGGGTTGCAACATAATTATTCTCCTTTGCCGTCAGATGCCACAGCACTGGTGCTGGCTGCAGCACCTGGCGCGGCTACCTTGCGGACGCGCTTAACGGCGGGTTTAGTGGCATCGGCACCAGTGGCCTCAGCGGGTTTGTCACTGCCATCGGCAGGCGCGGCATTGCTGCCCAACGCAGGACGACGCGCACCACGGGGTGCCGGGCGGTCCGAGCCGGGACGGGCATCGCGGCGCGGGCCGCGTGGGCGACGCTCGTCGTCAGCGCGCGTATCAACGGCGGCTGGCAGGTCATTACGACCCAGCGTGTCACCCTTGTAGACCCAGACCTTGACACCAATGATGCCGTAGGTTGTTTTTGCTTCAGAGGTGCCGTAATCGATGTCGGCACGCAATGTGTGAAGTGGCACGCGACCTTCGCGATACCACTCACAACGCGCAATTTCAATACCGTTCAGGCGACCCGACGACATGATCTTGATGCCCAGGGCACCCAGACGCATGGCATTTTGCATGGCGCGCTTCATGGCCCGGCGGAACATGATGCGTTTCTCGAGCTG
>JANNUE010000187.1:0-1810 GCA_031394895.1 Betaproteobacteria bacterium
AGAAGACGTTTGATACCGCGGCGACCATGGGATGCCATCACGATCAGATCGCATTTGTGTTTTTTGGCGGCTGCTATCACCGCATCTGACACCAGGTCCGACTTGACCGTGACAGCCTTGGTTTTGACGCCTTTTGCCAGCGCTGTTTTCTGGACCGCGTCGACGATGGCCTGTCCGGCCTCTGCCCATTGCTGCTCAACCCGGCTGACTTCAGCCGCCTGCAATGCCAGGCCGCCCTCAAAGTAGCTTTGCGGGTAACGCGGAACCACTTTCAAGGCCACCAACTCTGCACCTGTCAGGGCTGCCAGCGCAATGGCGCTGGTGACGGCCTTTTTGGACAAGGTAGAACCATCGGTGGCTACAAGAATTCTTTGGTACATGAATTGCTCCAGATTTGAGTGAAGGTCTCAAGCTTACCCTGTCCGTCCCGTGGTGCCTTGATTGTCGTCAAGTAAACTGCGCACCTCACCGGGCACCTTTGGACCTTATGTCAACCGCAAGTCCTGCCGTCTGCGCCACGGCTACAGAAAGTCCTGTTGAAACCCGTTACAGGGTTCAATTGGATTCTCCCGACGCGTGTGCGGCGATAGAAGCGGTACGCCTGCTGGACGACCCGCTGGAGTGGTCCGCCTTCAGCCGCCCAGATGCGCGTCGCGCTAATTTCTGGGAGTCCAACCTCCTGATTGAAGGTATGCATTGCGCTGCTTGTGCACTGATCATCGAGGATGCGTTGCTGAGCGTGCCCGGCGTGGTGCAGGCCGAGGTGAGCGCGGGCAGCCACCGAGCACGCATCGTCTGGTGCGCGGATGCGATCCTGCCTTCTGACTGGATGCGAGCGATTCAAACCGCCGGCTACCGCGCCGTGCCCGCCAATGACGCGTTTGCCCGTGAACGGCGCAAAAACGAAGCGCGCAAGGCGCTGTGGCGCTTGGGCGTGGCGGGGCTGTGCATGATGCAGGTGATGATGTACGCCTATCCGGCCTATGTGGCGGCGCCGGGGGATTTGACGCCCGAGATGGAGCAACTGCTGCGCTGGGCGTCCTGGGTTCTGACTCTGCCGGTGATTCTGTTTTCCAGTGGTCCTTTTTTTGGCAGTGCGCTGCGGGACGTGTTGCAGCGCCGTGTGAGCATGGATTTGCCGGTGGCTTTGGGCATGCTGATTACCTTTGCCGTCAGCACCGCCGGTACTTTTGATCCGCAGGGAATTTTTGGTCGGGAGGTATATTTTGACTCGCTGACCATGTTTGTCTTTTTCCTGCTGGCCGGTCGCTGGCTGGAATTGCGTCTGCGTGACCGAACCGCCGGCGCGCTGGAAGCACTGATGAACCGGCTGCCCGACAGCGTGGCGCGGCTCGGCCAGGACGGCACTTATGAGCGGGTGCCGGTGCGCCGTCTGCTGCCAGACGACACTATTCGCGTCTTGCCGGGTGAGACCTTTCCGGTTGACGGTGTGCTGCTGCAAGGTGACACCATGGTCGATGAGGCGCTGCTCACGGGCGAGTCGCGACCGCTGGCGCGGGGCGTGGGCGCTGCGGTGATCGCCGGCAGTCACAACCTCTCGTCGGTGGTGAAGGTCCGGGTCGAGCGGGTCGGCGAGCAGACCCGTTTCGCCCAGATTGTGGCGCTCATGGAAAGTGCGTCAACCAGCAAACCGGCGCTGGCCCGATTGGCCGATCGCATTGCCAAACCCTTCTTGATCGCGGTCCTGCTGGCTGCCGCCTTGGCCGGTCTATATTGGTGGGAACGGGACCCTGGGCATGCGCTTATGGTTGCGGTGGCGGTGCTTGTTGTCACCTGTCCCTGCGCCTTG
>JANNUE010000271.1:0-11128 GCA_031394895.1 Betaproteobacteria bacterium
CGACTTTTTGGGCCTGGCCACGCTGACCATTCTGGAGCTTGCGCGCCAGCTCATTGTGCAGCGCCACCCGGGCCAGGAAAACTTTTCGTTCGACAATTTGCCGCTCGACGACCCGAGGGTGTACCGGCTGTTTGCCGACGCCAAGACAGAGGCCGTGTTCCAGTTCGAAAGCCGTGGCATGCAGGGCATGCTGCGCGACGCCAAGCCGACCCGGCTGGAAGACCTGATCGCGATGAACGCGCTGTACCGTCCGGGGCCGATGGACCTGATTCCAACCTACGTCGCGCGCAAGCTCGGGCGCGAAGCGGTGGAGTACCCCGATCCGCGGGTTGAGGGCATTCTGAGCGAGACCTACGGCGTCATGGTGTATCAGGAGCAGGTGATGCAGATGGCCCAGATTCTGGGCGGCTATTCGCTCGGCGGGGCCGACGTGCTGCGCAAGGCGATGGGCAAGAAGAACGCCGAAGAGATGGGAAAGCAGCGCCAGAAGTTTCGCGACGGCGCGGCCGGCAACGGCCTGAGCCAGGAGCGCGCGGATGCGGTTTTTGACCACATGGAGAAGTTTGCCGGCTATGGCTTCAACAAGGCGCACTCGGCGGCCTACGCCTTGCTGGCGTATCACACGGCGTGGCTCAAGGTGCACTACACGGCCGAGTTCTTCTGCGCCAATATGACGGTCGAAATGGGCGACACCGACAAGCTCAAGGCGCTGTTCGAAGACGCGCTGAAGATGGGCCTGACGTTCGAGCCGCCCGATGTCAACCGAGGCGGCAGCCGCTTTGAGCCGGTCTCCAGCAAGACCATCCGCTACGGGCTGAGCGCCATTAAAGGCTCCGGCCCGCAAGCGATTGAGGCGATTGTCGCGGCCCGCGAAGGGCGCGGGGTCGGTCCCATGGGCGGTGACAGCGGGGCGTTCAAGAGTCTGTACGACTTTTGCGTGCGCATCGACCGTTCGCGCGTCAACAAGCGTACCGTCGAAGCGCTGATCAAGGCCGGTGCCTTTGACAGCATCGACCTGAACCGTGCCAGTCTGCTCGCCTCCCTGGACCGCGCGTTCGACTTTGGCGCAGCGGCGCTGGCCAACGCGAATCAGGGCGGGCTGTTCGACCTCGGTGGCGACGACGATCACGGGTCGAGCACGCAGGAGCCGGAGCTGGTGCCGGCGCTGCCATGGGGCGTGAAGGAGCGCTTGACGTTGGAGAAATCGGCGGTCGGCTTTTATTTGTCGGGCCATCTGTTTGACGAAGTGGCACTGGAGGTGCGACGCTTTGTCAAGCGCCAGATCGACGACCTGATTGACACGCGCGAGCCGCAGTTGCTGGCCGGCATCGTCTCTGATTTTCGGGTCATCAACGGCCAGCGCGGCAAGCTGATTCTGTTCAAGCTCGACGACAAGTCCGGCCTCATCGACGCACGCATCGACGAAGCGCTGCTCAATGCCCAGCGCCAGTTTCTCAAGGACGATGAACTGGTGATCGTGATGGGCAAGCTGCAGCCGGACCGCTTCAGTGGCGGCATGCAACTGACGGTGACGCAGTTGTGGGATCTGGAGCGGGCGCGCTGCCGTTTTGGCAAGTTCCTGCGCGTGGCGTTCAGTGCCGACGCGGGTACCCAGGCGCCGGATGTGGCGCGCATGGTCCGCGAGTATCCGGCGCAGCGCGAGATTACCGAGCAGGGTGAATTGCAGCGCGGCCTGGCGGTGCGGATGGCGCTGTCGTGGCAGGGCGCAGCCGGCCCGGCGCGGGCCGAGCTGCAACTCGGCGACGAGGCCAGATTCTTCCCCACCAATGCCGCGCTGGCGGCCTGGCGCGTGCAGGCCGCGCAGGGCAAGGCAGAGATCGTTTACGAATAAGCAAGAGTCGTCGGATTACGCTGCGCTAATCCGACCTACAAGGAACGGCATTCGTCGCCCCGGTAGGTCGGGTTTGCCGCAGGCGTAACCCGACAAGTTATCCGTAGGTCGGGTTAGCGCAGCGTAACCCGACAAGCCACCCCCCGGCGCTCAGTCCTTCGGCCGAAAGCCAATGGTCAAAGGCGAGGGCACGCGCCCATCGACGTCAAGCGGCAATTTCTCGGTCTTGTCGATCGCTTTAAGCACCGCGTCGTCCCACGACTTGACGCCGCTGGACTTGAGCAGCTTGCGGCTGAGGATGGTGCCGTCCGGCGCCGTGCGCACCTCGATTTCAGCCGTCGGGTTGCCCGCGATGTCGTCGATGAACACGATGTTGGGCTTGATGCGGGCGCTGATGCGCCCGCCGTAGCTGCTCGATGGCCCGGCTGACTTTAGTGCGGTGCCGCTGGAGTCGGCTGCGCCGCTGGCGCCGGCCAGCCCGGACATGCGCTTGAGGTTGGCGTCGCGCAGTTCCTTCATGATCCTGGCGTCCTGCTGGGCCTTGATTGCGTCCTTCTTTTGCGTCAGCAGATCGGCATTCTTCTTATCCTCTGCCGCCTTCTTCTCCTGCTTGAGCTTTTCTTGCAGGCGTTCCTTTTCCAGCAGTTTCTTTTGCGCCAGTTGCGCCAGGCGTTGCTGTTCCTTCTCTTGCCTGATCTGCTTGAGTTGCTTCTCACGCGCGAGGGCGATGTCGGCCTGGCTTGGTTCGGGCGCCGCTTGTGGCGCAGGTGGCGCAGGCGGCGCAACTGGCGCCGGCGCTGGTGCCACCACCGGCTCGGGCGGCGGCTCAACCAGCGCCGGCGCGGCTTGCTGCGGCACGGCCGACCACAACTCGGCCTCGGCCGTGATCGTCAGCGCCTGGTCATTCCACTGCACACCCCAAGTCAGGGCGGCCAGCAGGAAAGCATGAGCCAGGATTGCCAGACCGAGCGCGCGCAGCAGACCGCTGGTTGGCGGCGGCGCAAAATCCAGGCGATCAGCGGCGGCGTGCATACAGCGGCGCCAAGGGTTTTGGGAGTTTCGAAATTACTATGCGCTCGTCATTGCGAGGAACGCAGTGACGCGGCAATCCATGAACCCCTGGATTGCCGCGCTTCGCTCGCAATGACAAGAGAAGGCACATTTGAGCTTTCAACGGCGCTAGTTTGCCATTTGCACCGACAGGCCGACCCGCTGCACGCCGGCGCGTTGCAGCGTGTCCATGACCTTGACCACCGATTCGTACTTGACGCTACGGTCGGCACTGATGACGACCGCGCTGTCGGACACTGCGGCTTGCGCCTGGCGCACCTTGGCGGCCAGCGTGCCCAGCGATAGCGGCGTTGACTGGTCCTTGACCTTCATCGCAAACGAGTCATCTTTGGCAATGATGATCTGGATCACCTGATCAGGCTGGCGCGTGGCCTTGCCGACGCTGGGCAGATTGATCACGCTGGGTGCGATGAGCGGCGCCGTCACCATGAAGATGATCAGCAGCACCAGCATCACGTCAATGAACGGCACCATGTTGATCTCGTTGATGGTGCGCCGTCCGCGTCCGCGACTGACCAGGCTTGGCATGGGCGGCTCCCGTTAGTGACCGGACGCCGAATGCGCGCCCACATTGCGATGCAAGATGTTGGAGAACTCTTCGATGAAGGTCTCGAGCTTGATTGCAACGCGGTCGATATCGTGCGCAAACCGGTTGTAAGCGACGACCGCAGGAATCGCCGCAAACAGGCCGATGGCGGTGGCCACGAGCGCCTCGGCAATACCGGGCGCCACCGTGGCCAGCGTGACCTGCTGCAGCGACGCCAGCCCGGTAAACGAATGCATGATGCCCCAGACGGTGCCAAACAAACCGACATAGGGCGACACGGAACCGACCGAAGCCAGGAACGATAGATTGATTTCGAGCACGTCCATTTCACGTTGGAAGCTCGCGCGCATGGCGCGCCGTGCCCCGTCCATTAGCGTGGTGGCGTCCTCGATGTGCTTCTCGCGCAGCTTCTGGTATTCGCGCATGCCGCTGGCAAAAATGCGTTCCATCGGTCCGGCGCCGCGCGCATTCTTGGTGGCAGCGGCAAACAGTTCATTGAGGCTGGTGCCGGACCAGAATTCGCGCTCGAAATCATCGTTGAGCGCTTTGACCCGCTTGATCGCGAACAGTTTGCGAAAGATCGCGGCCCAACTGGAGACCGAGATCAGCACCAGCAGCAGTATCACCAGTTGCACCACGATGCTGGCGTTGAGCACCAGGTGCAGAATCGACAGGTCTTGGTTCATTTGAGTTTTTCCAGAATGGTTGGCGGGATTCGCGCCGGCTTGAAGCTGCCGGCATCGACCCAGCCGATGCGGATGGTAGCTTCACACAGCAAGGCGCCATTGGCAGATGTGTTGAGCCGGGCCTGCTGCTGTATTGTCAGGCTTGCGCGCGCTATTTCTACCGGCTGCACGGTAACAAGAAGTTCGTCGTCAAGCCGGGCCGGCCGGTGGTAGCGGATTTGTGCCTCGCTGACCACAAAAATGCCGCCATTGCTGGCGCGCAACGCGCTTTGCTCCAGGCCCAGGGCGCGCAGCCATTCGGTGCGGGCGCGCTCGAAATACTTCAGGTAGTTGGCATAGAACACGATGCCGCCGGCGTCGGTGTCTTCCCAGTAAACGCGTACCGGCCAGACAAACGGGGTTGCCGCTGCAACAGGCGCCGTCATGCCAGCAAGCTCCCTAAACGCTCGACCGCCACCCGCAGTTGCGCCATAGAACTGGCTGTGGAAAAGCGGATGAAATGCTGGCTGTCGGCGACGCCAAAGTCACGCCCCGGCGTGACCGCCACGTGGGCGCGTTGCATGAGCTCGAACGCCAGGTCCCAACTGTCTTTGACGCCCAGCTTGCGGCACGCAGCAGAGCAGTCAGCCCAGGCGTAAAAAGCGCCGTCCGGCGGCACCGGTACCGTCAGCCCCAAGGCGTTGAGCGCCGGAATGAAGTAGTCGCGCCGCGCCTTGAATTCGCTACGCCGGCGCTCGTACTCGGCCAGGCTCTCGCTGTCAAAACAGGCCAGCGCGGCGTACTGCGCAATGGTGCTCGGGCAGATGAACAGGTTTTGCGCCAGCCGCTCGATCACCGGCACCAGTTTTTCTGGCACCACCATCCAGCCCAGGCGCCAGCCGGTCATGTTGAAGTACTTGCTGAAGCTGTTGATGCTGATGATGTCGTCATCGATCGCCAGCGCCGTCTGGCCGTACTGCGCCTCGTAGCTTAGCCCCAGGTAGATCTCATCGACCAGCGTGATGCCGCCGTGCCGCTTCACCACCGAGTGGATGCGGCGCAGCTCATCGGGGTCGATCGAGGTGCCGGTCGGGTTCGACGGCGACGCCAGCAAAACGCCGCGCGTCTGGGGGTTCCAGGCCGCTTCGACCTTGTCTGCGCTGAGCTGAAAGCGCTCCTGCGCGGAGGTTGCAATCAATACCGCCTGGCCGTCCGCTGCGCTGACAAAATGCCGGTTGCACGGATAGCTGGGGTCGGGCATCAACATTTCGTCGCCAGTCTCGACCAACGCCAGACAGGCCAGTTGCAGCGCGGCGGAGGCGCCGGCGGTAACCACAATGCGGCTGGCCGGCACCTTGACCTGGAAGCGCTGCCAATACCAGTCGCTGATGCGCTCGCGCAGGCTCGCCATGCCGATGGCCTGCGTGTAGTGAGTGAGGCCGTCGCGCACCGCTTTGCAGGCCGCTTCCTGCACCAGGGGCGGGGCCGTGAAGTCGGGCTCGCCGATGTTGAGAAAAATCATCGGCGCATCGCTCTGCGCAACCTTGGCCGCCAGCAGCGCCGCCGCCTTGGCCACTTCCATGACGTAAAAGGGCTCGATCCGACGCGAGCGCCCGGTAACTCTCATGAGCGCGCGGTCCCCCGGTCGGAGCTCACCTCGGCCGCGCGCAACTTCGGCGCAAGACCGTTGAGCACCGCGTTGACGTACTTGTGACCGTCGGTGCCGCCAAATTCCTTGGCCATTTCAATGCACTCGTTGAGGACAACGCGCCACGGCACATCCGGACAATGCTGCAGCTCGTAGGCGCCGATCCACAGCACCGCGTGTTCAATCGGCGAGATCTCCGCCAGCTTGCGGTCCAGCAGCGGCACCAGCAGGGCGTCGAGCTGCGCCATTTCCTCGGTGCAGCCGTGCAACAGCGTGCTGAAGTGCAGCGCGTCGGCTTTGGAAAACCCAGCCAGCTCGCGCGTGAATGCGTCGATGTCATCGACCGGGTTCTTGCCAACCAGCGTCTGGTACAGCGCCTGCAGCGCAAACTCGCGCGCGCGACTGCGCTCGGACTTGCTGGCCGCCTTGCGCGCACCAGTGCTGGTCAGGCCGGTGCGGGGTTGCCGCGGTGGGCGGTCAGACTTCGGTTTGGTATTCAGATCGGTCATTCGAGTGCTTCCAGCAGGTTGGCCATTTCGACCGCCACGCGGGCCGCGTCGCGCCCTTTTTCGGTTTGTCTGGCAACCGCCTGCTCCAGGTTCTCGGTGGTCAGGATGGCATTGGCAATCGGCAACTGGAAGTCCAGCGCGACCCGGCTGACGCCAGCGCCCGATTCGTTGGCGACCAGCTCGAAGTGATAAGTTTCACCGCGAATGATGCAGCCCAGCGCGACCAGCGCGTCGTACTTCATCTTTTCGGCCATCGCCGCCAGCGCCAGCGGTATCTCGAGCGCACCGGGCACCAGCACCAGGTCGATGTTTTTCTCCTGCACGCCCAGGGCCAGCAACTCGGCCTTGCAGGCTTGCGCCAGCGCGCTGGTCACCGCGTCGTTGAAGCGCGCCTGCACCATGCCAATGCTCAGCTTGCGGCCCTGCAACGCAGTGTGGCCCAGATCGAGGGCTCCCTTGTCAGCACCAAACATGCGATCTCCTTATCGTGTTATTTTGTGATGTAGCCGGCAATCTCCAAGCCGTAGCCGGTCATGCTGGGCATGCGCCGCGGGTTGCCCATCAGCGTCATTTTGTGCACGCCGCATTCGCGCAGAATTTGCGCACCAATGCCGTAGCTGCGCAGGTCCATGCGGCCACGCTCGGGGCCGTGGCTGGAGCGCGCCGTGCCGTCAAACTGGGCCAGCAGCTGGTCGGCGCTCTCGGCGCAGTTGAGCAGCACAACAACGCCCTGACCCTCGGCGGCGATGCGCGTCAGGCTCGCGTCCAGACTCCAGGAGTGCATGGGGCGGCCGACCTCCAGCGCGTCGAGCATTGAGGTCGGCTCGTGCACGCGCGTGACCACCGTGTCCTGCGGGCCCCACTGGCCTTTGACCAGCGCCAGATGAACACCCTGCGTGGTTTTGTCCTTGAAGGCGTGCACGGTGAATTCACCGAACGCCGTGTTCATCGTGTGCGAGCCCTTTTTCTCGACCAGCGACTCGACCCGGCTGCGATGCGCGATCAGGTCGGCAATGGTGCCAATCTTCAAACCGTGCGTGGCGGCAAACAGTTGCAGGTCGGGCAGCCGCGCCATCGTCCCGTCGTCCTTCATGATCTCGCAGATCACCGCCGCCGGACTGCAGCCGGCCATCGCGGCCAGGTCACAACCGGCCTCGGTGTGGCCGGCGCGCATCAGCACGCCGCCTTCGACCGCCTGCAACGGAAAGATATGCCCCGGCTGCAGCAGGTCGTCGGCAGTGGCGTCGCGCGCAACCGCGGCCTGCACGGTGCGCGCCCGGTCGGCCGCCGAAATACCGGTCGTCACGCCTTCGGCGGCTTCAATCGACACGGTAAAGGCCGTGCCCTTCTTGTCGCCGTTGCGCAGTGTCATGGGCGGCAATTGCAGCAGCTCGCAGCGCTCTTGCGTGAGCGTCAGGCAGATCAAACCACGCCCGAAGCGCGCCATGAAATTAATCGCCTCGGCGCTCACGTGATCCGCCGCCAGCACCAGGTCGCCTTCGTTCTCGCGGTCTTCTTCATCGACCAGGATCACAATGCGGCCGGCGCGCATGTCGGCAATGACGTCTTCAACCGGAGAGATGGCGACAGGGGAGAGGGTGCTCATGCAAAGGGCTTTCGGTTCAGGAGGGGACAAATGGGCTTTAGCAGGTCAGTGGCGCGGCGCTGGCGGGCGGTGCGTCGGGCGTCAACATGCGTTCGACATAGCGCGCGATCAGGTCAATCTCCAGATTGACGAGCGTTGCGGCCGCCAGCCGGCCGAGCGCCGTATTTTCAACGGTGTGTGGAATCAGGTTGATGCTCATCTCGCAGCCGTCAGCCAGATCGCGGATCTGGTTGACGGTGAGGCTGACGCCGTTGACGGTGATCGAGCCCTTGTACGCCAGGTATTTCGCCAGCGTTTGGGGTGCCAGCACGCGCAGCAGCCAACTCTCGCCAATCTGCTCGAATTGCGTCACGCGGCCAATGCCGTCCACATGGCCCGACACCAGGTGGCCGCCCAGGCGGTCGTTGGCGCGCAGCGCTTTTTCCAGGTTGATGCTGCCGGTCTGCGCCAGGCCGGCCGTCTTGTCCAGCGACTCGGCCGAAATATCCACCGTGAACTGGCGCTGCGCGCTGTCCACCGAGGTAACGGTCATGCACGCACCGTTGAGCGCAATGCTGTCGCCCAGGCCAACGTCGTCGAGGTAGCCGGTCGGGCACTCAATGACGAGGCGCTTGCCGTGGGTGGAAGAGCTGCCTGCGGCGTGGACGGCGGCGATGCGCCCCACACCAGTGATGATTCCAGTAAACATAGGTCTATTTTCGCAGGGATTGGCGCCGAACCTGGCTGGCGCCTCGAAAACTTGGCTAAAAGCAGTCCCGGCCGGGTGGCCGGGCGACGATTCGCAGATCGGGGCCCATCATTTCGCTCGACACAAAGCTCAGCGGCAGCGCCTGCGACAGCTCGGTCAGCGTCCCGAGTTCGAACATGCCCTGGCCGCGTCCCAGCAGCTTGGGCGCCAGATACACCAGCAACTCATCGACCAGCCCTTGGCGCAGCAGCGCGCCGCTGAGCCGGTGCCCGGCCTCCACATGCAGCTCGTTGATTTCGCGCCGCGCCAGGTCTTGCAGCAGTGCTGCCAGATCGACTTTATTGTTGGCGCCAGGCAGATAGGTGACAGTCGCGCCGCGCGCCTGCAGCGCCGCTTCTCTGGCATGGTCCCGCTGCGCCGCGAAGATCAGCACGTTGCGACCGATGCCGAAAAGCTGCGCGTCCGGTGGTGTTTGCAGTCGGCTGTCGAGCAGCACCAGGTGCGGTTGGCGCGGGCTCTCGACCAGCCGCACGTCGAGCCGCGGGTTGTCCTGCAGCACGGTGCCGATGCCGCTGAGCACAGCGCTGGCGCGCGCGCGCCAGGCGTGGCCGTCGGCGCGTGCCGCCTCCGATGTGATCCATTGGCTGGCGCCGTTTTCCAGTGCGCTCTGGCCGTCCAGCGACGCGGCAATCTTCAGGCGCAGCCACGGCGTCTTGCGGATCATGCGGCTGAAAAAACCGATGTTGAGCGCGCGCGATTGCAGCGCCAGCGCGTCGTCGGCAGGCAGCAACGTGACGTCCACGCCGGCTGCGCGCAGCCGTGCCAGGCCCTGGCCAGCGACCAGCGGATTCGGGTCGGTCTGGGCGACTACCACTTTGCGGATGCCGGCCGCGATCAGCGCGTCGCAGCAGGGGCCGGTGCGGCCCTGATGCGAGCACGGCTCCAGCGTCACATAGGCGGTCGCGCCTGCGCTCGATTGACCGCGCGCCGCGACATCACGCAACGCCATGACTTCAGCGTGCGCGTCACCGGCGCGCTGGGTGTGGCCCTGGCCCAGCAACTGGCCACGGGCGTCGGTGATGACGCAGCCGACGCGCGGGTTCGGGTCACACAGCCACAGCGCGCACTCGGCCTGCTGTTGCGCCAGGACCAGGGCTTGATGGGGAGAAAGTAACTCGGGCATGACTGCGTTTTTACCACTTATCCGGGCGGCATTGCCTTATATCGGGTGGCCGCCCAGGGTGGCGGCCGTTCAATTCCATAATCAGGGCAACAAAAAATGATTGACACCCTCATGAAACACAAGAAGTCCCGCGGTTTTACCCTGATTGAGCTGATGGTTACGGTGGCGATTGTCGGGATTTTGGCGGCGGTCGCCTACCCCTCGTACACCCAGTACATCGTGCGGGCGAACCGCTCGGCGGTGCAAAGCTTCATGTATTCGGTTTCCAACAAGCAGGAGCAGTACATGCTGGATGCGCGCATGTATGCGGGCGGCGCCAGTGCTTTGGCGGACCTGAGCATGACCCTGCCCACGGAAGTCGTCAGCAAATATGCAATCACCGTGGCCTGTACGATGCCCACCGCTGTTGGCAATTGCAGCGCCTTGGCCGGGGCGCCGACATACATCATTACCGGAACACCTATCGGTACGCAGTTGGCTCAAGACACCAAATGCGCCACACTGGCCCTCAGCAATCTGGCTGTCAAGACAAAATCCGGCAGCGCCAGCAGTGTCTCTGATTGCTGGTAAATGGAGTTCGTGCAGATCATGAACCAAGCAAAACCAGCGTTTCCTGTGGGTGCCGGCGTGCGGCAGCGAATTCAAGCCGGATTTACCCTGATTGAATTGATGGTTGTGGTCGCCTTGGCGGCTGTTTTGTTAGGCATCGCCATTCCGTCGTTCAAGGACCTGATTGTCGGCCAGCGGGTCAAGGCAGCGGCCTTTGCGTTTGCCAATGCCGCAGCGCTGGCGCGCAGCGAAGCCATCAATCGAAACTCGCAAGTGGTTTTGGCGGCGGCGACGGGCGGCTGGCAGAACGGCTGGAGCGTCAAGAACGGAACTATCGCACTAAGCCAGCAGGACAGCTTTCCCAGTCTTGTGATCACCACTACTTCGACCCAGGTGGCTTACCTGGCCAATGGACGGTTGAACGCGGCGGTGAATCATCTTCAGTTCAGCGATGACGCCGGTGGCCACGCGCGCTGTGTCTCTTTCGATCTCAGTGGCCTGCCGATGAGTCGCCTGGGAGGTTGTTGATGAAAAGAATTGCAAAGCAACGCGGCAGTCAGAGCGGATCGAGTCTGATCGAGGTACTGGTGACGCTGGTGATTCTGATGCTCGGCCTGCTCGGGCTGATCGGGCTGATGGTGCAGAGCCAACGCTCGCAAATGGAGTCGTACCAGCGCGTGCAAGCCCTGGTGGTACTGGACGATATGGTGAACCGGATCAATACCAACCGCAAACTGGCTGTCAGCTACGTGACTGCCAATCCATTGGGCACCGGCATGACCTGCCCGGCGGCATCGACGAGCAATCTGC